>NZ_CAJTUX010000001.1:0-68504 GCF_910579365.1 uncultured Oscillibacter sp.
CGGGCAAGACCACGCTGCTGTCCCTGCTGGGCGGGCTGGATGTGCCGACACAGGGCAGCGTCCTGTTTGACGGCGAGGATATTACGGCAAAGGGGCTGGAGTACCACCGCAGAAATCATATCTCGCTGATTTTCCAGAGTTACAATCTGATCGACTACATGACGCCCGTTGAAAATGTGCGGCTCACCGCCAAGCTGGAGGCCGTTCCTATTCTGAAACGGCTGGGGCTTACAAAGGATGAAACCCGGCGGAATGTGCTGAAACTGTCCGGCGGACAGCAGCAGCGGGTAGCGATTGCGCGGGCGCTGGCCTCCGATGCCCCGGTTATTCTGGCGGACGAGCCGACGGGGAACCTGGACGCCGACACCGCCAGGGAAATCACGGCAATTCTGAAAGAAAGCGCCCATGCGTTCGGGAAGTGCGTGGTGGTCGTGACGCACTCTGGCGAGGTGGCAAAGCAGGCGGATGTGGTTCTGGAAATCAAACGAGGACATTTGAAAGAGAGGGAAATGGGATGAAAAAATTTATGATGATTTTGGCCTGTGTTCTGGTCTGCTTCTCGTTGTTTACTGGCTGTACCGATCAGAAGGGCAACGACGATCAGGACACAAATTTGGGGAACTCAGTGGAAATTGATGATGCAGACATTGCAATCGACACCGAACCGGGCCTGGACACCGAGGGCAATTCCGGCGATGTGACCTTACCTGACGGCTTTACCTACAGCTTCCGTGACACGGATAATGCAGACGGTATTGTAGTCACACCGAGGGAATAACAAAATTTCCGTTTCACACAGGCTCCATATTGGCTTTATACACGTTCCACATAGCGGCGGTACTTTGGCCGCCGCTTTGAATTTGGCGGCTTTAGGAGGCAGCCGCTGTGTGGATATTTCATTGTGAGAAGTTAAGATTGCCATTTTCAAAAAAGCCCGTCTCCCGCCTGCGGGTCTGGATATTTCAAAGAAAGGCTGGTGAACTATGGCCGAGAAAATCGGCATTCAGGTAAAGGACAAATTCAGCCTCACCATTTCTGCCTCACCATTGAGGAGGCCTTCCGCTATTTCGGGATAGGAGAAAAGAAACTGCGAAAGCTGGTACACGATAATTTGGACGCTGGATTTGTCATTACAAAATGGCGTAAAAATCCTCATCAAGCGTCAGCGTTTTGAGCAATTTCTGGACGCATTGTCGTCGCTTTAACCGCCCTATTCTGCAAAAGTCTTGAACAGCCGGTTCAAATAAATATGGAAATGGAGCCTTGGCTATGATATAATATTTTTATATCCTGCCGAGGCTCTTTTCACAGAAAGGCACGCAATGTGAGCGGAAAACGACGTGACAGCAAAAACCGTATGCTTTGCAACAAAGAGAGCCAACGCAAAGGCGGACAATATGCGTACAAATACGTTGACACCACCGGCAAACCCCAGTTTGTTTTCAGTTGGAAGCCGGAAGCCGCAGACAGCACGCCCCAAGAGAAACGTGATGGGCTTGCCCTGCAGGAAAAGGAAAAGCAAATTCGGCGGGACATTGAGGACGCCATTATCCCCCGTAGTAGAGAAATAACCGTTCTGGATTTGGTGGAACAGTATCTTTCGCAGAAAACCGGCGTCCGGCACAATACCGAGGCCAACTATAATTTTGTCCTCAACATCATCAAAAAAGAGGGCTTTGACCGGCAGCGTATTGACCGGATAAAGCTGTCCAACGCCAGGTGCTGGCTTATCAAATTGCAGCAGGACAGCAGAAGGTACCGTTCTATTCACTCCATTCGAGGCGTTGTCCGGCCTGCCTTTCAGATGGCGGCTGATGATGATTTGATACGCAAAAATCCGTTTGAGTTTCAGCTTGCCACCGTTGTTGTCAACAACAGCGTGACAAAGGAAGCAATCACAAGGAAGCAGGAGCGGGCATTTCTGGAATTTGTAAAGGGTGACAAGCATTTCTCCCGGTACTGTGCCGGCAAGCCGATGGTGGCGCTTCACCGGGAACATTACTTCAAACACATCTGCCAGAAATACAACAGCATCTACAAGGTGCAGATGCCCAAAGTCACCCCGCACGTTTGCGGGCACACATTCTGTTCCAACATGGCAAAGAGCGGCATGAACCCCAAGACGCCGCAGTATCTCATGGGGCACTCGGATATTGGCGTCACGCTGAACACCTACACCCATTTGGGCTTTGAGGACGCGCGGGAGGAGTGAAAAAGGGTCGCAGACAGCGAGTAGTAAAATGAAACGAACACCCCTGATTTACTACTTCTTGTACTGCTTTTGGGGTCAAAGCTGTGCTATTTTATGCCGGGATATGCCAGGAGAATGAATAGAAGAACATACCGCAAGACGCCCGCAAGGCCCGGAATATCAATACGTTCAAGAGGTTTGAGGATATGACAAAAATTTTATTCGTCTGCCACGGCAACATATGCCGCAGCCCGATGGCTGAGTTTGTAATGAAAGACCTGGTGAAAAAAGTGGGACTGGAGAGCGAATTTTGCATCAAGTCCGCCGCCACCAGCACCGAGGAGATCGGCAATCCGGTCTACCCTCCCGCCCGCCGGAAGCTGGCGGAGCACGGCATCGGCTGCGCGGGGAAAACCTCCCGCCAGCTCACAAAAGCCGATTACGCCCAGTACCACCTCCTGATCGGCATGGACCGGGCCAATCTGCGCAACATGAGCCGCATCTGCGGCGGCGACCAGGAGGGAAAAATTCACGCCCTCATGGACTACACGGACCGCCCCGGCGAGGTCGCGGACCCCTGGTACACCGGAGACTTTGAGACCACCTATCAGGACGTACTGGAAGGCTGCCAGGGCCTATTGGCCGTCCTGGCCCCCTCTTGAAAGGAGCTTTGTCATGTGCGGTTTGATTGAAGGCTGTGTGGATTCCCATGTCTCCGCCCTGGCGGCCTGCCGGGGCGGAGCGGACCGGCTGGAGCTCTGCGCCAATTTGTCCATCGGAGGCACCACCCCCTCCCCCTCCCTCTTCCAACAGGTCCGGCGGGACTGCCCCGTGAAGGTCAACGTCCTGATCCGTCCCCGCTTCGGGGACTTTCTTTACTCGGAAATGGAGCTTGAGGAAATGCGGGAGGAAATCCGGCGCTTCCGGGACCTGGGGGCCAACGGCGTCGTCATCGGCGTGCTGACGCCGGAGGGCGATCTGGACGCCGGGGCGATGACCCGCCTGATGGACTGCGCCGGAGAGATGGATGTCACGCTTCACCGGGCTTTTGACATGACCCGGGACCCCCTCGCCGCTCTGGAGTCCGCCGTCCGCCTCGGCTGCCGGACCATTCTCACCTCCGGACAGGCCAAGGACGCGCCGTCGGGAACGGAGGTTCTGAAGGCGCTCCATGCGCAGGCGGCAGGCAGAATCCACATCATGGCCGGCGGAGGCGTGCGGAAGGAAACCATTCGGGACATCCACCGCCGCGCCGGCATCCGCACCTTCCACACCACCGGACGGAGCGGCCCCGTGGACAGCGGTATGCTCTACCGGAAAAGCACGGTCTCCATGGGGCTGCCCTCCCTGTCGGAGTATGAGCTCTGGCAAACCGACGAAGCGGAATTCCGGGCCTGCGCGGAAGCGGTCCACAGCCTTGGGGACTGAAAAGACGTTCCATCCGCAGCGGCACTGCAGCTGCATGGCCGCGCCGCAGCCATAATCGCGCAAAATCCCGCCCGAAGGGCTCTTCCGGAAAGAGTATCCCTTCGGGCGGGGTCTTTTTATCAGGACTCCATGAACAGCAGGAAGTACCCCACCGCCAGGAGGTCGGCACAGCCGCCGGGGCTCAGATTCGCCTGAATCATCGCCTGATCGAAGTCCTGGAGCTCCTTTGGAAAGTCCCCCTCCGGGGCGGCCAGAACCCGCCGGGCCCGCCGGGCGGTCTCCTCCAGCGCCGTCCGGCCCCCGCGGCGGAGAAGATTCGCATCCTCCACCTGGGAGAGCAGGGCCAGCAGGGCCCTCCGTCCCCCCTCTTCCAGGGACTCCGCCTGCCGCAAGGCGGGCAGGACCCACCGGCGAACCGAGGAAAAGCCTCCTGCGGCCTCCCCCCGGGCTCCGCCTGGGGAACGGTCCTTTTCCCACCCGGCGGGAAGCGGCGCGTGAACCCCCAGGGCCGCCGCCCGGCGGCAGAGGTCCTCCACCCCCGGAGACGCCTCGCCGCCTCCCGGCAGCCGGAGGGCATACAGCTGTCCGGCCGCCACGCAGAGAAGGCCCAGGGAGAAAATCAGCCCCTGATGGGTGTTCACCCCTCCGGTGGCGGATCGCATGGCCTCCTCCGCCTCCTGTCCCAGGCTCCGGGCGGAGGAAAACAGGACCGCGTCCTCCCGCTCCGCCGACGAAAAGCCCAGCAGGCAAAACCGCCGGAACCAGGGCCCCAGGACGGCGATGCTGTCCAGGAAGGTGAAAAAATCCATGTCCCGGTGAGCGCCGCTGTTCCGGCGGTCCACCAGGCCCGGCTTTGGGGTGACGGACACCTCATAGAGCATGGCCCGGACGGCCCGGGCGGCAACCCGGTCCGCCCATTGGGCGGAAAAACCGGACTCCAGCAGCCGGACAGTTTCTCTCTGGAGCTCCTCCACGGAGTGGCGGCGGCTCCGTCCGCAGACCGCCGCCTCCTCCCCGCAGAGAAGACACCGCCGGGGCGGGCGGCCCGCCTCCCGGCGGGAGATTTTTTCCCCATCGGGCCGCAGCAAATCCAGGTCCAGCAGTCTGCCCAGGGGGCCGACGTCCTCCACTCCGCAGAGAATTTCCTTCACCTCCGGAAGCGGGACGCTCTCTCTCACCTGATAAAAGGCGCAGGGCCCCGCCCTTTCCAGCCGCTCCTCCAGGAACCTCCAAGAGACTCCGGCACGGTCCAGGGCCGCCTCCGTCCGGCGGCGGCCCTCCCGATAGCCCCGGAGCAGCAGAGGAAAGCGCTTCACCGGCCCCGCCATATTCAGGCTCAGACACAGCAGGCCGCCGTCCTGCGCGGCCAGAAGGCGGCTCTGGACCTCCGCCCGCCGTTCCCGCTCGGCCAGCATCTCCTCCAGCTCCACAAAATCAGTTCCCAGAATGTCCCGAAGCTCCATGACGGTACTCCTCAAGCAAATATTGATAGGTCGTCTCCGTAACCAGCGGCCGCAGTTCTTCCAGCTCCCCCCTTTGGAAAAGCTCCCGCACCCGGCTGGCGCTGATGGGCGCGCCCCCCTCCTCCAGCCGGGGAAGCACCACCGGCTGAATCCCCCATTGGGGAAGCAGCGCCAGCATCTGTTCGTTATACCCCCGGGTAACCGGGCAGAAGGGCTCCTCCCCCATGAAGCGCATCGTGATGCCCAGGGGGGCGGCGAACCGCTCCGCAAAGATCTTCAGGTCCAGCTCCGCGCTGTGAAAGGCGGCGCCGGCCTGATCTTTCAGGAAGTAGGTGGGGAAGGTGGCGTTGGAAATCAGGTAGTCCCCCGTGGGGCAGACCGCCGTATGGGGCAGGTCCGCCAGATTCCGCCGGGCCAGCTCCAGCCGGGCCCCGGCGGAGAAAAAGCTCCGGTCCTCGGACAGGAGAAACACATACAGGAAGTCACAGCGCTCCGCCGCCCGCTCCGCCAGATGGCGGTGCCCCCTGGTGAAGGGATTGCAGTTGGCCACTATGGCGGCGACACGTCCCCCCGGCACGGAGGGCCGGGGCAGCGCGGAGACAAAGTCCTCCACCCCCCGCCGCCGGTTCTCCATCAGCAGCATGCCGGCCGTCTCCGTCACCGGATAGAAGCCCAGTCCGCCGAAGAGGCCCCGGTTCTCCGGCTTCGTGCACAGCATCAGGTGCTCCCTCCCCTGCTGGAGGGCCTGCCGGGTCAAGTGGCTGACCACGGCGGCGCAAAGACCGTCACCCTGCCGCCCCGGCCGGACGGCGACGTATTCCAGCAGTCCGCCGTCCAGGGAGCCGGTGGCCTGCGGTTCTCCCTCTTCCAGCAGCGTCACGGTAAAGGGCGGCGGCGTCTCCGGCGGCGTCAGTCCGCCCTCCGTCAGGAACTGCCGGACCGCTTGAAACCGGCGGCCCCGAAGCGTTCCAAATTCCACTTCCATCGTCTCGTCCCCCTTTCAAAGACAGGCGCGGCGGCCCCATACGGAGCCGCCGTGTCCGTTCGCTCAGTCCTCCACCTGGTAAATAAGGTCCATGACGGAGCCGTCCCGGTAAGTGACGACGCCCACGACCTTGTCCGTATAGGCGATGGGCGCGGGCACACCCACAATCTGTTCCGCCCGCTTCTGGAGCTCTTCGATGCCGCACACGGGGATGCCGGCGTCCACCAAACGCTGGCGCAGCTTGTAGCGCCGGGGATTGACGGCGATGCCATAGTCCGTAACCACCACGTCCACGGTCTTTCCGGGGGTGACGACAGTGTTGACCTTGTTCACCACGCAGGGAATGCGGCCCCGGACCAGGGGGCAGACAACAATAGCCAGCGCCGCGCCGTAGGCCGTGTCCGGGTGGCCGCCGATGGCCCCCCGAATCACGCCGTCCGAACCGGTGAGGACGTTCACATCAAAATTCGTGTCCACCTCCAGAGCGGAGAGCACCACCGCGTCCAGCAGGTTCACGGCGCAGCCGGGGTCGGCGGGACTGGCGTAGTAGGAGGCGGAAATCTGCTGGTGGAAGCGGTTGTTCTTCAGGGACTCAGCCGCCCGCAGGTCGAAGGACTGGACGTCCAGAATCTTCTTCACCAGCCCTTCTTCATGGAGGTCCACAATGGAGCCGGTAATGCCGCCCAGGGCAAAGCTGGCGGTGATGCCCTTGGCCAGCATCTTCTCCCGCAGGAAGCGGGCCACTGCCAGAGACGCGCCGCCGGAGCCCATCTGGATGGAGAAGCCGTCCTCAAACACGCCGCTGGCAGCGATGACGTTGGCGGCGGACTCGGCAATGGTCAGCTCCTTGGGATTCTTGGTAAAGCGGGTGGCGCCGGACATGATGCCGGCGGGATCGCCGATCTGGGGCACCTCCACAATGTAGTCCACGTCGGTGGAGGGAATGCCGAAAGGGGCGTTGGGGTACTGGACGATATGGTTGGTCAGGATAACCGTCTTGGCCGCGTGCTGGGCGTCGCACTTGGCGTAGCCCATGGAGCCGCACATGACGCCGCCGTCCACGTCCCGGCTGTAGCCGTTGGCGTTGCCGTAGGGGTCGCAGGAGGGCGCGCCCAAAAAGGCCACGTCGATGGGCAGCTCTCCGCATTCAATGGCCTTGGCTCTGCCGCCGTGGCTGCGGAAAACCACGGGAATCTCCATCAGCCCGCCGGAGATGGCGTCCGCCAGCTCCCCCCGGAGGCCGGAGGTCTCAATCCGGCGGATAACGCCGTTTTGGATGTGGCGGATCAACGGGGCGTGGCAGTCCGTCAGGGACGAGGCGGCCAGCGTCAGGTTCCGAAAGCCCATCTCCGCCAGCTTGTCCATCACCTGGTTGACGATGTAGTCACCGTTGCGGAAATGGTGGTGGAAGGAGACCGTCATGCCGTCCCGCAGGCCGGAGAGACGAACCGCCTCCTCCAGCGAGGGGACAATCTTGCTGTAGGACTCCTTGCGCTCCGCCAGGGTGGAATAGCTCTTGCCCAGATTCTCATCGGAAAAGGGTCCGCCCAGGGCGCCCAGCTCCTCCAGGTGCGGAATATACCGCTCAGTCATGAATGTCAGCCTCCTCTCGCAGCGCGCCCACGGCCTTGGCCAGGGCCAGAACCCGCTGGGCCCGCAGAACAATGGGCCTGTCCACCATCTTCCCGTTCAGGGAAATCACGCCAGAGCCCTTCCGGTTGGCCTCCTCGATGGCCTCCATCACGGCCAGGGCCTTTTGAATCTCCTTCTCCGTGGGGGTATAGACCTCGTGGACGGTTTTGATCTGTCTGGGATTGATGATGGACTTTCCGTCAAAGCCCAGCTGGTGAATCAGCTCCACCTCGGCCCGGAAGCCCTCCTCGTTGTTCACGTCGCTGTACACGGTGTCAATGGCGTCGATTCCGGCGGCCCTGGCGGCCAGGAGAATCATGCTGCGGCCAAAGAGCAGCTCGATGCCGCCGGGAGAACGGCTGGTCTTCAGGTCGGTGACGTAATCCTCCGCCCCCAGGGCGATGCCGGTGAGGCGCTTGCTGGAGAAAGCGATCTTCTCCGCGTTCAGCACGCCGGCGGCGCTCTCAATGGCGGCCATCATGAGGGTGGACCCCTCCTCGATGCCGCTCTCCCGCTCAATGCGGGCGATCTCCGCCTCGCAGGCCAGCACGTCCTCGGCCCGCTCCGTCTTGGGCAGGCGGATCACGGCCCGCCGGGTGCGGACAATGGCCTCCAGGTCGTCCCGCCCGGTCTTCGTGGCGGGGTCGTTGATCCGAACCACCAGCTCCTTGTCCCCATAGTCCATGCTGAGCAGGGCCTGGTACACCAGGAAGCGGGCGGCGTCCTTCTCCGCCAGGGACACCGAGTCCTCCAGATCAAACATGATGGAGTCCTGACTGTAGATTCCGGCGTCCTTAATCATGCCGGGGTTGTTGCCCGGCACAAAGAGCATGGTACGTCTCAGCCGTTTCATTTCCGTACCTCCCACACATAGTCGTCCCGTTCGCAGGCCCGGAAGGCGCTGGCCTTCACCCGGGCCCGGATGACGCAGTCCAGCGCGCCTTTATCCACCGCGGCGACCCGGGCATCCTGAATCCCCAGCGCCTCCAGGGTCTCGGTAATGGCGGCGCGGATGGCGGCGCCGAACTGCTTTTCCACCGTGCTGTTCAGGTCGATCTCGATGCCGCCGCCCTCGTTGGGGGCAACCGTCACCATGATGTCGCTGGATTCCATTGTGCCGGAGACGGCAGCTTTCTTCACAATCATCGTTTTCCAGCTTCTCCTTTCCTCTGCGGCGCCGTCCTCAGTCCGACGCGCCGGCATAGTAGTTGATGAGGCAGCCCGCCAGAATGATGGCGGCCTCCTCCGGGGCAAGCGCCTTCAGCTCCAGGGTGATCTTCTCGGCGGAACCGCCGGCGGGAATGAGCCAGGCCTCCACCCGCGCCGCCTGAGACCGCACCGCCTCGTAAACACCGGGGATGAAGATACGGTCCCCGGGGGAGAACCGCTCCGCCGGGTCTCCGTCCCAGGTAAAGGGAATCATGCCCCAGTTGACCAGATTGGAACGGTAGCGCTTGGTGGCGTACTCCACGCAGATATTGGCCAGTCCCCCCAGCACCCGCTGGCAGGAGGCCGCCTGCTCTCTGGCGGAGCCGTCGCCGGGCCGGTTGGAGCAGACCACGCTGCCAAGGCAGGTCTCCCCCAGGAAGGAGGCCGCGTCCCCGGACAGGCCCACAGCGTCCAGCACCTGCCGGGCCAGGGTCTCCAGCTCCGGCGAGGGCTTCCCGCTCTGGCGGGAGAGCTCCAGGTCCCGCACCGCCTTGGCCCGGTCCACATAGGCAGGGTCCCGGCGGGAGAGGGTGAAGTCCGCCATGCGGATCGGGTTGGAGCGGTAGGAGGAGGTGTCCCCGGAGGGAATCAGCTCGTCGGTGGTGGTCACACTGTCGGGAATCACGGAGACCACTTCCAGCAGCGCGTTTTTCTGGAGGGCGATCATCTCCGGCCAGTCGGTGATGTTGGGACCCAGGCGCAGCTCCGTCTCCGGCTTGGGGTGTCCGAATCCGTTGTAGACCGTCTTGGCGTACAGGGTCTTGTCATAGTGGTACTCCGGCGTGGAGTCGTCGTAGTCCACCTCGGTGGCGGGGGTGAGCCAGCCGCCGTTGACGGCGGTGGCCGCGATGGACCGGGCGTCCATCAGGGCCACGGAGGCCATCTGATTCTCCTTGGGCTTGGACCCCTCCCGGTTGGGGAAGTTGCGGGTGGTGTGCCGGATGGCGATGGACCCGTTGGAGGGCACGTCTCCCGCGCCGAAGCAGGGCCCGCAGAAGGAGGGCTTGAGAATCGCCCCGGCGGAGATCAGCTTCCCGGCCACGCCGGTCCGCAGCAGCTCCATCAGCACCGGGCCGCTGGCGGGATAGACGCTCATGGTGAAAAACTCGTTGGGAATGGCCTTGCCGTCCATAATGCGGGCGGCGTGCACCAGGTTCTCGAAGCCGCCGCCGGAGCAGCCGGCGATGTCCGCCTGATCCACCCGGAAGCGGCCGTCCCGCAGCTTGCTCCGCAGGTCCAGCCGGAGATTGGGGTTGGCAATCTGGGTCTGCGCCTTCCGCTCCACCTCCTCCAGGATGTCCGCGGGATTCTCCAGGAAGGCGCGGATGGAATAGACGTTGCTGGGGTGGAAGGGGAAGGCGATCATCGGCTCCACCGCATCCAGGTCTATAACCACAGCTCCATCATAGCACGCATTGGCCCCGGGGTCCAGAGTCTGATAGTCCTCCGGGCGGCCATGGACGCGGAAAAATTTCTCCACCTCGCCGTCCGTCCGCCAGACGGAGGTGAGACAGGTGGTCTCCGTGGTCATGACGTCCACGCCGTTGCGGAAGTCGATGGAGAGCGCTTCCACTCCGGGACCCACGAATTCCAGAACCTTGTTCTTCACAAAGCCGTTGGCAAACACCGCGCCCACCAGGGCCAGGGCCACATCCTGGGGGCCCACGCCATGGCGGGGGCGGCCCTTCAGCCACACGGCGATGACCTCCGGCGGGGCGATGTCATAGGTGCGGCCCAGCAGCTGCTTGACCAGCTCGCCGCCGCCCTCCCCCACGCCCAGGGTCCCCAGGGCCCCATAGCGGGTGTGGGAGTCGGACCCCAGCACCATGCGCCCGCAGCCGCTGAGGGTCTCCCGGGCGTAGGAATGGATGACGCTCTGATTGGCGGGGACGAAGATCCCGCCGTATTTCTCGCAGGCGGACATGCCAAACATGTGGTCGTCCCGGTTGATGGTGCCTCCCACGGCGCAGAGGGAGTTGTGGCAGTTGGTCAGCACATAGGGCAGGGGAAACTCCTTCAGCCCGCTGGCCCTGGCGGTTTGGATCACGCCCACATAGGTGATGTCGTGGGAGATGAGGGAGTCGAATTTCAGCTTCATGCCGCCGCCGGCGGCGCGGTTGTGGGCGTTCAAAATACCGTAGGCGATGGTCTCCTGCCGCCCCGCCTCCAGGGCCGCGGGGCCGGTCAAAACCTGGGGACCGCCGGGTCCCAGGCGGACCGGCTGACGAATGAGTTCAACCATAAATCGTTACCTCCAAGGGCGGCGTCGCGCCGCCGGTTTCATTTCATGGAATATGGAAACGGCTCTCCCCCCGCCAATGCGAAGGGGAAAGCCGTCTGCATTGCCGGCTGGGAATCAGGCGGCGGACTTGTTCCGGCCCAGCAGCTTTTTGACGAGGGGGCCGACCCAGGGCCAGAGGATGAAGGCCGCGGAGACGATCACCAGCGCGCAGCTGATGGGGCGCTGGAGGAAGATGGTGGCCGAGCCGGTGTACACCAGGCTGTTGATGAAGTTGGACTCCATCATGCTGCCCAGAATGCTGGCCAGGATAAAGGGCGCGGTGGGGATGTTGAACTTGTAGAACACATAGCCCACAATGCCGAAGGCAATGGCCACGCCCACATGGAAGGGATTGTTTTTATAGGCATAGGCGCCGGCCATGCACAACGCCAGAATGCCGGCGGAGAGGACGTTGGGATTGAGCTTCAAAACCTGCGCCGCCAGATACTTGCAGTACAGCAGCGCCAGAGGAAGCATCATGATGTTGCCCACCAGGAAGGCCACGATGATCAGGTAGGCCATATCCGGGTTCTTGGTAAACAGGGTGGGGCCCGCCACCATGCCGTGAATGGTCAGCGCGCCGATGAACAGGGCGGCGGTGGAGTTGCCGGGGATGCCCAGGGACAGCAGCGGCACCATGGAGCTGGCCACCACGGCATTGTTGGCGGCCTCGGGGGCGGCAATGCCCTCCCATTCGCCGGTGCCGAACTTCTTCTCCGGGTGAACCCGTTTTTCCACGTCGTAGGCGGTAAAGATGGCCATGGTCATACCCGCGCCGGGGAGGCAGCCCAGAATGTTGCCGATGGCCGAGGCCCGCAGCCAGGTGGGCAGCAGACGGCGGCACATGGCCCGGTCCGGAAACGCCACCTTGTCGCCGGTGTTGGCGTGGACCTCGTGTTCCGCCTCCTCCACCATCTCGCTGTCCCAGTCGCCGGACTTCTTTCCCACCTTCTCCGCGATCTTCAGCACGGAGAGAATGCCGAACAGGCCGATCATCCGGGGCACCAGGGGAATGCCGTCCATCAGGCTCATGGAGCCGAAGGTGAAGCGGGTCATGCCGGTGGAAGTGCTGACGCCCACGCAGCTGAGCCACAGGCCGAAGCCCATGGAGAGAAAATGCTTCCAGCAGTCCTTGCCCGCCATGCCGATGACGGTGGCGATGCCCAGCATGCCCAGCATGAAATACTCCGGCGGGCCGAATTTCAGGGCCACGGAGGCCAGCACAGGCGAGAGGAACATCAAAACCAGGGCGCTGCAGATGCCGCCGAAAACAGAACTGGTCATGCACACGCTCAGCGCCTGGAGACCATGCCCTTTCTGTTTCAAAGGATAGCCGTCATAGGCCGTCACCACGGCGGAGGCGGTGCCGGGAATCTCCAGAAGCACCGCCGGGATGGAGCCGCCGCAGGCGGAGGAACAGTAGATGCCCACCAGCAGGGCAAAGGCCAGCGTGGGCTGCATGCCGAAGGTGACGGGAATCAGCACGGCGATGGTGATGCTGTCGTTCAGGCCGGGCAGCGCGCCCACCGTCAGTCCCAAAAGCACGCCCAGAAACAGCGTCAGCAGTACAACAGGGTCCGCCAGCTGCTGAAAACCAAGCAAGATATTTTCCATGTTGACAAACCCTCCTTACAGAAACAGCGTGGGCAGGGGGACATGCAGCAAGCCGTAAAACACGCCAAACACCACCGCGGAGATTCCCACGGCGCAGACGGCCAGGATTTTGTACTGCTTATAACCCAGCGTCCACATGATAAAGGCGCCCAGCAGAACCGTATCGAAGAAAAACCCGATTTTCTTCAGCAGGAATACATACAGGAACATGGCGGCCAAACACATCAGCACCCGGAGGATGTTGGTGTCCTTGAAACAGTCCTTGTGCTCCGCCTTCCGCAGCTCAGAGATCAGGTCGATGACGGAGATCACGATGATGACATAGGAAACCAGGGAGGGAAAGGTGGCGTCCCGCTTGTTCATAGACAGCGTGGAGACCTTGATCCAGATGCCGAAGAGGAGAAAGGCAACAGGACTCAGCAGGGAGACCAGTTTGTTTTTCGTCATTTGCGTACCTCTGTGTAAATGGGAAGGACCAGGGCGGGCGGTTCCGCCCGCCCCAGTCCTTCTGATCTGATTAGGAACCCGTGTGAGTAGGGTATTATTCGCCGGCCTGGAGATAATCCTTCAGACTCATGAAGAGGTCAGTCTTCATGTCGATGAAGTCCTGATACTCGGCGGCGGAACGGCAGGCGGGCGTCAGGTTGGCTTCCTTCATGGCGTTGATGAACTCGTCGCTGCTGCAGAGCTTGGTGAACTCCTCCACCAGATAGTTGTACACGTCGTCGGGCACCTTGGAAGAGCAGGAGATCGCGCGGTCCGCGCCGTCGATGAAGCCCTCATAGCCCAGCTCCTTGAAGGTGGGAACGTCGGGCAGACCCTCGAAACGCTCGTTGGCCATGATGGCGATGCCCTTGATGTTGCCCTCCAGGATGGCGTCGGCGCACTCGCCGGCGGTGAGGCAGGTGAGGTCGGCATGGCCGCCCATCAGCTCGGAAATCTGGACGCTGCCGGAGTCCACATGGATGCAGTCATAGTTGATCTTGGTGCCGGTGGCCTCCTCCAGCTTGGAGGTCCAGTCCAGAGTACGGACGTGGCTGGAGGTGCCAAAGCCGGAGTCGTTGGCGATCAGAGTGTTGCTCTTGGCGTACTCCAGAAGGCCCTCCAGATCGTCAAAGGGGGCGTCGGCCCGGGCCACCAGAACGGCGGGGTCGGCGTTGGCGCAGATGATGGTCTTGAAGTCGTCCACGGTAAAGGGGACGTCCTTCAAGATGGGGTTGCTGATGCCGGAGGCGGTGAAGGTCAGCAGGGTGTAGCCGTCAGGCTCGGCGGTGTTGGCCACATAGGCCTGACCGATGGCTCCGCCGCCGCCGGGCTGGTTCTCCACGATGATGTTCCGGCCGTTGAAATAGCCGTTCTCCATGGCGATCTTGGCGATGATGCGGCCATAGATATCGTTGCCGCCGCCGGCGTCAAAGGGAACGATCAGGGTGATGTCCTTCTCCGGGTAGGCCAGCTCGCTGCCCTGCGGTTCGGAGCTGCCGCTGGAGCTGGTATCGGAGCTGCTGGAGTTGTCCCCGCCAGCGGGTTCTTTGCTGCCCGTTCCGGAGTTGCCGCAGGCCGCCAGGGCCAGGACCAGAACGAGGCTCAGGGCCAGTGCAAGAAACTTTTTCATTGTAATTCCTCCATCGTATTTGTTTTAAAAAAGAGAGCTTCCTCTCCTCTTCACAAAAGGATATGCGGACGGGCCTGCTCAGGCAGTCCCCTGCCCGTCCACCAGGCGCAGAATCTCGTCAAAGTCCGGAATATCAATGCTGTTGACGGCGTAGTGCGCGTATTCAATCTTCCCCTCCTGGTCCACAATAAACAGGGCGGGCAGCTGCTGGGCCTCCCCCTCGCCGGTTTTGCGCTGGTAGCCGCGGGCGGCCACGGCCTCCTGCTTGGCTTTCAGTTGGGCGAGTCCCTCCGGGCTGGTGGGCATCCGGTCCTCCTTGGTGGCGGCGGCACGAATGTCCAGAGCCTGATAGAAGGCGTGGTCGGTGTCGCACACCACGTCAAAGGGAACCTGGAAGTCCCCTTTCAGGCCGGTGATGGACTCCCGGCTGCTTTGCAGGACGGCAAACACCTGGGTGTCCTTGTCGGTAAAGCGGGCATACTGCCATGCAAGCATGTCTATGTCATACTGGCAGAAGCGGCAGCCGATAAACCGCATGACCCAAAAGACGGTGTGCTTCCTGCGGCGCACCACCTCGTAAACGGTGCAGCGCTCGCCGGAATAGGTCTCAAAGGCAAGGTCCGGGAAGCGGTCTCCCGCAGCGGCTCTGGGCATAATGGAAACCTCCTTAAAATTTCAATTTGTACTGCTGGTAAATCTGGTCCAGTCCCTGCTTCAGCACAGAGGTGGGGCAGCCGATGTTCAGGCGGATGAAGTTTTTGCCCTCCTGGCCGAAGCCGTCGCCCCGGCTCACCGCGACCTTGCACTCGTGGATGATGAAATGGGCCAGCTCGTCGCCGCTGATGCCCAGCTCCGTGCAGTCCAGCCACATCAGATAGGTGGACTCCGGCTCCACCAGCTTGATCTTGGGCATCTTCTCCTGGAGATAGCTCCGCAGGAAGTCCACGTTCTTCTCCAGATAGGGCAGCAGCTGCTCCAGATAGTCCTCGCACTGGGTATAGGCGGCCACCAGGGCGGGAACGGCGAAGATGTTCTGCTGAATGCTGCGGTTCATCTTGAAGCGGTCGTTCAGCAGCTTCCGCAGCTCGGGATTTGGAACCACCACGGCGGAGCCCCGCAGTCCGGCGCAGTTGAAGGTTTTGGAGGGCGCGTAGCAGGTGATGACATTGTTCCGCTCCTTCTCGCTGCCCAGCATGCCCATGGGCGTATGCTTGTGGCCGTAGAGCACCAGGTCCGAGTGAATCTCGTCGCAGATGACCACCACGCCGTTCTCCGCGCAGATGGAGGACATCTCCGCCAGCTCTTCCGGCGTCCAGACCCGGCCCACCGGGTTGTGGGGATTGGAGATGATCATCAGCTTGGCCCTGGGGTCCGCCGCCCGGCGGCGCAGGTCGTCAAAATCGATGGTATAGCGGCCGTCCTGGTAGAGCAGGCTGTTGTCGCTGATCTCCCGGTGGTTGTCCTCAATGGCGAAGCCGAAGGGATGATAGACCGGGCGGGAGATGATGATCTGGTCCCCCTCCTCGGTCAGGGCCTGAATCATGGTGTTGAACACGGGTACGATGCCGGTGGCGAACACCAGCCAGTCCGGGTCCATCTTCCAGCCGTGGCGCTTTGCCACCCAGTCCACAGTGGCCTTCTTGAAATCCGGCGTGACAAAGGGATAGCCATAGACGGGATGCGCCGCACGCTGGAGCACAGCATCCACCACCGGCTGCGGACAGCGGAAGTCGGTATCCGCCACCCACATGGGCAGCGCCTCCGGGTTTCCGACCCGGACGCCCACATTGTCCCACTTGGAGGAGCCTGTGTTGTGCCGGTCGATGATCTCGTCAAAATCGTACTTCATACCTCTACTCCTTATCCTGTTCATGATTGACAAACGGGGCCGAAGGTCCTCTCAAAAGCCCTGCCGCCCGCTGGTGCGCCGCGTCTTGATGCTCACATTATAAATGGATTGTTTTTTCGACTCAAATACTTATATTTCACAGGGGGCATAGCTTTTTTGCACAAAGTATTCGGCCTGGCTTGCAAGTATTGCGGTCAGATGCTATAATAAGCGGGACCATCCAAAGCTTACCAGTGGCATGTCCGGCGGATTTGTATTAGAATCAAACGGCTGGCGGAGGCTCTGCGGCGCTCTTTTTAAAATACACATTCAGAGGGCGCTTGTCAAAGCCGGCGCTGTTTTCAAAAACGGGGGTATCGGGATGACGGACCGGGAAATTTTGTATGTCTCTACCATCGCGCGGTGCGGCAGCATTACCAAGGCGGCGGAACAGCTCTTTATTGCCCAGCCGTCTCTCACCCAGGCGCTGCACCGAATTGAGGCGGAATATGACACCGTCTTTTTCCACCGGGGGCAGGGCGGACTGCGGCTGACGGAGGCCGGAGCGGCCTATCTGGCTGCTGCGGAGCGGATGAAGCAGGCCTACCAGCGGATGGAATACGAGATCGGCGAGGCCGCCGGCACCCAGCGGGGCCGCGTCACTTTGGGCGTCACGCCCTTTCAGGGCAGGCTGCTTCTGCCGGGCCTTTTAAAGCTGTATCACCGGCGTTTCCCCATGATGGACCTGCGGCTGCTGGAGAACTCCTCCGCCCAGCTGGAGCAGCTAACCTGGGAGGGGCGGCTGGACCTGGCCGTGCTTCACCGTCCCTTTCGGGATTACGACCTGGAATACGTCTCCTTATTTCGGGAGGAAATCTATCTCGCCGTCCCTCCGGATGACCCGGACTATCTGTCCGCCTCCGCCAAGGGCGATTCCCTCCCCCTTGTCACTGCGGAAATCATGTCCCGGAAATCCTTCAACATGCTGACTCCCAACCAGCGCAGCCGCCAGGTGGCGGACAATATCTGCGCGGCGGCCGGCATCGTTCCCAAGATTTTCTTCTCCACCGCCAGCTTCGCCACGTCGCTGGCCCTGACTGCGGACGGAATCGGCGCCGCCTTCGCGCCCAAGAGCTTTGCCCGCCATTATTCCAAGCAGTACCGGACGGCTTACTTCCGCTTTCCCCCCGCCTGGAACGCCAGCTGGGAGCTGGTGGCGGCCTACGCCCCCAATTTCCCCCTGTCGCAGCCCTGTCTGGAGCTGGCCAGAATCATGCAGGAATGTATCGCGTCTACGCCGGAGGTATTTTCATGAACACCACTCTGCTTCGATACGCTGTGGAATACGCCGCCTGCGGCTCCGCCCAGAAGACGGCGGAACGCCTGGGGGTCAACCGCTCCTCCGTCACCCGCAACATCAAGCGGCTGGAGGAGGAGCTGGGCGCGCAGCTGTTCATCACCACGGGAGACGGGCCGGTTCCCACCAACTTCGGGGAAATCTGCCTGCGCCGCGCCAGGGAAATTTTAAAGGAGGAGGAGAACCTGCGGTTTGACTTCGCCGGAGACGGGGTATACAGCGGCACCATCGACATCGGCATGGGCTCCAACCGCTCCCAGCAGGTGCTGCCCTCCGTCCTGCCGGAGTTTCACCGCCGCTATCCCAACATTTCCATCCAGCTCCACGAGATGAGCACGGCGGACCTGTCCATAGGTCTTTTGAACCAGCGGCTGGATTTCGCCGTGGTCAGCCAGCCGGCCCTGGGCCGGGGCATCGCCTTTGAGCCGCTGATGACGGAGCGGCTGGTCCTGGTGGCCCCCCGGGAGGACGCCTTCGCTCCCCTGTACGGCTATGAGAAGGAGGGGACGCGCTATGTCCAGCTGGAAAAATTCCGGGACAGGCGCTTCATTCTGGGCTATCCCAGCCAGAAGAGCCGGGTGGTCTGCGACCGGGTCTTCCGCCGGGTGGGCTTTGAGCCCCAGGTGATTTTCCAGACCCGCAACAATTATACCGCGGCCATGCTGGCTTACAACGGCCTTGCCTATGCGCTGGTGCCGGAGAGCTGCACCCGGACGGAGCAAGGCCCTATTGAGCACTATCAAATGGACCCGGAGCTGGAGGCCAGCTGGACCATCGGCATCGCCACGCTGAATGGCAAGAACCTGTCCCACGCCGCCGGGCAGCTGAAGCGGCTGATGCTGAAAGCCCTGGGCCACCGGCCGGTCCAGGAAGAAACGCCGGCAAAGACATGAGCGTCCCTTCGGGGGCGCTTTTTTCGCGCCTGTGCAAAAAAGCAATAGCGGGCACGCAGAAAGAATATTGGACTTTCATTTCTCCTTATATTACCCTTATTATATCATCTATCTATAAAAAATCCCCTCGGGGAAATAAATTGATCGTGTCAGGAAAGGCGGGCGTATATGGGGACCCAGAACCAGACGGCCATTTCGCAGAGAATCGCAGAGTTTGCTCTGTCTCCCAGCCTCTCAAAGGCGCCGGAGGCTGTGGTGGAATACGGAAAACTGCTTTTGATGGACACTTTCGGCGTGGCGATGTCCTGTCAGGATATGGACCATGCCAAGGCGGTCCGCGGCGCGCTGAAGGAGATGGGCTCCGTGCCCTGCTGCACGCTGTGGGGCACGGAGGAAAAGGCCCGCCTGGCGGACGCGGTTCTATACAACGCCGCTTTGATCCACGGCGCGGATTATGACGACACCCACGTGGGCGGCATCGTCCACCCCAGCGCGGCGGTCGTCAGCACAGCCCTGACCGTGGGCGAGCAGTGCGGGGCCACCGGACGGCAAATGATGGAGGCCATTCTCGCAGGCTGGGAGATCATTGTCCGCCTGGCGCTGGCGGCAAAGGGCCGTTTTCACGACGTGGGCTTCCACGGTACCGGCATTGTGGCCCCCTTCGCGGCGGCCTGCACGGCGGCCCGCCTTCTGGGCGACAGCCGGGAGACGCTGGTCAACGCCCTGGGCATCTGCGGCAGCCAGGCGGCGGCCTTGCAGGAGTTCCTGCGGGACGGCAGCTGGGTGAAGAAGATGCACCCCGGCTGGGCCGCCCACAGCGCCATCTATGCTCTGAGCCTGGCCCGCAATGGCTTCACCGGCCCCCGGGAGGTGTTCGAGGGCGAATTTGGAATGTGGAAAACCCACTGCGGCGGAACGGACGGTCTGGAGGAGGCCTTCTCCGACCTGGGAGAGGTCTGGCACACCACGGAGATCACCGTCAAGCTGTATCCCGTCTGCCACATGACCCACTCCTTCATCGACTGCATGCTCGCCCTCCAGCGGGAGGAGGGCTTTACTGCGGAGGACATCGACTCCGCCGAGTGCCGCATTGAAAGCCGCTGCTATCCCATTGTCTGCACCCCCCGGGAGAGCAAAACCCGGCCCAACACGGATTATATCATGCGGTTCAGTCTTCCATATGTAGTGGCCGTGGCGGCGGCGAAGGGCCGGGTCAGCCCCTGGGAGATTGATTTGAAGTACGCGCAGGACCCCCAGCTCTGCGGCCTGATGGACCGGATTCAGTGCGTGGACGACAACTCCAAGCGCAACCCGGGCTACTTCCCCGGCTTCCTCACCGTGACACTGAAGGACGGCCGGCGCTTTGTCCGGGACCAGCGCTATGAGATGGGCACCGCCCAGAATCCCCTGGACCCCGCCGCCGTACAGAAGAAATTCATGGACAATCTGGAGCCCTTTTACACCTCCGCCCAGATTCAGCAGATCGCGGACATCCTCCGCCGCTTTGACGCGCTGCCCGGCGCCGGGGAGCTGATCGCCGCCCTGCGCCGTTGAGTATCTATAAAATTTCGAATATTTTTAAGATAGGAGTATGAATGATGGGACAGACACTCGTAGAAAAGATCATCAGCAAAAATATGGGCCACGCCGTGAAGGCCGGGGAGACGGTGGTGGTCAACGTGGACTTCGCCGCCCTGCACGACGGCTCCGGCCCCCTGCTGGTCCGCCTGATGCAGGAGCGGGGATATGACAAGGACCCGGTGTTCGACCCGGAACGGCTGCTCTTCGCCAACGAGTTCGGCCCCGAGTCCACCAAAGAGGTCGCCAACGAGCACGCCCTTTGCCGCCGGTACGCCCTGGAGCACGGCTGCCACTGGGAGGAGGGCGGCACCGGCCACGTCCACGCCCATGTGTACGAGAACTTTCTGAAATGCGGCTCCGTCTGCATCGTGGGCGACTCCCACACCACCGTCCACGGCGCTTACGGCTGCTTCGCCACAGGCTGCGGCTCCACCGACATGGTGGCCGTGACCCGCTTCGGGCAGACCTGGATCAAGGTGCCGGAGACCTTCCGGATCAACGTCACCGGCAAGCTGCCCAAGGGCGTGTACGCCAAGGACATCATGCTGAAGCTGGCCAGCATCATCAAGTCGGATCAGGCGATCTATAAGTCCCTGGAATTCCGGGGGGACACCATCGCCAGCCTTTCCATGGAGGGCCGCCTGACCATCACCAGCATGGGCGTGGACGTGGGCGCGAAGAACGCCATCATGGAGACGGACGAGCACACCCGGGAATACCTGAAGAAGTTTGGCCGGGAGGCGGACTACGTGGAAATCCGGGGCGACGACGACGCCGATTTTGAGCGGGTCATTGACATTGACGCCGCCGCCCTGGAGCCCCTGGTCTCCAAGCCCCATTATGTGGAGAACGTGGACCTGGCCAAAAATTGCAGCCACGAGCATGTGGATTTGATCTACATCGGCAGCTGCACCA
This sequence comes from uncultured Oscillibacter sp., assembly GCF_910579365.1. GTDB lineage: Bacteria > Bacillota > Clostridia > Oscillospirales > Oscillospiraceae > Oscillibacter. The sequence goes on from NZ_CAJTUX010000001.1 coordinate 20,993, forward strand.
ATGGCCGGGTGGAGGACCTGCGGGTGGCCGCCGAGATTCTCAAGGGCAAAAAAGTCGCCAAGGGCACCCGCCTGCTGGTCATTCCCAACTCCACCTACGTCTTCAAGGAGTGCCTGAAGGACGGCACTCTGCTGACCCTGGCGGAGGCCGGAGCCATGATCGAGGCCCCCAACTGCGGCCCCTGCATGGGCGTGCATCAGGGCATCCCCGCGGACAACGAGGTGGTGGTCGCCACCCAGAACCGCAACTTCAAGGGCCGCATGGGCAACCCCACCGCCAGCATCTATCTCTCCAGCCCCGCCACCGCCGCCGCCACCGCCCTGACCGGCTATATCACCGATCCCCGCGAAGTCATGGGTTGAACGATTCGGAAGGAGTAATTGATATGATTAGAGATTCCATCCAGGGCAGAGCCTGGAAATTCGGCTCCAACGTCAGCACCGACTCCATCGCCCCCGGCCGTCTCATCTCCCTGCGGGCCAATCCCCAGGAATACGCCAAGCACGTGCTGGAGGACGCCCGGCCCGACTTTGTAAAGGGCGTGAAGGCGGACGACTTCATCGTCGCGGACCGGAACTTTGGCTGCGGCTCCAGCCGGGAGATCGCCCCCATCATCATCAAGCTGGCCGGCGTGGGCGCGGTGCTCTCCAAGTCCTTTGGCCGCATCTTCTACCGCAACGCCATCAACAACGGCATGCTGCTCATCGAGTGCGACACCGACCGCATCGAAGAGGGGGACGAGCTGTTCGTGGACGTGAAGGGCCGGGTCATCAAGAAGGTCAACGACCCCGCCTTTGCCATGCCCTTCACCCTGTCGGAAAAAGAAGTCAAGATCATCAACGAGGGCGGCCTTCTCAACTACATTGAGAAGTACAACTCCCTGGATATTTGAGACATGGCGGAGGAACTGAGAGCGCTTGCCCGCTTCACCTGCCGCCTCCGGCTGGAGGACCTGCCGGAACCGGCGCTGGACGCCGCCCGCCGCTGCGTGCTGGATAACCTGGGCGCGGCGCTGGGGGCGGCGGAGTCCCCCGAAATCCGCTCCATCCTTCAAGCCTATGAGGACTGGGCCGGACTGGGAAAAAACGGTCTCGAGGCCGCCGCCTGGGGACAGGGCCGGCGGACCGGGCTGTTCAACGCACTGCTGTGCAACGGCCTCCTCTCCCACGAGCTGGAGCTGGACGACGTACACACCGGCTCCAAGTCCCACGTGGGCGCGGTGGTCATCCCTGCCGCCTGGACCCTTGCCGACGCTCTCGGCGCCGGCGGGCGGGTCTTTCTGGAGGCCGTCGCGGCGGGCTATGAGGTCATGGGCCGGGTGGGCCTGGGCATGGACGTGGCCAGCAACCGCAAGCGGGGCTGGCATACGACGGGGGTCATCGGTACCTTCGGCGCCGCCGCGGCCGCCGCGAGACTGCTGGGCCTGAACGAGGACCAGACCCTCAGCGCCTTCGGCATGGCGGGCACCCAGTCCAGCGGCCTGTGGGCCTTCCTGGCGGAGGGAGCCACCTGCAAGAAGCTCCACCCCGCCCGGGCGGTTCTCAACGGCGTGTCCGCCTGCCTGCTGGCCAAGGCCGGTATGACCGGTCCCGCCCACATTCTGGACGCCCAGGACGGGGGACTCTATCCCGCCGTCAGCGACCGCTTTGACCTCTCCCGGCTCACCGCCGGACTGGGACAAGACTATGAGATCACCAAGATCGACAAGAAGCCCTATCCCTGCTGCCGCACCACGCACCACGCCATTGACGCCGCCCTGCGCCTGCGGGAGGAGCACGGCCTCCGTCCGGAGCAGATTCGCTCCGTTCTGGTGGAGACCTATGAGGTGGGCGTCCTGCAATGCGGCTTTGCAAAATACCCGGAAAGCCCCGTGGAGGCGAAATTCAGCATTCCCTTCACCTGTGCCGCCGCCTTTGCCCGGGGGCAGGTAACCCGGGGCGAATTCTGCCGGGACCTGCTGGAGGACCCCCAGGTCCGCCGGGTGGCCCAGGCCACGAAAGTAGTCTCCAGCGAGGACTTCACCCGCCGCTATCCCCAGCGCTGGGGCAGCCGGATGACCGTGACGCTGGAGAACGGTGAAACGCTGTCCTGCCAGGTGGACGATATGTCCGGCAGCGTGGCTGTGCCGCTGTCCCCGGAGCGGGAACGGGACAAGTTCTTCGACCTGACCGTCCCGGCCCTGGGCCGGAGGCGGGCGGAGGCGCTGATGGACGGCATCCTTCGGGTTGAAACCCTGGAGCGCCTCCCGGACCTGGCCTGACGGCGGAGAATTCTCCCCTTCCTAAATAACACACCCACTCTCTCTGAAAAGAAAAGAAGCCGCGAAAGGAATCCGCCTCGGGTTCCTTTCGCGGCTTCCTGCGGAAAAATCCCTCTGCCCATTCTCCGCGCCTTCTCAATCCAGAGGATGCTCTCCCTTCTCCGCCTCCACCAAAAAATCCAAAAAGGCGGCGGCCAGCCTGCCCCTCTTGACAGAGGAGCGGCACAGCGCCCAGGTCTGGCGAATATAGGGACTGCCGTCCTTCCACAAAAGCGGCTGGCGGAAGAGGTCCGGCGCGCTTTTCAAAAGCAGGGTGGGAACCAGCATCCACCCCAGGTCCTGCTGCACCATCCGCAGGCCGGTCTCCATGTTGTCCACCTCCATCAGCACCAGAGGCGGAACGGAAAAGTGCTCCTGCCACCAGCGGATGTTGCTGGCGTGGGTGTCCGACGGGGGAACCAGAATCTGGGGGCGGCGGGGCAGGTCCGCAAAGGGGATGGGCGTTCTGGCGGCCAGGCACACCGGCTCCTCCCGCAGAAGGTGCCGCTCCTCGCTCCACTGCGGACTTCCCCGGACGATGGCGATGTCCACCTCCCCCTCCACCAGGGAGCGGTATGCCTGGCTGCTGCGGCTGGTCTTGAGGTTGATGGTCACAGCGGGATAGCGCCGGCCAAAGCTCCGCAGGAGCTGGGGCAGGTCCGCGTTGGCAAACGCGCTTCCAACGCCCAGCCGCAGCGTCCCGGACAAAACCGGCGCCATGTCGGACAGATCGTCCCGCAGAGCCCGGTAACGCAGGCGCATGTCCTGGGCATAGGCCGCCAGCCGCTCGCCTTGGGGCGTCAGCGTCACGCCGGAGGGAACCCGGTCAAACAGAGAGACGCCGAACTCCGCCTCAATCCGGCGCAGCCGGTAGGACAGCGAGGGCTGGGCCAGGAAGAGGACCTCCGCCGTTTTTGTGATGTTGCGCTTTTGGGCCAGGGTCACCAGAATCTCCCAATCGCTGTTGTTCATATAAAGACCCTCCATAGAATAATTCTATTGTTTATCCGAAAATAATGTATTTTACTTCTATGACCGCTCCCATTATAATCAAGTCAGCGTGAAAAGACAAGGGCTGAAAACAGAAAGGAGAGACCCATGAAGGAATACACCAAGGAACTGATGCGTTACGTACTGCAAGTACGCTTTGAGGACCTTCCGCCCCAGGCGGTCGAACTGGCGAAGCGCCATTTTCTGGACTGCGTGGGCGCGGCTCTGGCGGAGGCGGCGGAGCCCCGCAGCGGCATCGTCCGGCGCTATTTTCAGGGGATTGGGTCCCAGGGTAACTGCCGGGTAATCGGAACCGGGCAGCGTTTGACGGTGGAAAACGCCGCCTTTGCCAACGGCATTCTGGCCCACACCATCTGCTTTGACGATTCCGGCCCCTCCCACCCCTCCGTAACCGTGGTGCCGGGCCTGCTGGCCCTGGGAGAGGAGCGTCACATTTCCGGCAGGGAGATTCTGACGGCCCAGGTCATGGGCTATGAAGTGTTCCAGCGGCTGAACGCCGTCACGGCGGAGGCCTGGGAAATGCGCAAGCGGGGCTGGCACCCCACAGGCTTTTTCGGCGCCGTGGCGGGCGCCGCACAGTCCGCCAAGCTTCTGGGGCTGGACCTGGAGACCGCCCAAAGGGCCCTGGGCATCGCCGCCACCCTGGGCGGCGGGCTCAGCCAGAACATCGGGAACATGGGCATGGGCCTTCACGCCGGAAACGCCAGCCGGAACGGCGTCACGGCGGCCTATCTCGCCAAGGAGGGCTTTACCGCCGATCCCCAGCCCCTGGAGGGGCGCTTCGGCCTGATGGACGCCCTGTGCGGCCCCGGCAGCTATGAGATCGGCCAACTGACGGAGGACCTGGGAAAAACGCCCCGGCTGCTGGACCCGGGCATCACCATCAAGCCCTATCCCAACTGCTGGGCTCACCACAAGGTGCTGCAGGCCGTGCTGGAGCTGCGGGAGCGGTACGGCATCCGGCCGGAAGAGGTGGAACGGGTCCTGGTGGACTTGCAGATGGATAAGCCCACCTACCGCTACCGCCTGCCCAAAACCGATCTGGAGGCCCGGTACAGCCTCAGCTACGGCATCGCCCTGGCGCTGCTGGACGGGGAGCTCACGCTCCGGCAGTACGCAGAGGACCGGATCACCCGGGCGGACAGCGTGGAGATGATGGAGCGGATCGTGGACACCCCGGCCTCCGGCGCCGGGCAGCAGACGGTGGTCCTCCTCCTGCGGGACGGGCGGCGCTATGAAAACAGCGTCCGCTTCTCAAAGGGGCATCCCCTTCACGATCCCCTTCGTCTGGAGGAGCTTCGGGAAAAATACCGCGCCTGCGCCGGACGGCTGCTGCCGCCGGAGCGGGTGGAGGCGTCTATGGAGGCCATTTTGTCCCTGGAGGAGGCGGAGGACCTCAGCCGGATTGTGGACCTTCTGGTGCCGTGAGGAGGGGAATCCATTGCTGACACGGCTGTTGATTACCCTTTTGATTGGCGCGGCGGGCGCCTGGGCGCTGTACAAGCTGCGGGTGCCCGCCGGGGCCATGGCGGGGGCGATTCTTCTGGTGGGAATCTTTCAGATCGCCACGGGATACGGCTATTTTCCCCGATTTGTGAAAACCTGCGTCCAAGCGGTGGCCGGCGGCTTTGTCGGACAGCGCATCAGCCGGAGCGACCTGAAGGAGCTGCGGAGCATTGGAAAGCCCTCCCTTCAGCTTTTCGGCGGCATCGTGTTTCTCACCTTCTGCACGGGACTATTGATTCACCACACCGCGCCGGTGGACACAGCCACGGCGCTGCTGTCCTCCATGCCCGGCGGCATGACGGACGTGGCTTTGATCTCGGCGGACGTAGGGGCGGACCCGGCCCAGTCCACGGCCTTGCAGCTGGTGCGCTATCTCATCGCCATTTTGATTCTCCCCCAGCTGGACGCCAGGATCTGCGCCCGCTTCGCCCCGGAAAAGCAGAGCCGGGACGCGGGAGATCTTCCCGGCGGCGGCCGGAAACTTCGGGACGGAAAACACATGGCCATTACGCTGGCCATCGTCGCCCTTGCCGGCGCGCTGGGAAAGCTCAGCGGCTTTCCGGCGGGAGCGATGGTTCTGCCCATGTTCGCCGTGGCCGCCTACAACATCCGCAGCGGAGAGGCCTATCTCCCCAAGGGGATGAAGCTGGCCGCCCAGTGCCTGGCCGGGGTCAACATCGGCGTGACCATCACCCTGGCGGACATTCTGCACTTCCGGGAGCTGGCGCTGCCGGCGGTGATGGTGGCGGTCAACTGCGTGGCGGTCAACTACGTTTTGGGGTTTCTGCTTTATAAGACCAATGATCTGGACCTGCCCACCAGCCTCTTCGCCTCGGTGCCGGCGGGGATGTCGGACATGGCCCTGGTCTCCCTGGAGCAGGGCGGCGAAGCGCCCAAGGTGGCCGTGTTGCAGCTGGTGCGCTATCTGTGCGCCATGGCCTTCATGCCCGCCATGATCAAGCTCTTCGCCGGGTGGTATCCCCTCTGACATTTTCTTCCGCAAGCCGGTTCCGCCGATTTACAGACATTGACATTTCGTCAAAATGGTGATATGGTTCCTATAGAGACGCAGGCATTTTGTCTATATCAGACAATGCCTCCATATTACAAAAAAGGAGTCCGGCAAAATGAGTGGAACGAATTTCATCGTAGCGGACGGCAACGAAGCCGCGGCGTACGTGGCCTACGCATTTTCCGAAGTGGCGGCCATCTATCCCATCACGCCCTCCTCCCCCATGGCGGAAAAAACGGACGAGTGGTCCGCCAACGGGCGGAAGAACCTCTTTACCCAGCCCGTCAATCTGGTGGAGATGCAGTCGGAGGCCGGGGCCATCGGCGCGGTTCACGGCGCGCTGGAAGCCGGCTCCCTGGCCACCACCTTCACCTCCTCCCAGGGGCTGATGCTGATGATCCCGGTGATGCACCGCATCAGCGGCACCCGGCAGCCGGCGGTGCTTCACGTGGCCTCCCGCACCGTGGGCACCCACGCCATGTCCATCTTCGGCGACCACAGCGACGTGATGAACTGCCGCCAGACCGGCTTTGCCATGCTGTCCACCGGCAGCGTGCAGGAGGTCATGGACCTGGCCGGCGTGGCCCATCTGGCGGCCATCAAAACCCGTATCCCCTTCCTGCACTTCTTCGACGGGTTCCGCACCTCCCACGAGATTCAGAAAATCCGGACCATCCCCTATGAGGAGTTCGGCAAGCTCCTGGACTGGGCCGCCGTCCGCCGGTTCCGGGAATCCGCCCTGAATCCCTACCATCCCTCCCTGCGGAACACCGTTCAGAATCCGGATGTCTACTTCCAGTTCCGAGAGGCCAACAACCGCTTCTATGACGCGCTGCCGGACGTCGTGGAGGACTACATGCGTCAGATCAACGCCGTCACCGGCCAGGATTACCACCTTTTCAACTACTACGGCGCTCCCGACGCGGAACGAGCCGTCGTCGCCATGGGCTCCGTCAGCGGAACCGCCCGGGAGACGGTGGCCCACCTCAACGCGGCGGGCGAGAAGGTGGGCTTCCTTCAGGTGCATCTCTTCAACCCCTTCTCGGCGGAGCACTTCCTGTCCGCCCTGCCCAAGACGGTGAAAAAGCTGGCCGTACTGGACCGCTGCAAGGAGATGGGCGCCGTGGGCGACCCGCTGTACCTGACTGTCTGCGGCGCTTACGCCAACCGTCCCGACGCGCCTTACATCTGCGGCGGGCGCTATGGTCTCTCCTCCAAGGACACCACCCCCGCCCAGATCAAAGCGGTCTTCGACCACCTGCGCTCCGACCGGCCCTTCACAGGCTTCACCGTCGGCATCGAGGACGACGTCACCCACCGCTCCCTGCCGGTGGGTCCCCCCCTGCCCCTGGTTCACAAGAAGATGGTCAGCTGCAAATTCTGGGGCCTTGGCAGCGACGGCACCGTGGGCGCCAACAAGAACTCCATCAAGATCATCGGCAGCAACACGGAGCTGTATACCCAGGCCTATTTCGAGTACGACACCAAGAAGTCCTTTGGCATCACCCGAAGCCATCTGCGCTTTGGGGAGGAGCCCATCCTCTCGTCCTACCTGGTAAAGGAGGCGGACTTCGTCGCCTGCCACAACCAGTCCTTCCTGGATAAATACGACATCATCTCCGAGCTGAAGCCCGGCGGAACCTTCCTTCTGAACTGCCGCTGGACGCCCCAGGAGCTGGAGCGGGAGCTTCCCCCGGCGGTCAAACGGGGACTGGCGGAGAAAAACGCCCGGCTGTACATCATCGACGCCAACGCCATCGCCCACCGCCTGGGCCTGGGGGACCATGCCAGCATGGTGCTGCAGGCCGCCTTCTTCCGTCTGGCGGACATCATCCCCATGGAGGAAGCCGCCGGCTATATGAAGAAGGCCGCCGAGAAGACCTTCGGCAAGAAGGGCGAGAAGGTCGTGCAGATGAATCTGGCCGCCATCGACCAGGGTGCGGAGCATGTGACAGAGGTCTCCATCCCGGAGAGCTGGAAGACCTGCGCCGATCTCCCCAAACCGGCGGAGGAGGAGGTCCCCGATTTCATCCGCCGCATCCTGCGCCCCTGCAACGCCCAGCAGGGCGACCGTCTCCCCGTCTCCGCCTTCGCCGGATACGAGGACGGCACCATGCCCCTGGGCACCACCGCCTATGAAAAGCGTGGCATCGCCACCCAGATTCCCGTATGGGACAGCACGGCCTGCATCCAGTGCAACCGCTGTTCCTTTGTCTGTCCCCACGCCGTCCTCCGGCCCTATCTTCTGGATGAGGCCGAGGCCGCCGGCGCGCCGGGGGACTTCGTCTCCGTCCCCGCCAAGGGGGCCAAGGGGCTCTCCTTCTCCCTTCAGATCAGCGAGATGGACTGCACCGGCTGCGGCTGCTGCGCCGCCTCCTGCCCCATGAGCGGGAAGGCGCTGCGGATGGAGCCCGTGACCCGGGAGCTCTCCGTCTCCCCCGCCTGGAAATACGGCCTCACCCTGACTGAGAAGAACGTATTCAAGGTCGAGACCGTGAAGGGAAGTCAGTTCCGCCAGCCCCTGTGCGAATTCTCCGGGGCCTGCGCCGGCTGCGGAGAGACGCCCTATGCCAAGCTGCTCACCCAGCTCTACGGCGATCGGATGTACTGGGCCAACGCCACCGGCTGCTCGCAGGCCTGGGGCGCGGCCATGCCCTCCATTCCCTACACCACCGGCAAGCAGGGCCGGGGCCCCGCCTGGAGCAACTCCCTCTTTGAAAACAACGCCGAGTTCTGCCTGGGCATGTATCTCTCCGTAAAGCAGCAGCGCGAGAAGACCCGGGCCTGGGTCCGGGAGCTCAAGGAGCTGGTCCCCGAACTGGAGGGCCCCATTACGGAGTGGCTGGACACCTACTCTGACGTCAACGCCTCCATGCCCGCGTCGGAGCGGCTGGACGCCGCGCTGGACGCCGCCTCCCTCACCGGCCGGGCGGATGAGCTGAAAATGCTGATTCTCCGCCACCGGGAGCACCTGGCCAAGCAGCCCGTCTGGATGTACGGCGGGGACGGCTGGGCCTACGACATCGGCTTTGGCGGGCTGGACCATGTAATCGCCATGGGCGAGGACATCAACATCTTCGTGGTGGACACGGAAGTCTATTCCAACACCGGCGGGCAGAGCAGCAAGGCCACGCCGCTGGGGGCCGTGGCCCAGTTCCAGGCCTCCGGCAAGAAGAGTGGAAAGAAGGACCTGGGCAAGATGATGATGGCCTACGGGAACTGCTACGTGGCCAGCGTGGCCATGGGCGCGGACCCCAACCAGCTGCTCAAGGCCATCACGGAGGCGGAGGCCTATCCCGGCCCCTCTCTGGTCATCGCCTACGCTCCCTGCATCAACCACGGCATCAAGGCGGGCATGGACCAGGCCCAGGCCGAGATGAAGCGGGCGGTGGACTCCGGCTACTGGCCGTTGTATCGCTACAATCCCGCCAAGAAAGACCATCCCTTCACCCTGGACTCCAAGGAGCCCACTTTGAATTTCCAGGAATTCCTGGAGGGAGAGGTGCGCTACGCCTCCCTCCACAGAACCTTCCCCCGGAACGCGGAGGAGCTTTTCGCCCAGGCGGAGCGGGAGGCTGCGGAGCGCTACGCGTCCTACCGCAAAATGGCCGGGCAGGCATAAGCGTCTCTCCTTCCGCCTGGCCAGAGACCCGCGGGCAGGGACCGCCGGACACCTGTCTACAGCGCCGGCGGCGCATGGAATCGCATCCATGCGCCGCCGGCGTTTTTTTGATCGCGCACCCGCCTGACTCGCCGGGGAACGCTTCTTGAACTCTCCTTCACAGCAAGATTCTCTCCGCCAGCCGGGTCATCACCGCCGCGGAGCGGACAATTTCCTCGCAGGGGACAAACTCGTCCGGCCGGTGCGCTTGTTCCAGGCTGCCGGGACCGAAGGACATGCAATTCCGGCAGCCGGTCAGGGAGGCGATTACGGCGGTGTCGGTATAGCCGGGGAAGAATGTTACCGGCGGCTCCGCTCCCATCACCTCCGCCGCAGCGGCCCGCAGCTGGGCCAGGAGGACGGAGTTTTCATCCTTTTCCACGGCGGGCCGCCGGGCCGTGACCGCACGCTCACAGCTCACCCCCGGGACCGCCTCCAGAACCTCCGCGATGACTTCGTCCACCAGCGCAATCGACTGCTCGTTGGTGACGGAAGGCGTCAGCCGCATGTCCAGCGTGGCGGCGCACGCATCGGGGACAATGTAGGGATTCCAGCCCCCCTGGATGGTGCCAAAAACAGCGGTGCAGGGGCCCATTTCCGGATGCCGGGGCAGGGCCTCCACCCTGCGCCGGATTCCCGTGATGAGCTCCGCCATGGCGGCCACGGCGTCGGCTCCCTCCTGGGGCATGCTGGCGTGGCAGGTCTTGCCGTGGGTTTTCAGGACAAACCACGTCTTGCCCTTGTGGGCCACCTGAATCTTCCCGTCCGTGGGCTCCGCGTCCAGGACGTAGCTTCCCTGGTTCACATAGCCGTCCCGCACCGCCTGTTCTCCGCCGGCCATGGCGTTCTCCTCGTCCACCGTGGCGATCAGCTGAAATCCGTACCGCAGCGGAGTTCCCCGCCGGGAGATGTTTCGAAACGCGAGCATGGCGGCGGCAAGCCCCGCCTTCATATCGCACGCGCCCCGGCCATAGAGCCGCCCGCCAGTGATCTCCCCCTCCAGCGCCGGATGCTTCCAGCCCTCCCCTACGGGCATGGTGTCCATGTGGCAGATGTATGTCAGGTCGTGTTCCCGGGACTGCCCCGGCAAACGGGCAACGACGTTCTCCCGTCCGTCCAGCACCGGCTCCCGGAAGAGCTGGGCGGAGGTCTCCCTCCTCAGCCAGTTCCAGACAAAGTCCGCCACCGCTCCCTCGTAGGTTCCAGGGTCGCTGCTCTCTATGCGGACCAGCTCCTGTGTAAGCCGCACCTCTTCCCTTGTGCTCCAATCCATGTTCTCTCCTCCAAACCCGTGACGGAAAACGGCGCGCCTCCGCCCGCGATATCGGTCTCAGTATAAGACCGGCCGTTCCATAAGTCAAGGCGGGAAGCGGCCGGCAGAGGAATTCCCCTCCATTTCTCTTGCCAGTTTCAGGCGGGCTGTGCTATAATTTTCTTGTTTCCACGGAGACAAAATTCAGGCGGAAACGCCGGTATACAAACAGGAGGGTCTGCCATGTTGCACGAGATCAGCTTCAAGTCCTTCAACCAGCGGGACGAGGTTCAGGGCTGGATTTACGTTCCCGCCGCCAAACCCTTGGGAATCATCCAGCTGGTCCACGGCTTTGGAGAGCATTCCAGGCGGTATCTGCACATGATCGTCAAATTTTTAGAGGCCGGGTTCATCGTGGCGGCAGACGACCACGTGGGCCACGGCAAAACCGCCGCCGCCGGCGGCACCTGGGGAGACTGGGGCGACAAGGGCCCCCGCACCATGATGGAGGACGAGCATACCTTTACCGGGCTGGTCAAGGAGCGGTATCCCGGCCTCCCCTATTTCCTGTTCGGCCACAGCATGGGCTCCTTCATCGCGCGGGACTACATCACCGCCTATGGCCAGGAGCTCTCCGGCATCACCCTGTGCGGAACCACCGGCGTCTTTCCCGGCCTGAAGGAAGGCATGGACATGCTCCAGGCCGCCGTGGACGCCGGAAAGGGCGCGGAGTCCGACCCCAACGCCGCCGGGGCCCTGATGGGCTGGATGTTCGCCCGGTGTGAGGAGGAGGTCCGGTACGGCAACGAGTGGATTTGTTCCGACCCCTTCGTTCAGTATGACCACGCCGCGGACCCCTTCGACGCCTTCTCCCGCCCCACCAGCAACCGCGCGTTTTTGTACTTCTGCCAGATGATTGATTTGATTACCGGTCCCGCCTGGGCGGAAAAGGTCCCGGTGGACCTCCCCATTTACAACATCGCCGGCGGCGAGGACCCCGTGGGGCAGTATGGCGAGGGCGTCCGGCAGGTCAGCCGCTGGCTGGAGGATTCCGGCCACAAGGTCACCACCCGGATTTACGAGGGCTACCGCCACGAGATTCACAATTACAGCGGCCTCAAGGACGAGGTGGAGCAGGGCGTCATCGACTTTTTCAAGGGCGTTCTCCAGGGCTGAGCCCAGCGGCGCAGGAGGGACGAGTTGAACGAAAAAAAATATGTGATCGCCATGGACCAGGGCACCACCAGCTCCCGCTGCATTCTCTTTGACCGGAGCGGGTGCATCCGCAGCGTGGTCCAAAAGGAGTTCCCCCAGATTTACCCCCAGCCCGGCTGGGTGGAGCACGACCCCATGGAAATCTGGTCCACCCAGATGGGCGTCACCATGGAAGCCATGCAGAAAATGGACGCCCACCCGGAGGATATCGCCGCCATCGGCATCACCAACCAGCGGGAGACCGCCATTGTCTGGGACGCCGGCACCGGGCGGCCCGTGTGCAACGCCATCGTCTGGCAGTGCCGCCGGACGGCGGACCGCATAGAGCGGCTCCGGCGGGACGGACTGGAGGAAACCGTCCGGCAGAAAACCGGCCTCATCCCCGACGCGTATTTCTCCGCCAGCAAAATCGCCTGGATTCTGGATAACGTCCCCGGCGCACGGCAGCGGGCGGAACGGGGAGAGCTGCGGTTCGGGACCGTGGATTCCTGGCTCATCTGGAACCTGACGGAGGGCCGGGTCCATGCCACGGACTACACCAACGCTTCCCGCACGATGCTCTTTGATATCCACAAACTCCAATGGGACCGGGAGCTTCTGGATTACTTCCGGATTCCCGCCTCCATGCTGCCCCAGGTGCTGCCTAGCAGCCACGTCTACGGCAGCACAAATAAGTTCGGCGGGTCCATCCCCATCGCCTCGGCGGCGGGAGACCAGCAGGCCGCGCTCTTCGGGCAGTGCGGCTTCCTCCCGGGGGACGTGAAGAGCACCTACGGCACCGGCGGCTTTTTGCTGATGAACACTGGGGAGGAGGCTGTCCGCTCCAACCGGGGACTGATTACTACCATCGCCGCCGGTACCGGCGCCATCCATTACGCCCTGGAGGGCAGCGTTTTCATCGCCGGAGCGGCCATCCAGTGGCTCCGGGACGAGATGAAGCTTCTGGACAACGCCGCCCAGACGGAGGAGGTCTGCGCCGGCGTGGAGGACGCGGGAGGCGTCTGTGTGGTCCCGGCCTTTGTGGGACTGGGCGCTCCCTACTGGGAACCCTATGCCCGCGGCACCATCGTGGGTCTGACCCGCGGCGTCACACGGGCCCACCTGATCCGGGCCGTGGTGGAATCTCTGGCCTATCAGACCAACGACCTCCTCGCTGCCATGAAGGAGGAATCCGGTCTGAAGCTGGGCTCCTTAAAGGTGGACGGCGGCGCCAGCGCCAACAATTTCCTCATGCAGTTCCAGGCGGACCTGTCGGACATTTGCATAGAGCGGCCCCAGTGCATCGAGACCACCGCCCTGGGAGCGGCCTATCTGGCCGGACTGGCTACCGGCTTCTGGCGGGACCTGGAAGACGTCAAACGCGGCTGGGTCTGCCAACGGACATTTACTCCCGCAATTTCCGGCGAGGCCCGGAGCCGCCTGCGGAAGGACTGGAGCCGGGCGGTGCGCTGCGCCGTCGCCTGGGCCAGAGACGATGGATGAAAATGTTAGGAGGAGCACAGATCTCCAGAGAGAAACCCGGCGGACCCTTCAGGGTCCGCCGGGTTTCTCTGTTTCAGCCTCGAGGGGCTTAAAGTACGTTCTGCGCAAAGCGGCTGAGTATCACCGCCACCTGCGCCCGGGTGGCGTTCCCGGCAGGGGAAAGCGTGTTCGCCGTGACGCCGTTGATCAGCCCCGCCGCGTTGGCCCAGCGGAGGGGTTCCACGGCATAGGAGGCAATCTGCCCCGCATCGGCAAAGGCGCTCAAATCCGCCCGGGCAGAGCCGGCCCGGTTCTTGTACACCGCATAGCGGTAGAGGAACGCCGCCATCTGCTCTCTGGTAATCGGATTTCCGGGACGGAAGGTCCCGTCGCCGTAGCCATTGACAATGCCGTTGGCCGAAGCCCAGGAGACGGCGGAGGCGTAATAGGCTCCGGAACCCACATCGCTGAACTGGGAAAGTCCCGCAGCGGGCGAGCCCTCCAGCCGGTAGAGAATGGCCACGATCATGCCCCGTGTGGTGGGGGCGTTGGGGGTAAACGTGGTAGCGGAGGTGCCGTTCATCAGCCCCTTCTCAAAAACATAGCGCACCGCATCGTAGCACCAGTCCCCAGGAACCACGTCCTGGAAGGCCATCGAAACGGTCTCAGGAGCCTTTTCCGGAACAAAGGAGGCCGAGATCACCACCTCCCCGGCGGGCATGGAGAACGTGTAGCGGTTCTCGCCGGCCTGCTTCAGCAGAATTTCCCGCCCCTGCTGGTCCTTGACCACAAGGGACTCCAGCACGTATCCGGCATCCGGAGAGACCGTCAGCGTCACTGTATCCTTTTCCTTCGCCTTGGCGGGCCGGACGCTGACGGAGCCGTGCTCCGAAGAGGCGGCCTGGACCGTATAGGTCTTCTCCGCCGCCGCCGGCTTATTCACAATGCCGGAGGAGCCTCCGCCTCCCGACGAGGCTCCTCCCGTGTCCCGGATTCTGGTCAGGGGCACTTGTTTGGCTCCGCCGCCGATGGGCTCCAGGTTCCAATCCAGCAAAAGCAGCTCCGCCTGGCCAGGCATGCCAAAGCTGCCCTCCGCCGTCAGCGTCCCCAAGCCCAGCGATCCGCCGGACAAAAGCTGCTCATCCGCCACCATGTAGATGGTTACGGCGGTTGTGCCCTGACCCGGTTCCACATGGCAGTCCGGGCTGTAGACGCCTTCTCCCGCCGGGGAAAAGCGGACATCGCCGCAATTCCCCTCCAGCACCAGCTCCAGCTGGACGGCGTAAATTCGCTCGTCCATCCCCTCCAATGTGAGGTGGACGCCTCCGCCGCTCTCCCGATAGGAGAGGGACGGATTCGCATTCCCGGCCGCCGAAACCGGCAGGCCGCAGAACAGGCACAGGGCCAGAAGGCCAGTCAGTAAACGCTTCATTCGCCTTCCTCCAATTTGATTTCCGGCAGATCGGTTCCGCCGGGAGTGTTGATCCAAAGGGTCTCCGCCGTCACCCGCTGGCTGTCCGCAGAGTCGGGCAGGTCCGTCCGGGAGAGTACCGCCCGCATCTGCGCCGGCAGAAGGTTTTCGGCGCCGCAGCTGCTGACCTCCCCTTGGAGCTCCGCCTCCCGCTGGACGTCGGGGATGAAGAGGAAGAGGCCGTCACTGATGTCGCTGACCTCGCCGTCCTCCGGAATCTCGGCAAAGAGTATGGCTCTGCCGTCCAGCCAGCGTGTCTCCTCGTCAACGCGCACTTCGTCGTCGCCGTCGAGGATGGTCTGGACGAACCGGCCCTCAATCTTCACCGTCTGATAGGTGGGGTCCCCCCGGTAGGTTCCGGCGACAATCAGCGTCCCGGCGGAAATCACCTGGCTGGAACTGGTACCATACTGATAATCCTCCGCCAGCACGCCCACGGCTGCCTGCTCCAGGAAAGCCACGTCGTCGCCGGCATAGCTGACCAGCTGAATGTCGCTCTCCGGCACATTGTCGGGAATGCCGGTGATGGTGACGGTCTGGGCGTCATAGGTCCAGATGCGGGTATCCGATACCGGCGCGCCGGGCTTTTGGAAGTATGTGAGATAGCTGTCCAGGTCGTCCACCGCCTGATTCCCCTCGGAGAAGTCTCCGGAGCGGGCCAGCGTCGTGCTGTCCCCGCTGGTGACGGTAACGGTGAAGCCGCCGGAGGAGGGCCGCTCCGCTCCGCTGAGCTTCAGGCCGGAAACCGGGGTCTCCTCCGTCAGCTGGAAGACAACGGTATCCCCCTCCCGGGTCACGGTGTAGGAGTCTGCGGAAACGGTCTTGTCATAGGCAATCCGCACTTCCTCCGCCGTATCCTCGCCGAAGCAATAGCCCAGACTGTCGTAAGCCCGGACGCTGTAGGTATAAGTCCGGTGGTTGGCGGAGCCGATGATATCCGTGAAGCTCCCTCCGCTGGTAAAGCCGATGGGCACGCCGTTCCGGAGAACCTCATAGCCCTGGAGATTCCCCTGGCTGAGACTGGAGGATATCTCCAGCTCCACCTGGCTGTCCCCGGACTTCACCGCGGTGACGGAGACGCTCCCCTGTCCCTGGGGGACATTGTTCAGGCGGTCCCGTCGGCTGGCGTCATTCAGGTACCAGACCGCGCGGCTCTCGGTTCCATAGCTCCGCAGAGCCGACTTCGTGCTGTCGCTGAGGACCATGCCCCAGCGGGTGAAGAACTCCGTCAAATCCCGGTCCGCCACTGCGGAGGCAGTCCGGGCCACCCTGTCCTGATAGCCGGTCTCGCCGCCGAAATATGTCCCGGATTTCCACGCCTTGAAGAAACGGTTATAGAAGCCCATGGGGTCGGCCCCGTCGTCATAGGCCAGATGGAGCTGCCAGTAAAGA
This sequence comes from uncultured Oscillibacter sp., assembly GCF_910579365.1. Classification (GTDB taxonomy): domain Bacteria; phylum Bacillota; class Clostridia; order Oscillospirales; family Oscillospiraceae; genus Oscillibacter. The sequence goes on from NZ_CAJTUX010000001.1 coordinate 37,273, forward strand.
CCCAGCTGGACGAAGACGTCGTTGGAGTCTCCCGGGTAGCCCTGGGCGGTCTTGTTGAAGATACCCGCGTACTTATTGCTCTTTTCCAAACGGGACGCCAGGGTGTTCTCGTTCCCGTCATAGGTCTGGACCATCAGGGAATAGAGGTTGTTGGTAATCTCGGCCTTGCCCAGCTTATCCATATTGTGGCCGATCTCGTGGGCAATGCCCCAGCCGAAAAGCCGGTTGGCCGTGTCGCCGCTTCCCATGGCGCTGATCGGCTTGCCGCAGACCATGCCCGCGCAGGAACCATAGCCGATGCCCACGTGGTTCCCCGCCGCGTACATGAACGCGCCGGTGAACATCTGCATGCAGCGGATATTCTGCCGGGTCTGCATGTCGTTCCACTCATAGGTGCGGTCAATGCCCTGAGTGGTCTTGCAGATGTGCATCAGGTCCTCCCAGGCCAAAACGGACTGATAAATCGTCTCAATCCGCTCCGCCTGGCTCTGGCCCGCGCCGTTCAGCACCGCCGCGGCGGGCAGGGACAACAGCATGGTGGGCGTGGAGATTTCCGTGACGTTGAAGCAGTCTGTCGCGGCGCTTCCGGTCAGTCCGGCGGCGTAGGTCTCCAGCTCCTCCACATAACGGGCCAGCTCCTCCCGCCGGGCGCTGTCGCTCATGGCGTACCAATCCGCCAGCTCCAGCACCGGAATATCCGCCGCCCGGCGGACGTGGAGGCGGATGCCCTCCGGATTGGCGCCGCTGTAGGTCAGATACAGGCTGCCGCCTCTGGGGGTGTTCTGGCTGCCGATCTGGGGAATAGTCAGCACATTCCGCCCGTTCCGCAGCGCGCCGATTTCCATCTTCCAGGCGGAAGCCTCGGCGTTATACTGGCTGGCGTACACGGTAAGCCGCTCCCCCTCCGGAATGCCGGAGGCGTAAATGGTGATCTCCTGCTTCGCGCTGGCGGCGGCGCCCAGAGGCTGGAGGTCGCTGCCTCCCTGGCCGTAGGTCTGGCCGTCAGGACCGCCGCTGCGGGAGTCCACGCCGTTGATCACCGCGCCGCTGCTCTGTCCGCGGAGAAGCTCCTCCGCCAGGTCCAGCTCGTCGGCCAGGGTATTCAGGTTCAGATAGTAATTCCGCTCGTCGCTGTTCAGGCGCTGGCGCAGGGCGTCGATGTCCGTCTGGGAAACGCCGGGTCTCAAAGATGTGCGCAGCTCATCGGCGAACAGGTCCGCGATGTTGTCCGGCAGGCAGCGGGCAGGATCGTATTCCATGAACATCAGCTCCGACAGGCTCACCGCCGTATAGGCCACCTGCTCGATGGTAATGCCGATCTGCACCACGTCCGTCACCGGCTCGAAGGGAAGCACGGCAAATTTTGTCGCGCCGGGATTGTTCCCCACGCTCAGCCAGGTGTGCTGGTCGTTGGCAAGACCTCCCTGAAGGGGATCCGGGGCCACCAGGGTGCCGGGGCCGCTGAGATCGTCCCCCTCCTGCCAGACGGTGACGGTATAAACCCGCAGATTGTTCCGGTATCCCCCGTCCAGACGGGGTACCCAGATGACGCTGCTGAGGTCCACGGGCTGGGCAAAGGAGGCCAGCACCTGCTTATTCCGGCTGAAATTGCCGTCACCCCAGGACTGAGAGGTCCAATGGGTGCGGAAGTCTCCGTCAGCCATGTAGGAGGGCTGGAAGGGCTCGTCCACAGGATAGGATGTGGAGGACACGTTGCCGCTGTCCCGCAGCCAGACCCGCTGGATATCCGTTCCCTCCAGCACACCCTCCGTGGGAATTCCCTCGGGGCGGCTGTAGTCCACCGCCTTCGGCGTGCCCGTGTAGACGCGGGAGGGACCGCTGACGCCGATCTCATTCCCCGCCGTAATGTAAATGGAATAGAGGAGGTCGTTGGTCAGGCCGGTAATCGTGGTGCTGGTGCCGCTGAGGCGGCCGCCCCACTGCCCATAGGCGGAATCGCCCTCCGCTTTGTACCAGACCTCATAGAACGTGGCGTTCTCGCTGGCCTTCCAGGAGACCTGGAGCGCGCTGTCCAGCGCGCCCACGTTTACCATGTCCGGCGGGCTGGGAACTTTGGCGGGCTGAGGCGTGGCCTCCACGGGTTCACAGGTAACTCCCTCCCAGGAGCCGTCCACCGGCGTAACCGTGAAGAGGTAAGTTTTCAGATTCTCCAGCCCCGTGATCTCCGCCCGGGGCACGTCCACCCGGAGGGACCTCCGGTCGCCGCCGTCTTTGAGCCAATAATCCACCCGGTAGCCGGAGACGTTGGACAGCTCGCTCCAGCGGAGGCTGACCCGCTCGCTGCCGGCGGCGGCGGTGAGATTCCGAACCTGGTTGTTGGCGGGAACGGGATTTTCGGGAACAATATCCCGGATGAACTGAATGGACTCCACCGTCGTGTACTCCCCGCCCGCGGTGCGGGTCACGGTGACGGTGATCTCCTTCACGGCCACCCGGCGTCCCAGGGAGATGACGATCACGCTGCGGCCCTCCTCCGGGCCAATGGCGTAGAACCCTTCCGGCAGCGAGAGATCGAAGGGGAAATTCTCCACCTCGCCGTCCTCATACTCCACGGCCACCGTACCCGTCTGCATCGCCTCGGGTCCCTCCGGGGAGATAATTCGAATTTCCGACATCTCCGAGGGACGGGACAGCGGCACCGTGAATTCCAGCGGCCCTCCCCCGGACTCCAGGGTCACGGTCTCGCCGTCGTTCCGGAACAGGCTCTCCAAATCGCCGGAAACCAGATTGGAAGAACCCTCCAGGCGGACAGCGTCCACCGGGGGAGCCAGATAATTCGTCTCCAAAACCTCGGACCGGCCCACAGAGCCCAGGTTCCTGGAAATGTAAGCCAGGTCATAAATGTCAATCACGCCGTCGCCGCTGAGGTCATAGCGCTCCAGGTCCTCTCCGGCGTCGGAGGCCAGAGCCTGGGACAGGTTCTCCCGGTCCTGAGCGCTGACTTGGCCGTCCCCGTTCACGTCGCCCAGGGTGAAGGCGGCGTCCGACGTGCCCAGAATCACATGCTGGGAACACTCCTCCAGAGACAGCTCCTGCCGGAAGGCCGTGTAGCCTCTTCCGGTAAATTCCAGCGTGTAGTCCCCCTGGGGAAGATCGCTGACGTTCAAGTCCAGATAGCCGGGCCAGCTGCCGCCGCCCAGGGCTCCCCCGTCCTTGTTCCGAAGAGCCACCGACGCCGGATATTCGCCAAGCCGGGCCTGTCCGTCCTCCTCCGTCATGGAAAGGGTTCCCAGGGAACGGCCGCCCTGGAAGAGCTCTGCCCGGACCTCCCGATTCTGAAGCTCCTCCAGGTTTTGGGGCCAGTCTACCCGCAAGGTGGCGGAAATGCTTCCGGTCTCCGTGCCGGTCCGCTCCGCCGCCTCTGCCCCCGGAAGAGCGGGCAGCAGCAGAGCCCCGGCCAGCAGCAGGGATAGGATTCGTTGTTTGATACGCATTGCGGCATCCTCTCTTTTCCGTGTCTGGGGCGGGAAAGCCGCCGCCCCAAAAACTGCATTGGTGGATAGATTATAGCAAATCCCCCTCCGCTTGGCAAGATGAGATTTTCCCCATTTGCCGCCCCTTTCCGCAGCTGCCGGGGTACGGAAAAAGCGGCGGCTCCGGCCAATCAAAATCCCCCTTGCAATCCCCTTGCCGGTCCTGTATAATAAGTTGTCATTTTATTTTGTATTGGGAGGATTCTCGCTTATGGCGGACGAAATCAAAACGCCGGAATTGGAAAGCCGGAACTTTATCCACGCATTTATTGAGGAGGACGTCGCCCCCGGCGGGCAGTTCGCCGGACTGACAGTCCACACCCGGTTTCCCCCGGAGCCCAACGGCTACCTGCATATCGGTCACTGCAAGGCGCTGACCATCGACTTCGGCACCGCCGAAAAATACGGCGGTCTCTGCAACCTCCGCATGGACGACACCAACCCCACCAAGGAGGACGAGGAGTTCGTGGAGGCCATCAAGGAGGACATCCACTGGCTGGGCTTCGACTGGGGGGACCGCTTCTTTTACGGCTCCGACTATTTTGAGGAGGACTACCGCCAGGCGGAGGGCCTCATCAAAAAGGGGCTGGCCTACGTCTGCCAACTGACCCTGGAGGAGTTCAAGGAATACCGGGGCGGCGTGGGCGTCCCCGCCCGGAGCCCCTACCGGGACCGCCCCATGGAGGAGAGTCTGGACCTGTTCCGCCGGATGCGGGCGGGGGAATTCCCCGACGGGGCCATGACCCTTCGGGCCAAGATTGACCTTGCCAGCGGCAATTTCAACATGCGGGACCCGGTGCTCTACCGGATCAACCACCTGCCCCACCACCGCCACGGAACCAAGTGGTGCATCTACCCCATGTACGACTTCGCCCACCCCATTCAGGACGCCCTGGAGGGCATCACCCACTCCCTCTGCTCCCTGGAATTTGAGGCCCACCGGCCCCTGTACAACTGGGTCGTGGAGCACTGCGACCTGCCCGCCAAGCCCCGGCAGATCGAGTTCGCCCGCCTGGGAATCGACCACACGGTCATGAGCAAGCGCAAGCTCCGCCGTTTGGTGGAGGAGGGCCGCGTCTCCGGCTGGGACGACCCCCGGATGCCCACCCTCTGCGGCCTGCGCCGCCGGGGCTACACTCCCCAGTCTATCCGGAATTTCTGCGAGCGCATCGGCGTGGCCAAGTCCGCCAACGTGGTGGAGTACGGCTTTTTGGAGCACTGCCTCCGGGAGGACCTGAACGCCGTGGCGGAGCGGGTCATGGCGGTGCTGCGGCCCGTGAAGCTCACCATCATCAACTACCCCGAGGGGAAGACGGAGACCGTCACCGTGGAAAACAACCCCGTAGACCCCGCCGCCGGAACCCGGGAGGTCCCCTTCTCCCGCAACCTGTGGGTGGAGGCGGAGGACTTCCTGGAGACTCCCGTACCCAAGTACAAACGGCTCTATCCCGGTGGACCGGAGTGTCGCCTCAAGGGGGCCTATCTCATCCGCTGCACCGGCTGCATCAAGGACGAGGCGGGGAACGTGACGGAAATCCTCTGCGAATACGACCCGGAGAGCCGGGGCGGCGACCCTGCCGACGGGCGGAAGGTCAAGGGGGCTACCATCCACTGGGTGGACGCCGCCACCGCCGCGGACGCGGAGGTCCGGCTGTATGACAACCTCTTCTCCGACGAGAACCCCGACGCTGCCGACAAGGATTTCATCGAGTGTCTGAACCCCAATTCCCTGGAAGTCCTCACCGGCTGCAAGGTGGAGGCCTCCCTGGCGGCAGCCCAGGCTCCGGCGAATTTCCAGTTCCTGCGCCAGGGCTACTTCTGCCTGGACAGCAAGGACAGTGCCCCAGGACACCTGGTGTTTAACCGGAGTGTCAGCTTGAAAGACAGCTTTAAGAAGTAAAACAGAACCGCCGGAGGGCAATCCCTCCGGCGGTTTTTTGTTTAATCCGTGACGGTGGTGACAACGCTGGTGTAGGTTTCCGCAGCGGCGGAGCTTTCCGTAGAGACGTTATACTCCGTATCCCCGTCCCGGGAGGACAGCTGAACCTCGCAGTCTTCCAGGGTGCCGGTGACGGTCACGTCCACATCCGTGCCCTCGGCGGTTTTCACCGTTCCGGTGTAAACGCCGCTTTTCGCAATTTCGTCCGTGATATCAAACTCCGCACCGTCCACGGTCAAAATCAGCACTCCATCCTGGAGCTCCGCGTCCGCAAAGACGCCGGTGACTTCTACCCGCTCCCCCGCGTCGTTTTCCAGCACAATGCGAGAATCATCCTGGAAGATAATCCGCATATTCTCGAACAGCGCGCCGTCCGTGGCGGCGTTGGCGCTGACCGCCAGGGCCAGGGTAAGCACGGCGGCCATGGCCACCGCCCGCAGGGCTTTCCAGGGTCTCCGCATGGTCTTTTTCTCGTTCATCTCGTTCATTTTCACAAGGACCTCCTTCTTCGCCTCGTCGGAGGCCCGGAGCCGGGAAAAGGTCTCACAGTACAATCTTTCATCCATCATCAGGCTTCCGCCTCCTTCAGTTTGGTTTTCAGCTGTCCCCTGGCCCGCATGAGCCAGGTCTGTACGGTGGACGCCCTGGCCCCCAGCAGCTCCCCGGTCTCCTTGACGGAGTATCCCTCGTAGTAGTAGAGGTATACCGCCGCCCGGTACTTGGGAGGCAGGGCCATCACCTGCCGGAACAGCTCCGTCTGGGCGGGCTGGTCAAAGACTGCGGCCTCCTCCGCCTCTTCCAGGGGATCGGTCCGCCGCCGCCAGGGGGAGCGGAGGAGCTTTTTGCACTCGTTGGCCGCCACGCGAAGCAGCCAGTGCTTTTCATGGTCCGCCGACTCGAAGTCCTTTGCCTCCGTATAAAGCTTCAGCAAAGACTCCTGCATCACATCCTCGGCATCCGCCCGGTTTTTCAGATAGCTGTATGCCAGCCGGAACACCATGTCGCCGTAAAGCTCCACGGCCTCCCGGAACCGCTGGTCCGTCAATGCGCCTCACCTTCTTTGGTCTGGTTTGGAAGGGCCCTTCTGTAGGGAATATCCCTCAGAGATGGATTCTATCTCATTTTCCTGAAAATTTCCTCAAAAAAACCGGGGGACCCCGACTGTGACTGAAAAGAAGATCCCTTATTCATTATCATCCGTTCCTCATAGAAATACCGCATCGTCGTACACTTCTTGGGGCAATGTGAGCACGCGCTTGGAATATATACCGAACGGGCAATTGTCTCATCATAACCGGTTATAACTCCTGCCTTCTCCGCAGTCGCTGGATACCAGAATTCATAATCGCCGCCGCATACAACCGGAATGTTGTTTCCGGCAAGCACCTGCGCCACATCGCTTACATTGTCATATCCATTATCCGCTACGATCGTCATGTGATCTGCGTCGAGTATCTCTGAGGCTTTTTCTGCCATAGGCGACATCAGATTTTTGTCCTGTACCTGATTGCAGACCGCAGACTCCACCACCATTTTATTCTTGCCGTCCACAGCGGTCTGGACATTTAGACACACCGGCATACCGTCCTTCGTCTTCATCAGCCGGCTGTCCGGATCGGTCAGCGACACCTGCGTTTCTTCTCCCCAGGTAATACGTTCAAGATACCCTTCCAATTCTGTCCTGCGTTCCACAGGAGACACAATGGCAGCCTCTATTGTTCTGGCCTGGTCTTCTGATTCCATTTCTTTATCAATTCGTTCCAATTCCTCCAAATACGCGGCTATCTTTTCCTCTGCCCTGCAAATGCAATCCTGAATTTTTCCTTTCGTATAATTCCCGTCCCTGCCGTTCCGCGCTTTGATACCATAATAACGACCTTTTCATAGCGTTTTGACACAATCTTGCCCCAACCCCCTTGAACGCACAAAAGTTTTGTGCGGCCGCGCGTCCCTGGCGGACGCTTTTTCTTTTTTGGGACAGCCAAATTTGAAGGAAAGCAATCTCTTTCAATTCTCATTTTGATGAGATTGCAGCGCTGGGCAAAGAGAACCATTCTTTCACGCGTCCATATTGCGCTTTTTGCAATAAAAAGCAACTATTTTGCTCCCAAAAACGCAAAATAAGCGAAGAATGGATCAAAGTCCACCCTCCGCTTATTTTTCGCGCCGGCAGATGGCGCTCGTAATTTTTCAGATTACTGTTTTATAGACACATCTCTAAGGGACCGGACGGCGTTTCGCGGCGCTGCCCCTCCGCTCACAGCCCCAGGATCGCCGAGGCAAAGCGGAAGTAGATCAAAAGGGACAGCGCATCCACAATGGTGGTGATAAACGGCGAGGCCATCACCGCCGGGTCAAAGCCGATGCGCTTGGCCAGCAGCGGCAAGGAGCATCCCACCAGCTTGGCGCAGAGCACCGTCCCCACCAGCGTGGCGCAGACCACCAGGGCCACCTGGGGCGTCACCGTGGGGTTTTGCAGAAGCCAGCGGTCCACCAGCATCATCTTCACAAAGTTGGCGGCCGCCAGGCACAGCCCGCAGCAGACGGAAACCCAGAACTCCTTCCACAGCACCTGAAAGAGGTCGCTGAACCGGACCTCCCCCAGAGAGAGGGCCCGGATGACGGCGGTGGAGGCCTGAGTGCCGCTGTTGCCGCCAGTACCGGAGAGCATAGGGATAAACGAGGTCAGAATGGCGCAGGCCATCAGAGATTTTTCAAAGTGGGTCAGGATGATGCCGGTGAAGGTGGCGGAGAGCATCAGCAGCATCAGCCAGGGCGTCCTGGCCTTCCAGGTCTCGAAAATGCCGGTTTTCAGATAGGGCTTGTCACCGGGGAGCATGGCGGCCATCTTCTCGATGTCCTCCGTGACCTCCTCCTGGAGGACATCGATGGCGTCGTCCACCGTGACGATGCCCACCAGCCGGTTCTCCTTGTCCACCACAGGCAGGGCCAGGAAGTCGTACTTACTCAGCGACCGGGCCACGACCTCCTGATCGTCCAGAGTCTGAACGGCGATGAGGTTGCGCTCCATGATGTCACCAATCACGTCGTCCTCCTCCGCCAGGAGCAGTGTGCGGATGGTCAAAAGACCGATGAGGTGCCGCCGGTCGTCGATGACATAGCAGATGTTGATGGTCTCCTTGTCCGGTCCCGTCCGGCGAATGCGCTTCAGCGCGTCCTCCACCGTCATGTTGGCCTTCAAGTCCACGAACTCCGTGGTCATGATACTGCCGGCGGAGTCCTCGGGGTACTTCAAAATCTCGTTGATGCTCTTGCGCATCTCCGGGTCGCAGTGGCGCAGAATGCGCTTGACCACCCCCGCCGGCATCTCCTCCACGATGTCCACGGTGTCGTCCAGGTACAGCTCATCCAGCACCTCTTTCAGCTCCGTGTTGGAAAAGCTGTGAATCAGCAGCTCCTGGTCGTCGCTGTCCAGCTCCACGAAGACCTCCGCCGCCAGCTCCTTGGGCAGCAGCCGGAAGACCACTGGAACCTTTTCGTCCAAATCCGTGCAGAGGGCGGCGATGTCCGCCGCCTCCATGGGCAGCAGCAGGTCCCGCAGCTCCGCGTAGCGTTTTCGGCGGTACAACTCCTCCATTTCTTCCAGCAGCTCTGCCCGGTCATTTCGCGCCTCAAACATGCACGGGACCCCCTTTCCATGAAGAAATAGCCGGAAAAACCCCAAAAAATAGGCTTCTCTCACTTCTACCATCCTATTCCTATTTTTCGCCCCTGTCAAGGGCGGGGCGGGGGAAAGTCCCCGGCAGAGAATTTTCCTCGACCTTTTCCCCGAAGTGTGTTATAATAAAAATCTGTACAACACCTTTGTGTCCAGTGCCGGGAAATCCGGCGAATCCCCCTCCGCCAAGAAAGGACGGTTTGATTATGTGGGCTGACAAAAGCGTATTCTACCAGATTTATCCCCTGGGCTTCTGCGGGGCTCCCAGAGAGAACGACGGCGTCCCCGTGAGCCGCATCGGCAAAATTGCGGACTGGGCTCCCCATATCCGGAAAGTGGGGGCCGGGGCGGTCTACCTCTCCCCCATCTTCGAGAGCGACCGCCACGGCTACGACACCCGGGACTACCGGAAGGTAGACTGCCGCCTGGGGACCAACGAGGACTTCGCCGCCGTGGTGAACGCCCTCCACGGCCACGGCATCCGGGTGGTGCTGGACGGCGTGTTCAACCATGTGGGCCGGGGCTTCTGGGCCTTTCAGGACGTGCGGGAGCGGAAGTGGGACTCCCCCTACAAGGATTGGTTCCACATTCACTTTGACGGCAACTCCAACTATGACGACGGCTTCTGGTACGAGGGCTGGGAGGGGCACTTCGAGCTGGTGAAGCTGAACCTCCAAAATCCCGCCGTCGTGGACTACCTCCTGGACTGCGTGAAGTTCTGGGTGGACGCGTTCGATATCGACGGTCTCCGGCTGGACGTGGCCTACTGCCTGGAACCGGACTTCCTCCACCGCCTCCGGCAGTTCACTGAGGGGCTGAAGCCGGAGTTCTTCCTGGTGGGCGAAACCCTCCACGGGGACTATAACCGCTGGGTAGGAGACGGTCTGCTCCACTCCTGCACGAACTATGAGTGCTATAAGGGTTTGTACTCCAGCCTGAACTCCATGAACCTCTTCGAGATCGTCCATAGCCTGAAGCGCCAGTTCGGTCCGGAGCCGTGGACCCTCTACAAGGGCAAGCGCCTCCTCTGCTTTGTGGACAACCACGACGTCACCCGGGCCGCCAGCATCCTGACAAATCCCCGGCACCTGCCCCTGATTTACGGTCTCCTCTTCGGCATGCCCGGCATCCCCTGCCTGTACTACGGCAGCGAGTGGGGGGCCCTGGGGGAGAAGTCACAAGGGGACGACGCCCTCCGCCCCGCTTTCGACGCGCCGGAGTGGACGGACCTGACGGACCAGATCGCCGCCATGGCGAAGGCCCACGCGGAGAGCGAGGCCCTGTGCTACGGCGATTTCCAAGACATCGTCCTCACCAACCACCAGACCATCTTCCAGCGCCGGACGGACTCCGAGCGGGTGCTGGTGGCGGTCAACGCCTCCGACGCGCCCTACACCGCCCACTTTGACGCGGGCTGCGGCCAGGCGGTGGATCTCATCACCGGAAAGCTCCACGACTTTGGCGGCGGCAGCGAGCTGCCCCCCTACAGCGTGGCCTTCTGGAAGTGCGAGCGGTAAACGCCGCCCTCCGATTCCGGCGGCACGCATTCAAGGGAAGGCACTTGGACAAACATGACCGATTTGGAATTGAGGAAAAAAGCCTCTGAAATCGCGGCTCAGCTTCGGGACAGCACCATACCGGACGAGGAAATCATCCGCCAAATCGTTGTCTTTCGCATTGTGACTTTCGGTTCGCCGGACGGCGTCCGAAGCCCCCGCCAAGCGCGGGGGCTTGAGGCTGTCGAAAAAGTCTTTTCGGCAGCCTGCGCAAGCTTTTCAAACCTTTAAAAAAGTTTTGAAAAGCTTCTGATTGAAAACGAAAGGAACCCCTCCTGGGTTCCTCTCGTAACTCTCTTCCTTCCCGTTGCGTCAGTCTTCTGCGTTTTTTGACACGCTGGAAGCCCCCGCCAAGCGCGGGGGCTTTTTCTATTCCATTCCGCTCCAGGCGCTTCGCTTCTCCCCGGCGGAGAGGAGGGTAAATTCATTTTTCCGGAACCGGATCAGCCCCTCCGCCTCCATCCGGCTCAGCTCGTGGGACAACGCGCTGCGGTTCACGCAGAGGAAGGCCGCCAACTCCTCCCGGGAGAAGGGGATACGGAAAGTCATGGTCCCCCGCCGCTCCGCCTGCATGGTGAGGTAGACCAGCACCCGGTCCCGAAGGCCCCGCTGGGACAGGATGGCCAGCCGGTAGTATTTGCGGAGGTTCCCGTCGGACAAAATGGTCATCAGGTTCCGCCACAATATCTGCCGCTCGGCCTCCCAGGGGCCCCCCGGCTCCAGCAGCAGCGCCCCGGGGAACCGGAGGACCCGGAGCCCCCCCGCCGCCGCGGCATAATAGGGGGACCGGCGGCTCCGGGTGCAGATCAGGTCCGTTCCCAGGGTGTGGCCGGGCCCCAGGGCGTCCATCAGGCTGCTGGACCCGTCGGAAAATATCTGAAAGATCTGCGCCTTCCCCCCCAGGACCACCGTAAACCAGTCCACCCGGTCCCCCGGCGCAATGAGGACGGACTGCTTCTCAAATATCCGGAACGTTCCCTGGGGCAAAATCTTCTTCTCCAGGACCTCCTCAGGCAGGTCCCGGAAGAGGCGGCATTGTTTCAGCACAGGCAGCGCCGTATCCATCGTCTTCCCTCCCGGCCGGTCGTTTTGAAAATTATACCGGAAAAACGTTGTTAAAACAACCTCATTTTTTGCAGCCCTTTACTATAATGAATTTCATCACACTGCCGCCGGAAGAGGAGGACGCCGCCATGCGGGACCGCTACGCCAGAACCATTACCTATCTCCGCCTCTCCGTCACAGACCTCTGCTCCCTCCGCTGCCGGTACTGCATGCCTGCGGAGGGCGTGCCGAAACGGGACCATGACGGCGTCTGCTCCGTGGAGGAGCTGGTGGAAATCGCCCAGGCCGCCGCGGACTGCGGCGTCCGGAAGGTCCGTCTCACCGGGGGAGAACCCCTAGTGAGGCGGGGAATCCTGGACATTTGCCGGGGTGTCTCCGCCGCCAGGGGCGTGCAGGAGCTCTGCCTCACCACCAACGGCGTGGCCCTGGCCCAGCTGGCGGCCCCCCTTCGGGAGGCGGGCGTGAACCGGCTGAACGTCAGCCTGGATACGCTCCGCCCGGACCGTTTCGCCTACATGACCCGGGTGGGCCGGCTGGAGGATGTGTTTCAGGGCCTGGAGGCCGCCGCCGCCGCCGGATTCACCGGGACGAAGCTCAACGTCGTGCTGATGCGGGATTTCAACGAGGACGAAATCCCCGCCTTTGTGGACATTGCCCGCCGCTTCCCCGTGGAGGTCCGTTTCATCGAGCTCATGCCCATCGGAGCGGGCAAAAACGGGCCGTTCCTTCCGGCCGGAGCCGTGCTGGAGGCCTGCCCGGACCTCCGTCCCGCAGAGGGTTCCGGCGTGGCCCGGCGATACCGCTCCCCCGGCGGGGCGGGACTGGTGGGGCTCATCCAGCCCATGAGCCGCCGCTTCTGCGGGGAGTGCGACCGCATTCGGGTGACGGCGGACGGGAAGCTGAAGCCCTGCCTTCACTCCGGCCAGGAGTTCCCCCTCCGGGGCCTCCATGGCGAGGACCTGCGCCGGGCCATCCGGGAGGGCGCCGCCGCCAAGCCGGAGCGGCACCACATGACGGAAACCGGCCACAGCGACGCGGGCCGGGACATGCACCAGATTGGAGGCTGAACCTATGAAATTGACCCACATTAACGAACAGGGCCGGGCCCGCATGGTGGACGTGACGGAGAAGCCCGTCACCTTCCGCACCGCCGAGGCGGAGGGCTGGATCCGTATGGCTCCCGAGACCGCGGAGCTCATCCGCACCGGCGGAGCCCCTAAGGGGGATGTGCTGGCCGTGGCGCAGGTGGCGGGCGTCCTGGCCGCCAAGCGGACCCACGAGCTCATTCCCATGTGCCACCCTCTCCGGCTGACGGGGGTGGACATCCGCTTCGCCCTGGAGGAGGCCGCCGTTCACATCCGGGCCCAGGTGAAGTGCAAGGGGGAGACCGGCGTGGAGATGGAGGCCCTGACGGCGGTCTCCGCTGCGGCGCTGACGGTTTACGACATGTGCAAGGCCGTCCAGAAGGACATGGCAATCTGTGACATCCGCCTCTGCCGGAAGACCGGCGGGAAGAGCGGCGACTATGAAAAGGAGTGGTGAGCATGGCCGAAGTGGTATCCGTCAACATCAGCGAACGGAAGGGCACCGTCAAAAAGGAGGTCCCGGAAATTCGCCTGAGGCTCCGCCACGGCATCGAGGGGGACGCCCACGCCGGGGACTGGCACCGGCAGATCAGCCTGCTGGCGGAGGAGAGCGTGGACAAAATGCGCGCCCTGCTGCCCCAGCTTCAGCCGGGGGCCTTCGCCGAGAACATCAACACCCGGGGGCTATCTCTGAAAACCCTCCCTGTGGGAACCCGCCTCCGCTTGGGAGAAACCGTGGTGGAGGTGACGCAGATCGGCAAGCAGTGCCACAGCGACTGCGAGATCAAGCGCTTGACCGGAACCTGCGTCATGCCCACCGAGGGCATCTTCGCCGTAGTGGTGAAGGAGGGGACCGTCCGCAAGGGGGACCCCATCGAGATTCTGGAGGAGGCGGCGACATGAAGCGGATACGCACCGAGGAGGCCGTGGGCCACGTGCTCTGCCACGACATGACGCAGATCATTCCCGGGCAGTACAAGGACGCCCGCTTCCGCAAGGGCCACGTGGTCCGGGAGGAGGACATCCCCGTCCTGCTGTCCATGGGTAAGGAGCACCTGTACATCTGGGAGATGACCCCCGGCATGGTCCACGAAAACGACGCGGCGGAGCGACTCTGCGCCCTCTGCCGGAACGCCCATATGGACCGCTCCGCCGTCAAGGAGGGGAAGATCGAGCTCACCGCCGCCATCGACGGGCTCTTCCGGGTGGACAGCGCGCGCCTCAACGCCGTCAACGCCCTGGAGGACATCATGATCGCCACCCGCCACGGAAACACAGCGGTCCGGAAAGGGGACAAGCTGGCGGGAACGCGGGTCATCCCCCTGGTTATCGAGGAGGAAACGCTCCGCCGGGCCGGGGAGGCCGCCGGAAGCGCTCCCTTGCTGGAGCTGCTGCCCTGGAAGCTGAAAACCGCCGCCGTCATCGCCACCGGCAGCGAGGTGGCCAAGGGTCTCATTTCCGATTCCTTCACCCCAGTGGTGGAGCGAAAGCTGGCGGCCTTCGGCATAGAAACCGTGGAGCGCCGGACCCCCGGGGACGAGGTGGAGGCCGTGGCCGCCGCCATCCGGCAGGTCCGGGAGACCGGCGTGGACCTCATTCTCTGCACCGGCGGCATGAGCGTGGACCCGGACGACAATACCCCCGGGGCCGTGAAGCGCAGCGGGGCGAACATCGTCAGCTACGGCGCGCCGGTGCTGCCGGGGGCCATGTTCCTGCTGGGATATTTTGCGGACGGGACGCCTGTGATGGGCCTCCCCGGCTGCGTCATGTACGCCAAGAGCACCATTTTCGACCTGGTCCTGCCCCGCGTCGCCGCCGGCGTCCCCGTCACCAGGGCGGAGATCGCCTCCATGGGCGAAGGCGGGCTGTGCCTGGGTTGTGACGTCTGCACCTATCCCAACTGCGGATTTGGAAAATAACACGGAGCGCGCCTTCCAAGAAGGGCCCCGCACACCGTGATACGAAAGGAAGTATTACGATGGACAAACGAACATGGACTTTGATTCTCGCGCTGGTTTTGGCGTTGTCCCTGACCGCCTGCGGCGGAAGCTCCGGCGCGCAGACCGCCGCCCAGGATGTGGAACTCATCGTCTTCGCCGCCGCCTCCATGCAGGAGACCTTCACGGAGATCGGAGAGAATTATCAAAACGAACATCCCAACGTCATCCTGACCTTCAACTTCGACTCCTCCGGCACCCTGAAAACCCAGATTCAGGAAGGGGCGGACTGCGACATCTTCGTCTCCGCCGGGCAAAAGCAGATGGACCAGCTGGACGCCGGCGCCGGCGTGAACACCGAGGGTCTGGACTTCGTGCTGACGGAAACCCGGTTTGACCTGCTGGAGAACAAAGTGGCCCTGGCGGTTCCGGAGGGAAATCCGGCCAACCTCCAGAGCTATGACGGCCTGAAGGAGCGCCTGGAGGCGCAGCAGGGCATTCTGCTGGCCATAGGCAACCCCGACGTTCCCGTGGGGCAGTACACCCAGAAAATCTTCGCCTACTGGGGCCTGGACGAGAGCGCCCTGACCGGCTGCCTCACTTACGGCTCCAACGTGAAGGAGGTCACCACCCAGGTCTCCGAGGGAACCGTGGACTGCGGCATCGTCTACGGCACCGACGCCTTCTCCGCCGGGCTCACCGTGGTGGACACCGCCACGGCAGAGATGTGCGGCCAAGTCATCTACCCCGCCGCCGTGCTGAACATCAGCCGGCACCCGGACGAGGCCCAGGCATTCCTGGACTATGTCCGCTCCCCCGCCGGTGCGGCCGTGCTGGAAGCGGTAGGCTTCACACCCCTGGGATAAGCGAACAAGGAGGGCCCCATGGACTGGTTTCCCCTTTACAACTCCATCCGCATCGCCGCCCTCTCCACGGCGGCCGTGTTCTTCCTGGGCGTCTTCGCGGCCTACTACATCGCCAGGACCCCGCCCCTGGTGAAGGGTGTGCTGGACGTGGTGCTGACGCTGCCCCTGGTCCTGCCGCCCACGGTGGTGGGATATTTGCTGCTGCTGCTCCTGGGCCCCAAGCGGGTGGTGGGCTCCTGGTTTCTGGAGGTCTTCGGCCTGAAGCTGACCATGACCTGGTGGTCCGCCGTCTTCGCCACCATCGCCGTGAGCTTTCCTCTGATGTACCGCACCGCCCGGGGGGCCTTCGAGGCCTTTGACGAAACCCTGATCCAGGCGGGGCGGACCCTGGGGCTGAGCGGCGCCTTTCTCTTCTGGCGCGTGCGCATGCCCAACTGCCGCCAGGGCATCCTGGCGGGAACGGTGCTGGCCTTTGCCCGGGCCCTGGGGGAATATGGAGCCACATCCATGGTCGCCGGGTACACCCCCGGCCGCACCGCCACGGTCTCCACCACGGTCTACCAGCTCTGGCGCACCGGAGAGGACGTCCTGGCCCTGCGCTGGGTGCTGGTGAATCTCTCCATCTCCGCCGTGGTCCTGCTGGCGGTAAACCTGCTGGAGCGGAAGGAGGGCCGGAGAAGATGAGCCTGACTGTGCAGATTCAAAAGCGCTATGGGGACTTTTTTCTGGACGCGGATTTCACCGCCGGGGACGGCGAGGCCCTGGCTCTGCTGGGGGCCTCCGGCTGCGGGAAGAGCGTAACGCTGAAATGCGTGGCCGGAATTGACAAGCCCGACCGGGGCCGCATCGAGCTGGACGGAGAGCTCCTCTTTGACAGCGGGGCGGGGGTGGACCTGCCGCCCCAGAAACGGCGGGTGGGCTTCCTCTTCCAGCACTACGCCCTCTTCCCCAACATGACGGTGGAACGAAACATCGCCGTCTGCCTGGGCCATCTGGACAAGCGCCGCCGGCGGCGGAGAACGGAGGAGCTTCTGGCCATGCTCCGCCTGGAGGGATTGGGGAATCTCTATCCCCGCCAGCTCTCCGGCGGGCAGCAGCAGCGGACGGCCCTGGCCCGCATTCTGGCGGCGGAGCCCCGGGCCATTTTGCTGGACGAGCCCTTTTCCGCTTTGGACAGCTTTTTGAAATGGCAGCTGGAGCTGGAACTTCGGGAGGTGCTGGACCGCTTCCCCGGCCCTGTGCTGTGGGTCAGCCACGACCGGGGCGAGGTCTATCGGAACTGCCCCCGGGTCTGCGTGCTGGACCGGGGCCGGTCCGCGCCGGCCATGGATATGAAGGCGCTGATGGCAAATCCCGGCACCGTCAGCGCCGCCCGGCTCTCCGGCTGTAAGAATTACATCCCCGTCCGCCCCGGTCCCGCCCCGGAATTGGCGGAGGCTCCGGACTGGGGGCTGACGTTCCGGATCGCCGCCCCCTGGCGAAAGGGCGCCGCCACCCTGGGCGTCCGGGCCAACCACGTCCATCCGGCGGCCCCCGGGGAGGTCAACGCGTTTCCCTGCCAGGTGGTCCGGGTGACGGAGGACGTGTTTACCACGCTGGTAATGCTCCGCCCGGAGGGGGCAGGGCCGGAGGCCCCTCTGCTGCGGATGGAGCTGCGAAAAGACGCCTGGGCAGCGCTGGAGGACCAGACGGCGGTCCTGGCGGCGGTCCGCCCGGAACACCTGATGCTCTTGGAATAAGGAGGAACAAGCTCTATGTACAAAGCGGCAGTCCTGACCGTCAGCGACCGGAGCTCCGCAGGCCAGCGGCCCGACGCGGCGGGACCCTTGGTGGTCTCCCTGCTGGAGGAAGCGGGGTATTCGGTGATCGAAACACGCGTTGTTCCGGACGAGCTCCCGGACATTCAAAACGCCCTCCTCCACTTTGCCGACGAGGAGCGCGCCGCCCTGGTGGTCACCACCGGGGGCACGGGCTTCTCTCCCCGTGACGTGACGCCGGAGGCCACCATTGCTGTCTGCCAGCGCATGACCCCCGGCATTCCAGAGGCCATGCGGGCGGCGTCCCTGGCCGTGACGCCCCGGGCCATGCTCTCCCGGGCGGCGGCGGGCATCCGGGGCGGAACCCTCATCGTCAACCTCCCCGGCAGCCCCAAGGCGGCCAGGGAGAATCTGGAGGCCGTGCTGCCCACCCTGGACCACGGATTGCGCATGCTCCTAGGCGGCCCGGCGGACTGCGCCGCCGAACCGCATGTGTAGAAAAGACGCGTCCGGGCGGGGCGCGGAACCCCGCCGGGGGCGAGGTGCGCTTCTTTATTCTCTGCGGTCCCCCCGGACAAAGGGCTCATGGATTTCCTCCGAACAAAGAATTCCATATTTGCGAGGCCGCCTGTAAGCATTCCCGTGAACCTCCGTGCGGCGGTAGTCCCGAATCCTATCCATGTCAAAAACCGCCATCCATATTCCCTCCGTCTCATCCGCCTCCACAATACAGGTATCCCTGGAACCGGAGAGCCCGGGAAGGTATGCGACGCCGTCAAACGCATTTGAATGGCCGTTGCAGTCCGGAACGCTTATAGGATAATTGCAGGTCGCGATTCCAAGCATGTTTTCATAGGCCCTTGCCCGAAGCTGTGATAGCCGGTTGATCTCCATCGGGCAGGCGTTCGGCACAAGTATGATCTCAGCGCCTTTCAGCATAAGAATCCTTGCGCTTTCAGGAAATTCACGGTCAAAGCATATCATGGCCCCGACTTTCACGATCCCGGATTCCGTGTCAAGGTCCGCAACATGGAAGTCATCTCCAGGCGTCAGATTTCTTTCCACACCAAAATCACACGTATGGACTTTGGAAAAATGGAGGATTTGCTTTCCAAAACGGTCAAAAACGATCAATGTATTTCGGGGACCTGTTTCGCATTCCTCCAGCAGCGTGATTCCAATCGCCATGCGCAATTCTTTTGAGAGCGCCTGAAACGCCTTAACAAATTCATGGTCCGCCGGAATTGCCTCCCCCATCCAGTCCGATACCGGACGGTCATAAATGTTATATCCGTTGCTGAACATTTCCGGGAACAACGCGGCGTCTGCCCCCATCTCCTTTGCCCTGCGGCAAAATGAAATACCTTTGTCCCGTGTGCGGTCAAGCGTATCCTGCGCCGCTATTTGTAATAAAGCAAGTTTCACGATCATTCTTCTCCTCTTGCGCCTCCAGTTTGATGTCTTGATTATAGCACCGGTCCCGAACCGGCTCAAGCTGATTTCCTGAAATTGCCGGAATCACGCTTGGGCGGCGCCTATTTTGAACGGAACGCGGCTCTGCTTGCCAGCGGGGCCGCGCTGTGCTATACTGAGAAAATGTCGGAACATAGTCCGCCGGAATTCCGTTTAAAATAGAGGCGGCTGCACAAAGGAGGTTTCCCATGTCCAAGCTCAGCAAACTGGAACAAAAACGCGCCAAGCAGCGGGAGAAGAAGAGCTTCCGGCAGGCCATGGAAAAGGAGCTGCGGGAGCACAAGAGCTCCTTCATCGTCTTTTACACCCTGCGGCTTCTGGTCATCGTGGTCTTCATCCGGCAGATCATGATCGGCGGCTATGAGAGCGCCTTCTACTGCGCCCTGGCGTATCTGCTGCTTTACGTTCCCAGCTGGATTCAGGTGAAGTTCCACATCGAGCTGCCTCCCGCCCTGGAAATCACGGTGCTCTGCTTCATCTACGCGGCGGAGGTCCTGGGGGAGGTCAACGCCTTTTACGTCGTCGTCCCCCATTGGGACACCATGCTGCATACCCTCAACGGCTTTCTGGCCGCCGCCGTGGGCTTTGCCATGGTAGTCCTTCTCAACGACGATGAGCGCCTCACCTTTGACCTCTCCCCCGTCTTCCTGGCCCTGGTGGCCTTCTGCTTCTCCATGACCATCGGCGTGCTCTGGGAGTTTTTCGAGTTCGGCATGGACCTGTTCTTCCACACCGACATGCAGCGGGACACGGTCATAAACGCCATCTACTCCGCCAGCCTGGACGTCACCCGGTCCAACAAGGTCGTGGCCGTTCCCGGCATCCAGGAGGTCCTTGTCAACGGCGAGAGCCTGGGCCTGGGCGGGTATCTGGACATTGGCCTGATCGACACCATGAAGGACCTCTTCGTCAACTTCATCGGCGCGGTGGTCTTCTCCTTCACCGGCTTCTTTTACGCCAAGAGCAAGGGCAAAAAGCGCTCGGCGGCCCAGGGCTTCGTCCCCAGCAAAAAGACCGCCGACCGGGACTATCTCAACCAGGCCCGGGAGGAAAACGGCGGCGGGCCGGAGGGCTGAGGTCTTCTGTTAAATTTTTGTAACCGGGTTGCATTTTGCAAATTCGGTGGTATGATTGTGCTGAATAAATTGAAAGCAAAGGACTTGATACCATGACGAAAATCGACGTTATCTCCGGTTTCCTGGGAGCAGGCAAAACCACGCTGATCAAAAAGCTGCTGGCGGAGGCCTACCAGGGCGAAAAGCTGGTTTTGATCGAAAACGAGTTCGGCGAGATCAGCATTGACGGCGGCTTTTTGAAGGAGTCCGGCGTTCAGATTTCGGAGATGTCCTCCGGCTGCATCTGCTGCTCTCTGGTGGGGGACTTCCATCAGGCGCTGAAGGACGTGAGCGCCCAGTTCCACCCGGACCGCATCCTCATCGAGCCCTCCGGCGTGGGGAAGCTCTCCGATGTGATTGTTGCGGTGGAAAATACCGCCGCGGAGTCTCCCGATCTGAAGCTCAACAGCTTCGTCACCGTGGCCGACGCCAGCAAGGTGAAGGTCTACATGAAGAACTTCGGTGAGTTCTACAACAACCAGATTGAGTCCGCCGGCACCATTATCCTCTCCCGGACCCAGAAGCTGAGCCAGGAGAAGCTGGAGGCCGCCGTGTCTATGCTCCGGGAGAAGAACCCGGACGCCGCCATCCTCACCACCCCATGGGACCAGCTGGACGGGGGGACCATCCTCTCCGCCATTGAAAAAGTGTCCCTGGCGGAGGAGCTGCTGGCCAAAATGCGGGCGGAGCACGAAGCCGGGGAGGACGAGCACGCCCATCATCACGACCACGGCGAACACGAGCACCACCATCACGACCACGACGAACACGAGCATCACCATCACGACCACGACGAACACGAGCATCACCATCACGACCACGACGAACACGAGCACCACCATCACGACCATGACGAACACGAGCACCACCATCACGACCACGACCACGAGTGCAGCGATCCCCACTGCTCCTGCCATCACCATCACCACCACGCCGACGAGGTTTTCTCCTCCTGGGGCAGGGAGACGCCCAAAACCTTCTCCCAGGCGGACATCGCGCGCATTCTCTCCGCTCTGGACTCCGGCGAATACGGCAGCATCCTCCGGGCCAAGGGCATCGTGAACGGCGAGGACGGAGCCTGGATTGAATTCGATTACGTTCCCGAGGAGCACGAGGTACGGGCGGGCCGTCCCGACTACACCGGCCGGCTCTGCGTCATCGGCGCGGAATTGAAGGAAGACCGGCTCTCCGAACTCTTCGGCCTGTAAGCCGGGAAAGGAAGTTCCCTTTACAATGGACATTCCCGTCTATCTGGTTGCCGGATTTCTGGACGCCGGCAAGACCAATTTCATCAACGGCATCCTGGAGGACGGCTTCGCCCGCCAGGACCGGACGCTCCTTCTCCGCTGCGAGGAGGGCGAGGAGGACTATAACCCCAAGGCCCTGCAAAACGTCACGGTGGTGGACATAGAGGACGAGGCGTCCCTGACCTGTTCCCGCCTGAAGGAGCTGGAGAAGAAACACAGGCCCAAGCAGGTCCTGATTGAATACAACGGCATGTGGCAAATGGAACACCTTTACAGCCAGGTCCTTCCCGCCAACTGGGTGCTCTATCAGATTATGGCCTTCGTGGAAGCGGGAACCTTTGAGCTCTACGCCAAGAACATGGGCCAGCTGATGATGGAGAAAATCACCAACGCGGACCTGCTGGTCTTCAACCGGGCCACGCCGGAGCTGCGGGAGGCTCTGCGGAAGCGGAACCTCCGGATGGTAAACCGCCGGGCGGACATTTACTTTGAGAATGTGGACGGCAGCAGCGAGGACTATCTCACCGGGGACGAGTGCCCCTTTGACCTGAACCAGTCGGTCATCGACATCCCGGACGACGATTTTGGCGTCTGGTATGTGGATGTCATGGACCACCCGGACCGCTGGAGCGGGAAGGAGGTCCGCATGAAGCTTCTCATGTGCCACTCCAAGAACTACCCCGGCGTGCACTGTCCCGGCCGGTTTGCCATGGTCTGCTGTGAGAATGATATCCAGTTCCTGGGGCTCGTGGCCAAAGGCATGGGCCTGAAGGACTACAAAAACCGGGACTGGGTAGAGGTCACTGCCCGGATGGCCATGGAGAACCACGACGCCTATCAGGGCAAGGGCCCGGTGATGCACGTCATGAGCATCGCCCCCTGCCAAAAGCCCGCTCAGGATGTGGTGACATTCTGATACGCTCTGTAATATAACACCAAAAGCTTCCCCTCCGTTGTCATATGGAGGGGAAGCTTTTTCCGCCGGCCCGGGACGCGGAGCGGCAGCCGCCCCGCATCACTCCCAAAGCCAGTTGCCCTTTCCGTCATAAAGCTGCGGCCGGGGGGACAGGTCTTCCGACACGTCATGGAGGCAGAAAACGTCCAGGACATACCCGTTGACCATGCCGGAATGACTCTTGGACAATTCGCTCCAGCTGTAGCGCCGGGCCTCCTCCGGCAGCCCCACGCCGGAAGCCACGACCACGCCGTTCTCCTCGTCCCCGAAGTTCCATACCATCAGCCCGCCAATGCCGGGTTCCACCCGGACCCGGCCGCCCATGACCTGATAACGATCCGGAAACAGCGCGTCCCGCAGCCAGAGGCTCATGCACCACTCTCCCGCCTTGTCCGAACATAAGAGCGCCAGGTAATCCCCCGCCGCCGCCCGCTCCCGGACCGCCAGGGTCCTGGCGTCGAATTTGGGGTCTCGGTCCTGGAAGTAGTCCGCCGTCCCCTGCGCCAGAGCCTTTTCGTCCTCGAAGTGGACCGAGGCGGCGTAGTGGGCGTCCCGCTCCGCCTGCTCCTGCCTGGCCTGGGCGGAGACGCTGATGCCCCAAACCGCCAGCGCCGTCACCGCCGCCATGGCCAGCCACGCCAGCCATTTCCAAGTGTGCTCCCGCTTCATGCTCTCCATAATCTGTCCTCCCGCCGCTTCCGGCAATTCCTCCGTGGTCAGTTCCTTTCCGCTGAGCAGCTCGCTGATTGACAGGCCCAGCTCCTTCGACAGGGGCTCCAGGCTGTCCAGGCCCGGCATACCCCGCCCGGTCTCCCAGCGGCTGACGGCCTTGTCTGTCACGTGGAGCCGCTCCGCCAGCTCCGCCTGGCTGAGAGCCAGCTGTTTTCGCCGCTGGGCGATCAGCGTGCCGGTGGCTTTTGTGTCCATTGCCATCAACTCCTTTGGCGACAGTATGCCACGGCGCCGGGGAAATGTCACCCTATGATTCGTAGAGTAGGGCGGCGGGGGAGAATTTTTCAGGTTTTTTCCTCAATCTCGTTGAATTTCGTGAAACAGTGTACTATGGGAAGGGAATACCCCAGCGTTTTCAGGCAGCTATGCTCCATCAGGTAACTGTTGATGCATTTATGTTAGCACTGCCCAAATAGTGTCTACCAGAAATAATTGGATGCGTATTAGACATTAAAATTTATAAAAATTCAGGAAATTCGCGCATTTTATCAGCGGAAGCGATTTTGAAGAGTGGATAATAATAAGTGAATTTACAAAAAGCTTCCCCGCAGAAGAGGAGGGCAGAACCCCGGTGTCCACAATTTGGGTAGTGGCATTCAGTTGGCTAAACCTTCATCATTTTCAACACGAAATTTATGGAGGTAACTCAAATGGGAAAGTATGTGCAATTAGCAAAGGACATCGTCCGAAACGTGGGCGGAAACGAGAACATCCGCTCCCTGCCCCACTGCATCACCCGCCTGCGGTTCCAGCTTGTGGACGAGGCAAAGGCAAACGATGCGGTCTTGAAAAAAATGGACGGCGTAGTGACCGTTATGAAGTCCGGCGGACAGTATCAGGTGGTCATCGGAAATCACGTGCCGGAGGTCTACGCCGACGTGTGCGCCGTGGCGGGCCTGGGGGACGGCCTGTTCCACTTCCTGCCTCTGTTCCTGGGCTACACGGCGGCGAAGAAGTTCGGCCTCAAGCCTATGCTGGGCCTGGTCATCGGCGCGATTTTGTGCTATCCCGGCATTCAGGGCGGCGCCACTGCCGCCAACCAGTGTGAGGGAGCATATCAGAAGGGAGGCCGCGGCCTGTCCAACGCGGACCTGATCCCCTCCGGACCAAACCGCATGGCCGTGGCCTCCGGGAAGCTGGACCCGCGAAGCCTTACCGGGCAGGATTACCCCGTCCGAAAGGCCATTGATTACTATCGACGCTGGCGGGAGGACATTTCCCTGTTTGCCGAGATGGGGTTTCAGGTCTACCGTTTTTCCATCAGCTGGTCCCGAATCTTCCCCAACGGCGACGAGGAGAAACCCAACGAGGCGGGGCTGACCTTCCGGGAGGGAGCGGACCCCAGACAGGTCTGCTACACCGCCGCCCACCATGAGCTGCTGGCCAGCGCCCTGGCGGTGGAACTGGCCCACGAGATCAACCCGGACAACCGGGTGGGCTGCATGCTGGCGGCGGGAAACACCTATCCCTACTCCTGCAATCCTCAGGACGTGCTGGCGGGAATGCTGGCGGACCGGGAGAGCTTCTTCTTCACCGACGTTCAGGTTCGGGGGCACTATCCCTCTTACGCGCGGAAAAAGCTGGAGCGGGAATATATCCGCATTCCCGCCCAGGCGGGGGACGAGGACATCCTCCAGCGGGGAACGGTGGACTTTGTGTCTTTCTCCTACTATAACAGTATGGTGGCCAGCAGTGACCCGGCGGTCCAGGCCACAAAGAAGGGCAACCTTTTCGCCACAGTGGAAAATCCCTATCTGACATGCAGCGAGTGGGGCTGGTCTATTGCCCCCCTGGGGCTGTGTGGACTTGGTCAGCGCCAGTTCCGGAGAGATGCGCAAGCGCTACGGCTTTGTCTATGTGGACGCCGATGAGCATTGCGGCGGGCCGCTGACAAGGTATCGGAAAAGTCCTTCGACTGGTACAAACAGGTCATCGCCTCCGGCGGAGAGGACCTGGGATAAAAACGGACGACCCTACCCAATCTGGACAAATTATGGCCCGCGGCCGTTCAGATAAGGCAGGGTCGTTCTTTGCCTGTAGCTCTTGTATTTCAAGAACTACAGGCTTTTAACTTCGGACAGCATGTTTCGCCAGCCAAAAAGCAGCGCACGCCGGATTCAGGATTTGATGGCCAAGACGGAAATACCCCATAAGCTGGAAGACGCGAAGCATCGCGCCCTGCTCACCGAACACCTGGAGAGCTTGGCGGAGGGGGCGCTTGCGGACCGCCGCTGTCTATTTCGCTCTGATTGCTGATGCACTTATGGGAACACATCCTAGTTGTTTCATAATCTTTGGAGAATGGCAAACACGCCTGTAAAGGCCCCACCCCAGAGAACGGAAAGAAGTACTTCCCTCAGCCCTTCGGCACTTGCAGTCAGCGAATTTTTGTGATATATATGACTGGGAGTAACATATGTAACAAGGGTAAAGGGGCATGCCTGTGGAGATCAATTTGGAAAAACAGAAGCGGCTGGCCTATGTGGCCCGGCGCTATTACCTGGAGGACCAGAAGCAAAGTGACATCGCCCGGGAGCTGGGGGTGTCCCGCCCCCTGGTCAGCCGGATGCTGTCCGAGGCCCGGGAGCTTGGAATTGTGGAGATCACCGTTCACGAGCCGGGGGCCCGGGCGGCGAAGCTGCTGGAGCGCCTGTCCGGCTCGGTCCGGGGGGGCATCCTGGTGGAGGAGGGGGCGGACAACGACGAGACGAACCGCTTCCTCTCTCAGGGGGCTGTGGAGCTGCTGGGCCAGCTGGGAACCCGCCGCCTGGGGGTGGGCTGGGGCTATCTCATCGGCCAGCTGGTGACGTGGCTGGAAAGCCACCCCCAGCCAAACAGCACCGTCACCGACATCTGCCCCCTGGTGGGCAACGCCAGCATCCCCGCGCGGAATTACCAGTCCAATGAGAACGTCCGCCTGATGGCCCAGCAGCTGGGCGCCGCTCCTCATTTCCTCTACCTCCCCGCCCTGCCGGAGAGTCTGGAGGAGAAGCAGCTCCTGTGCTCCACCGAGGTCTACCGGCAGATCGAGCAGCAGTGGGCCCAGCTGGACACCGCCCTGGTGAACATCGGGGACTACCCCTCCAGTCCCGACTTCGCCTCCCTGGTGCGGTACGGCAGCCTGCTCCAGCGCCACCGCGCCTGCGGACGGATGCTGATCTATTATTTCAACGAGGCGGGCGCTGTCATCCAGTCCGACCAGGACTTTGCCGTCCAGATTCCCCTGGACGCCCTGGGACGCTGTCCTAACATCATCGGCGTCTGCTCCGCCAACACCAGCGCCAAGGCCCTGGGCGGCGCTCTGAAATCCGGCATGTTCACCCACATTGTAGCCCGTCAGGAGCTGGTGCGGGAATGGCTGGAGCAATAGCGCCCTGAAATACGGCTTCTCGGGTACCGCCAGTACCTGAGAAGCCTTTTTGTACATGTTCCATAAATTTTCTCTCGCTCTCGCTTTATGCGTTGACTTATGTAACACGTCGTGCTATCATGATTAACATATGTAACAAATCAATAAGGAGGCGGATGTGTATGACAAAGGAGGAGCTTGCCGCGCGGCTGAAGAGCGCCTGCGCGGCGGTGGCGGACGCGGAGGAGGAGCTGACAGAGATCGACTCCCGCTTCGGCGACGCGGACCACGGGCTCACCATGGCCAAAATCGCCGGGGCCATCGCCGGGGCGGCGGACCGGGCGGAAGGAGGCGTGCAGGCCATGCTGGACGATGCGGCCTGCGCCGTTATGACCCTCAACGGCGGCAGCGCCGTGCCCCTGTGGAACACCTGGCTGGACGGCATGCAGGAAGCGGCCCCTGAGGGCGGAGAGATCGACGTCCCGGGACTCCAGACAGTCTTTGCCAAGGGGCTGGAGGAACTTGGCGACATGTCCGGCGCCCAGGTGGGGGACAAGACCATGATGGACGCCCTGATCCCCGCCAGCGAGGCCATCGCCGCCTACAAAGGGACGGACGAGAGCGGCTTGTTCACCGCCGCCGCCCAGGCCGCCATGGAGGGGGCCCAGGCCACTCGTCAGTTTGTGTCCAAATTCGGCCGGGCCAAGAGCTACGGCGAGAAAACCATCGGAACCCCGGATGCCGGGGCCATGTCCATGGCCTATTTCTTCCAGGGCCTGGCACGGTCCTGAACCTATGGTCAACAACTTTGAGGAGGTACCCGCATGAAAATGAAGAAGTTTATCAACGCGCCGGAAAGCATCACCGATGAGGAGCTGGCAGGCCTGGGCCTGGCCTATCCCGACATCCTGGACGTAGACGGTCACCTGGTCGTCAGCAAGGACCTGGCCGGCGCCGACCGGGTGACCATCGTCACCTACGGCGGCTCCGGTCACGAGCCCGCCCAGGCCGGTTTTGTGGGCAAGGGAATGCTGGATGTCCAGGCTGTGGGCGACATCTTCGCCGCCCCCAACGGCCAGTTGGTGTTTGACGCCATGAAGCTGGCGGACAAGGGCCACGGCGTGTTGCTGCTGACCCTGAACTACGCCGGGGACCAGCTGGCGGGCAAGCAGGCCATGAAGCTGGCCCAGAAAGCGGGCCTCAACGTCCGGCAGGTGGTCACCGGAGAGGAAATCCAGTATGACCCCAACGGCGAGGACAACAAGCGGGGACTGGCGGGGGCCGTGGCTTTGTACCACATCGCCGCTGCCGCAGCCCGGGAGGGCAAGAGCCTGGACGAGGTGGCCGCCATCGCCCAGCGTTATGCCGACAGCATGGCCTCCGTCACCGTGAAGTCCACCGACGCCACCCATCCCCAGAACGGCATGTCCTTCGGCGACCTGGGAGAGACGGACCTGATGGAGATCGGCGCCGGCCAGCACGGCGAGGGGGGCGGCGTCCGGGTGCCCATGATGAGCTCCAAGGAAACCGTGGCCACCGTGGCCCAGGCTCTTTGCAAGAACCTTGATCTGAAATCCGGCGACCGGGCCTTCGTCATGATCAACGGCTGCGGCGCCACCACCATGATGGAGCTGCTGGTGCTGTTCAAGGACACCGTGGAATTCCTGAAGAATATGGGCGTGGAGGTCGTGGCCAGCATGGTGGGCGAGATTCTCACCGTGCAGGAGGCCGCCGGCTTCCAAATGAACATTGCCAAGTGGGACGACGAGTTTATCCGGCTCTGGGGCGCCCCCTGCCACACTCCCGCTTACAGCAAGGAGTGAAGCATGGCAGACAACATTGGAAACAAGGCCGCCCACGACTATCATCTGGATGTTCCCGCCGCGCAGGAGGGCTTTTACGTCAAGGGCGCGGCCCACTGCGGCTGGGGCATGAAGGCCCGGCTGGCCCGGCTGTTCGATCCCAAATCCGGGAACACGGTCATGCTGGCCTTTGACCACGGCTACATCATGGGCCCCACCGCCGGGCTCGAGCGCATTGATCTGGTGATTCCGCCGCTGATTCCTTATGTGAACGTGCTGATGGGCACCCGCGGAATATTCCAGTCCTGTATTTCCCCTGCCGCCCAGGTGGGGCGGTGCCTTCGGGTGACCTATGACTCCACGGTGCTTTACAACGACATGTCCAACGGCGGCGGCTTTGCCAGCGACATGGAAAACGCCCTGCGGATGAACGCCGACTGTGTGGCGGTTCAGACCTTCATCGGCTCCCCCGGCGAGAGCCGGTCTCTGGAGCTCCTTTGCCGGACCGCCGACGCCGGGGCCCGATACGGCGTCCCCACTTTGGGCGTGGTGGCCGTGGGCAAGGAGATGGAGCGGACGGAGAAGTTCTTCCTCCTTGCCACGAGAGTGCTGGCGGAAAACGGGGCCAACATCGTCAAGAGCTACTACTGCGAGGGCTTCGAGCGGGTGGCCGCCGCCTGCCCCGTCCCCATCGTCATCGCTGGCGGCAAGAAGCTGCCGGAGCCGGACGCCCTGGAGATGGCGTACAAGGCCATTTGCGAGGGCGCACACGGCGTGGACATGGGCCGCAACATCTTCCAGTCCGACTGCCCCGCCGGCATGGCCCAGGCCATCGGCAAGGTGGTCCATGAGGGCTATACTCCCAAACAAGCCTACGAGGTCTACCAAGAGGTCAAACATCAACAATAGGAGGAGCTGCTATGTCCGCCGAGTATATGCACATTGGAATCCCTGTCACCAACCGCAAGCCCAACATGACCTATAACGAGGGAGCCAAATTTTGGGTCAGCAATGTGGACGACTACGACTATAAGATCGAGTATCTGAAATTCGAGGAGGGCACCCCCTTCCCGGAGGAAATCCACCGCCATCCCCATGTGGCCTACAGAGTGGACGACCTGGAGAAATACGTAGCCGACGCCGACAGTGTGATTTGCGGCCCCATGGCCGCCAACGACAAAGGGGACCGGCTGGCCTTCGTCTGGAAGGACGGGGCCATACTGGAACTTTATCAGGAGGCGCAGCGCTGAATTGGCGGGGCATTTTGGACCGTTTTTTCTGGACGGTCCAAAATGCCCTTGCTATTTCCGTGCGCCGCGAAATTTTCAAAAGCCGTTGTGGCGCAGACGGAATCATCCAGAAGGCAGAGGGCTTCATCCGCCTGCTCCGGAGGAGACGGGATTGGCGCGGCTGCGTGCTGGAGTCCAAAAGAGAACGGCTGCCGGTCATTTTCAAAAATGGCCGGCAGCCGTTTTATGCAGGTACTTATCTGGTCAAATCCAGATACAAATCCTTATACTGTTTCGCGGAGTTCTCCCAAGACACATCCTTATCCATATCCCGCTGTACCATTTCATCCCAGCACCAGCGGTTTTCAAAATAGAAGGTCTTGGCCCTGTTAATGGCGTCCAGCAGCAGTCCGGCGTCGTAGCGGTCAAAGGTAAATCCGTTCCCGGTGTTGAAGAACATATTGTATGGCTCCACCGTATCCTTCAAACCGCCGGTTTCCCGAACGATCGGCACCGTCCCGTAGTGCATGGCAATGAGCTGCGTCAATCCGCAGGGCTCAAACCGGGACGGGACCAGCAGGGCATCCGCGCCCGCGTAAATCCTGTGGGCCCGGGTCTCATCATACATGATATTGGAGCAGACGTCCCCCTTGCAGGCATGCTCATAATACCGGAACGCATCCTCATAGTCGCGGTCCCCGGTGCCGAGCACAACGATTTGCGTGTGTCCGTCCATGATCTGCGGAAGGATGGAGGCAACCAGATCCAGTCCCTTCTGGTTCGTCAGCCGGGAGATCAGGCCAATCACAAATTTGTGGTCATCCTGAACCAGTCCCAATTCCTCCTGCAGCCGTCGCTTGTTTTCCTTCTTCTTGTCCAGCACATTGGCGATGTTGTAATTTGCGTACAGTCTGGCATCGGTTTCGGGATTCCAGATGTCGCAGTCGATCCCGTTTACGATGCCGCGCAGTTTTCCGGAATGATACCGCATGTGGGCGTCCAGCGTCTCCCCGTAATCGGCGCTTTGAATCTCGCCGGCATAGGTCGGACTCACCGTTGTGATGATGTTCGCATACGCCAGCCCTCCTTTGAGCATATTGGCGTCTTTGTACTTCACCTTTAAGGCGTCTTTGTTAAAGACATAATCCGGCAGTCCGGACCAATAGCGGATGGTGGGGATGTCGTAAATTCCCTGGAAACGCAGGTTGTGGATGGTCAGGATGGTCTTTGCGGTCGTCAGCTTTGTGTTGACAAACTGCGTTCTCAGATAAACGGGGACCAACGCGGCCTGCCAGTCATGGCAATGGATGATATTGGGAATCCAGTCCATATAGTTCAGCGCCGCCAAAGCCGCCTTGGCAAAGTAGCAGTATTTCGGAATGTCGTCAATAAGATTGGTGTAGGGGTTCCCGCTGCTGAAAAACTCTTCATTGTCAATGAAATCATAGACCACGCCGTCCCAGACATACTCCATAATGCCCACGTAGAAGGTCCTGCCGTCCGCGCAGAGGTCCATCTGGAAAGAGCCGCGGTAAATCATTTTCTCCTGATATTCCCAGGGGATACATTTGTATCGCGGGAGAATGACCTTTACATCGCAGTTCTGTTTCACCAGCGCCTTGGGAAGGGCGTACATCACATCGCCCAGACCGCCGGTCTTGACAAAAGGATAGCACTCCGACCCGATAAACGCAACGCTTATTCTGGGGGACATATCGTGCTCTTCCGGCGGAGCCGCTTCCGGGGAGACGCTTTCTCCGGCTTCCTCCACAGGCTCTGCCGCCGGGACTTCTTCCCCGACGACCGCCGGGGTCTCGGTCTCGGGAGGCGTCTCCGGAATGATTTCCGCCGCTTCGGGTTCTTCTGTCACAGGCTCTGCCGCCGGGGCTTCTTCCCTGACGACCGCCGGGGTCTCGGTCTCGGGAGGCGTCTCCGGAATGATTTCCGCCGCT
>NZ_CAJTUX010000001.1:68604-198014 GCF_910579365.1 uncultured Oscillibacter sp.
TTGGGTTCTTCTGTCACAGGTTCTGCCGCCGGGGCTTCTTCCCTGACGACCGCCGGGGCCTCGGTCTCAGGAGGCGTCTCCGGAATGATTTCCGCCGCTTTGAGTTCTTCTGTCCTGGTCTCCTCCATCACACCTTTCACGACGCTCTTTTGGGCAGTCTTGTCCTCGCGCACTGCCGCAGCCGCTTTCGAGGAAGTCTTTCTTTTGCTGATGGGTTTTACATCTTTCTTCTTTGACATCTGGCACCTCCGCAAACAAATCCTGATAATTATTATGGCCGTTATACGTTGGTTTGCGGGGAACTCCTGGAGGCAATGGGGATGATTCCTTTGCGCCCTTCACCTCGCAGCTCCCCTCTCAACCCAGTGGAACACAGTGGCCAAGGGATAAAGCGATTGGGAATGTTGTTATAGTATAACATAGACTGCTGCATTTGTCATCGGGTTTTGGCAGCCATATTTCCAACAATGGGAAAAAGACCCCTGGCCTAATTTTGCAATCGGGCCAGGGGCACTTGGTGTTTAGAGGCGCTTCCTCTCAATTTTCGGCGGGATGGTTCTCCCTTGTCCGGCAAGCGCATACAGCCGCTCCACCGTACCTTCCCGGGTATCCTATACTTGTAAGTCTAAAGATGTGCCTGAACTTAAGCAATCTCGCGATAACGGCCCTGGGTACGGTCATCGGTTTGGTCTTCGGCGCCATACCGGGACTCACGTATATGACCGGCATATTGCTGGTGCTGCCCATGACCTATGGCATGGATATCAGCAGCGCCATATCGATCCTGCCGGGCATTTACTGCGGCGGGATGACGGGAGGCTCCGTCTCCGCGATCCTGCTGGGCATCCCGGGGACGCCTTCCGCCGCCGTCCAGCTGTCCGCCATCACCCAGAAATTCAGCGCCGCTGCGCGGTGCGCGCTCATTTTTCTCGGGCTGTCCTGCATCTGCTCTCCGGTATACAGCTCCTGCCGGTGCTGATTGGCATGTTTGCCGTGCCGGAGATCATCAGCGGCATTGTGAGCAGCAAGCACGAGGCCGTTCCGCAGACCCGCAGCGCCAAGATCGCGCTGCCGGGGTTCTCCGACCCAAAGCGCTGCGCCAAGGCCATTTTGACCGGGTCCATCGTCGGCACGGTCATGGGCGCGATTCCACGCGCCGGCGCTCCGGATTCCCCGCCACGCCGCTGCTGCTTGGCGTCGCCGCAGATCCCGATGGATACACCATCGTCTGCAACAGCAACTCACAGTCCATCGCTCACTACAACGGAAACATGACGGAGAGCCGCGAGGACTTCGAGCAGGTCTGCCGCCTCACGCTGGAGGACAATGTCGTCGCGGTCGCCTCCAATTCCCCCTGGAAAACCTTTGAGGACCTGGCCGCTGTGGCCCTAGAATCCGCCTTGGGAACCTCCTTCCAGCACATTCCCCTTGGCGGCGGCGGCCAGATTGCCTCCACGCAGTCCGGCGAGGTGCATTTCGGCGTGGCCTCCTGCGCCAACTATGCCCCCTATGTCGAGTCCGGCGATGTACGCATTCTGGTGTCCCTGCGGTTTAAAGCCACCAGCAAATTGGAGTTCAAGCTTCACGGACGGGCGTCCCACGCCAGCCGGGCTCCGGAAAACGGGATCAGCGCCTGCGACGCAGTGATGCTGGGATACCTGGGCATTGAGATGCTCCGAGTGCATGTCGAAGAAGACGTACGCATCCATGGAATCATAACAAACGGAGGCTCCAGCGCCAATACGGTTCCGGATTTCTCCAATGCCGAATATGGTGTACGCGCCAACGACAGCGCCGTGTTGGAGGATGTGGTGGAACGGATATGCAACTGCTTCCGAGGCGCCGCTCTGACCACAGGCGCGTCGCTTGAGATCGTATCCAGAAAGACTCTAGGCTGTCCGGCCGGCTGTCCGGGGTCCCTCTTTTGCGATGCCTCCCGAATGATGCAGGGCACCCTTTGGGCGCTCGCAATCTCATAGGAGCGGTCCCCTTTATAGACGATGCTTTTGACAGATTGAAATTAGAACCTATATATGTTATGATACATACATCAGGGCCGAAGATCACACTCCTGCCAAACCTTCGGCAACCGGCAGAAGCGCGCCGGATACCCGGAAGCAGCGTGATCCGGCGTGCGGGAGGCGGCGAGGGAAGGGGATGCGTATGAAAGATGTAAGAGAAATGACCATGGAGGAAATCACGGCGGAGATGCGGAGCTACGACTGCCGGAAAGACAGGGGCTATGCGTTTATCAGCTACTCCCACCGGGACCGCGAACAGATTTACCCGCTGGTCCTCACCTGGATGCGGGCGGGGTACAACCTCTACATTGACCTGGATTTTGAGCGCTACGGCAGCGACAGCAACTGGGCCGACTTGATGCTGGACACCCTCTCCAGCCGCCTCTGCCGCCTGGCCATTTGCTTCAAAAGCGCCCACTACCGCTACAGCTACGCCGCCCTTTTGGAGCTTTTGACCATGCGGGGCGAAACCGTCACCAACCGGCACAGCGGCAAGCTCCTTCCGGTGGATTCCGTCGTCCTGGGAATGGTTCCGGATGACGACGAGATTCCGGAGAACTGTCAGGAACTCTATGCCGCCGCATTCCGCTCCATGCAGAGCGGAATGGGGGAGCGCTTTCTGGGCCAGAACCGGAAGGAAGCCGCCCTCCTGGGAGAGGGCCTGCACTTCTGGCTGGAGGAGAGCCGCACAAAGGCCGTCCTGCGGAAGGCTCCTCCGGCGGAAAAGATGGCAGGCTACCTGCAGGACGCCTACCGGGCGGGATATCAGGATTTCTTTCCTCAAATCGCTTTCCTGGTCAAAAACTGGTTCATCTCCCAGGACCTGAATGGAAACGACTATTCCCTGAACTCCAGCCTGCCCATCCGCCTCGCCCGGTTTGACGAGGTGCGGGTGGAACGGGTGCGGGAGAGCTTGCTCCCCGCCTTCCAGACCGTTGCCGCCCCTTCCGCAGGCGCCGGCGGCTTCGCCGGAAGCCAACCCCCGGCGCCAGCGTCCAAGCCCGCCGCTTCCGTGCCGGCTTCCCCTACGGGAATCTGTCACTGGGAGGACGGCGGCTGGAAACCCATCGCTGCCGAGTTCGTTCGCCTGTCCTCCTTCCCGAAACAGACGGCGCCTTGCCAGGAAATCGCTGGCCGGCCCGCCGGGGACCCTGTGCCGGAAGCCTCAGACCCCTTTGACGTGTTCCGTGACTCCCAACAGGAGCGGGAACAAGAGCTTTTGGAAAAAGCCCCTTGGGCCGCCATGCAGGAAGCGGCACGGCAGCGCGCGGAAATGGAGCGGCGGGAACAGCAAAGCCGCGCTCCCCGCCCGTTGCCCCACCTGGTCCGGGTCAGTACCGGAGAAATCATCCAGCTTCACGAGGGAACGTTCAAGCTGGGGCGGTCCATCACCTGTGACTAC
Organism: uncultured Oscillibacter sp.; assembly: GCF_910579365.1. Taxonomy (GTDB): domain Bacteria; phylum Bacillota; class Clostridia; order Oscillospirales; family Oscillospiraceae; genus Oscillibacter. The sequence goes on from NZ_CAJTUX010000001.1 coordinate 72,028, forward strand.
CAGATTGCCGGGAACAGCGCGGTGGGCCGCGTTCACGCGGTCTTGCTTGTCCGGGGCGGGCGCGCCTCCATCGTGGACCAGCATTCGAAAAATTATACGCTCTTAAACGGGCGGGCCATCCACCCTGATAAGGAATATCCCCTGACAGAGGGAGACGCCATCCGCATTTCCAGCGAGACCTTCCTCTTTCATGAATAATCCCGCCCCTTATAAGATGAAAAACAGGACTGATTTCAAGGAAATCAGTCCTGTTTTTTCGCGGCCAGCAAGCGTCTTTCCCTGCGTCACGGGCAGGGCTGGTAGCTCTTGGCAAAGATGTCCCGCTTGACGATATAGACGTCCGACGGGTTTTCCTCCCTTGCCACCAGCCAATCCCCCGGCTCGCCCAGGAGATAGGTCTCGCTCCAGGGTACGAACACCTTCGTGCGGCGGGTGATTTCCCGGGCGCGGACTCTGGGCCCCTCCTTCGGGACGCAGGTTCTGGCAAACTCCACAATGGATTTCTGCCGGGGCTGCCGGGAGTCCGCCGCCTGGACCGCCTGGTGAACGGTGGGGGCGTACTCTCCCCGGAAACAGTAGAGCTCGTCGCTGAGGTCGTTGTGGGAGAGGAAATAGTCCTCGTCGTTGACGTAGACCTCCGCCTCCACGCCGATGATGAAATAGGTGTCCTCCCGGATGACAAAGTGGGTGACTTCCTTCTCCAGTTCCAGCATCCGGAGGGTAACCTCCGTCCCGGCGGGATAGAGGTCCGTTCCCCGGACGTAGCCGATGGGAATGCGCCGCTTCCGGTAGGCCCTCTCGCCGGAGAGGTCCGGCACGCTGCCAGACCCGCTGTAAATGACATCCTCTTGCTCCTGGAAATACTCCCCCAGCCGGGCCATGAGGAGCTTTCGGACGCTGCCGCAGAGGGGCGCGTCTCCCAGCGGCCCGAAGCGCGCCTCACAGGCGGGAGCCAGCAGGGCCTCCTGCAAAAAGCCGCCGGACTTCCGGGGATGTCCGCCGCCGGAGCCCAGGCCCGCGCTGACATAGGCCGCCAGCTCGTCCGCCCGGGTTTCCCGCACGCAGCTTCGAACAGAGAGCTTCGCCCCGTTGTCCAGCATGCAAAAGGCGATGCAGGCGTTGACCACGTCCACTTCCATCAGCGTGTCGCTGATGACGCCCAGGAGGTTGGGGTCGCAGCGCTCCACCTCCGCCACCGCATAGCGGTAATCCGGGCAATAGTCGTAATTTCCAAAGGCTCTGCCGGCAATCCCCAGTTCCTCCAGGGACAGATTGCAGTTCTGGAGCTGGAAGAGGTCGTGCTTGTTGCAGTGAAATTCCAGGGCGTTTTGCAGGTCCTTGTCTTTGGGGTGGCGCAGCTCCTGGAACTTGCCGGTGTCCATGAACAAACCGTAATAGAGGGCGGTGGAGAGGGCCTCGTCCTCCTCCACCGGGAAGCCCTCCTCCACCAGCATATCCCAAACTATGGTGGAGCAGGAGCCGTGGTTGTCCCGGACCTCCGACAGGGGCGGCAGAGCCTCCTCCCGGGCCTTGTGGTGGTCAATGACCGCCACGGTCTGCCCGGCGAAGTTCTGCACGTTCCGCTCCCCGTATTGGCAGTCCGCCGTCAGCAGCAGCTCTGGCGGCCGCTCCAGGGTCTGGACGTGGCAGATGGGAATGCCCAGCCGCTCCACCATCAAAACCAGGCTGCTCTTTTGAATGGGCAGTTTCCCGCCGTAGATCAGCCGGGCCTGCTTGCCGTGGGAGGTGAAGTACCGCAAAAGCCCCCAACCGCTGGCAATGGCGTCGGCGTCCGGATTGTCGTGGCACTGAATGACGATTTCTTCAAATCGCAGCAACTCGTTCAGCTTCAAGTTACCCCTCCTCCGCAGGCCGGATCGTATAGCCCAGTTTCAGAATCTGCCGGATGGTCTCCAGGGCCGTGCGCCGGTCATATTCCCGCTCCTCCTCCGGCAGGTCCCCGTAGGGCACCAGGCAGGGCGTGGTCTTTTTTCGGTCGTCCCGGGCAGGGCCGTAAACCCAGCCCTCCTCCAGGCGGCCTCTGGCCCAGTTTTCATGCACGTTCTGTGCCAGCAGCTCCGTCAGCTCCGCCAGCTCCTCCGGCAGGACGACGTCGCTGGTATCCATGGGCCTAGGTTGATATCCGCTCATCTTCGTCTCCTTTCTGTCCCCCCTGGCCAGGTGGGGGAAGCGGGTCCACGGCCTGTGGACCCGCTTGTTTTTGCTGTTCTGGAGCGGTCAGGTCCCTTGCCGGCCGTCGCCGCTCAGGGAAAACCGGTCGGAAATTCTGTGAATCAGGGCGGCAAACTGGCCCCGGTTCGTGATGCCGCCGGGGTCCATAACCCCATTGCCGGTGCCCTTGAAAATACCGTATTGGTACAGCGTCTGGAAGGCGGCGTTCCCCTCCGGGCTCATCCGGTCCGCGTCGGCGAAGATCACGGGTTCCTCCGGGAGCTGAGGCTCCACGTTCACCAGCCGGAGGTACTTCACCAGCATAACCGCCATCTGCTCCCGCTTCAGGGGCGCCTGGAAAATGGCCGCGCCCTCCTCCGGCAGCAGGCCGGAGTGCTTGGCCCAGATTGCCGCCGCAGCGTACCAGGCGCTGGGGTCGATCTCCTCGTCCGCCACATGTTCATACTGGGTCAGGTCCACCTTGGCCATACGGGCCAGCACGGTGATAATGGCCGCGGCGGTGAGGGTGGAACGGGGCTCGAAGGTGCTGTCCGTCGTTCCGATCATCAGGCCGTTGTCAAACACCCACTGGATGTCGGCCCGGAAGACATTGTCCTGCGGCACATCCGTGAAGGGGAAGCTGGGAACGGGGGGCGTCTCAGGAGCGGCCGGTTTGGTGGAAGCGGTAGGCTTCGAGGAAGAGGAGCTGGGCCGGGAGCCGCCGCCTCCACTGCTGCCGCCGCTGCTGCCGCCGCTGCCGCCGCCGCTGCTGCCTCCACTGCTTCCGCTGCCGCTGGAGCCGCCTATGGTCAGGGTGTAGTTCTGGCTGGTGGTCTTCATGCTGCGGGTGTTCGCGTCGGTCCGGCTTCCTCCGGGGAAGAACTCCGCCGCGATGGTGTGGGTTCCCGGTCCGGCGTTCCGGAAGGTCTGCTCTTTAATGGTGATGATGGTGCTGCCGTCCTCCGCGGCGTAGTCCGTATCCCGGACCAGCAGCCTTCCGTCCAGGTAGAAGTTTACAAAATCGCCGAAGGGGCCGGCGGATTTGAAGACCCGGTCCGTGTAGCTGTCAATGGTAAAGTGGTAATTCCCCTGGTCCGTACCCACGGGAGTTTCCACGGCGTAGCTGTAACTCTCGTCCGTGGGAACGGTCCAGACGTTGACGTCCGTATTATTCAGGATGGTCAGCGTCAGGTCGCCCTCGCAGGAGAGCCGGTCTTGCAGGGCCGCTTTTTCCTCCTCGCTCAGCAGGTCGCCCACCCCGCCAAGCAGCGTGTCGATACTGCCCTTGTATTCCAGTTTTACGTGGATGGGGAAGTTTCCGTACTCCTGGGGCACACCGTAAATTTCGCCGGCGGGCGTCCAGCTGAGGCCGCTGGGAAGGGTTCCGGTAACGGTGAACTCGTAGTGCTCGGTATCAATCAGGGTGTTGTCCTGAATGGCGGTGACATAGGGCACCCACTTGACGCCCTTGCGCAATGACTGGTTGGTAAACTGGAGGTTCCCCGCAAAGCCAATGAGCTTGATGCGGACCTCTTCCGTGGTCCCGTCCTCCTTGGTATAGCCGATGATCAGGGTTCCGCCGATCAGTCCGCCTTTGAGAAGGCCCGTGGCCTCGTCTACCTCCGGCAGGAGGCGGACTTTGGAGATGTTTTGTTGGAAGCCGTCATAGGAAGAGATGAAATAGCTGGGAAATTCCGCCAGGGAGGAGTTCTCCCGGAAGCTCCAATAGGGGTCCAGCTTGACGTTCTGGGCGTCCTCCAGCCGGGCGTACAGGCCGTTCATCGGCGCATCGCCCAGGTTGGCGACGAAGACGTCGTGATAATTCCGCGCGTCATCCAGCACCACCAGGCGGGTGAGATTGCCGTCCGAATCCCTGTGGGCCGCGTCGGCGTTGGTGGCCCCGTTGACGAAGAGTTTCGGCCCGCCGGCGGTTTTGGTGGCGAAGGTAACCCAGTAGTTGCGGTGGGTGGAGGAACTGTTGTCCACATAGGCGGTGTACTGAACCGGCCTGCCGTCTGTGAACGGGATAGCGGTGGTGCTGGTAAGATCCTGATTCGAGGCGCTTTCGTCCTCTTCCGTCTTGGCCTGGAGGCTCAGCGCCCGTGTGGTGAACTGCGGGACAATGGTCTCGTCGCTTACCGGATTGTCGCCGTTTGCCAAAAACAGCGTCTGATACCCGTATTTGTAATAGCCGTCGTCCTTCGCCTGCATGACATAGCTTCGGTAGGACCCGTTGCTGCCGGACTTCGCCGCGCCATTCATCACAAAGAAGGTATCATAGTTTATTTCTACATTGCCGGGCTCCTCGTTCGACGGAAGGGTTTTGACTGTGAAGGTCTCCTTGCCGCCGGGGTTGTAGTGATATTTGTTGGTATATGTGATCGTAAAGGTTACGCCCTGGCTGAAATCCGCGCAATAGCCTCCGCCATTATAGATACCAGAAAACAAGTCGGAGATTTGCCCCGGAGTAAGCGCGGCGCCTCCGGCGGTGACACTTGCCACATAGTTGCTCACGGATTCGCCGGGCATGGGGCTGTAGAACGTCATCTGGAAGTAGTAGCGCCCGTTCGTGGGTAAAGTCCTGTTCAGCATGCGGTAGCTGCCGGTATACTCATAGTTCTCTCGAATGCTTTCCGCAACCGGGATAAAGCCAAAATCCCCGATCTTGGAATACAGGGAGTCGCCAAAATATATATGCGCGTAATTGGGGCTAATCCGAACGGCGAAGGGAAGCAGTACCTCCGCAGAACCGTTCTTAACCAGCGCGAGAGTGAACTTGGGTACCTTATCCCAGCTTCCCCAGTCGCTCAGAGAGGAGAGCTGCACTGAATAGCCCGCAAAATTGTCCCAATCTTCCGTGCTGTAGGAGTTCTTCCGCTCCATCAGCAATTGGCTGGTCACGTCCGCCGCGTTGGCCGGAATTTCAGTTTCGTAATAGCCTGTGTAAATTTTGACTTCGGCGCTCTCTCCGGCTGCATCCACGACCTGTTTCAGCTGTTCGTCCCAGCCGAATTTCAGAGTCGTCCGTTCCGAACCGGACCATTCGGAACCATATACCTGAATGTTGCAGCAGTTTTTGGAAATGGGCTGGTACGTCTCCCCGTCATAGAACGTTTCCTCCACATAACCGCTTATATACTGGGACAGACTCGCATTGGTTTCATCATACGCTTTACACGCAAGGAAATGGTTTCCAATCTGGATGCTCAGACGAATGCGGTATTTTTCCCCGTCGTTCTGGTCACTGTTGTCATGGCCCGTTTTGCCCACGATGAGCTCCAGATTCAAAGATGTGTAGTATTCGTATTCCCCTCTCAGCTCCTGGAGTATTGCTTCCAGGTCCATCGTGTCGCTTCCCTTGCCGATGGTATAGCGGCCATTGCTTTTGTAATTTGATTCGGAGGGCGGATCATAAGAATTGCCTTCATAGATATATGCCTGCCAGACCACCACGGTGTCGTCGCCAACCGTCAGTATATTGGGGTACGAATTTCCCTTAAGCGCCATGGCGGCCAGAGACTTCAGGGTAAACGGACCCTCCAGCTCCTTTTTAGTGAAGTAAACTGCGGCGTAGCCATTCGTCAACGGCTGGAGAGACATAGCCTGGGCAGGATCTCCATCGGTGGTGAAGTCCTTGGCCAGCCAGGCGCGGACCTCGTCCTCCGGGCCTTCGATATAAAGAGGCTCCGCCCCTTCCCGGAGCGTCAGTGTGAAGACCGCTCCTCCCACAGCGGCGGCGCTGTCCGCCTCGTCGAACCACTCCGTCCAGGTTTCGCCCCCAGACTGGAACTGCACGGGATAGGGGAAGAAGGGCTCGCTCTCCGGCAGGGGAATGGCGAAGCCGCCCTCCTCGTCCAGAAACAGCAGGTCCCGGCAGTCTGTTTCCAGCATGAACGCGCCCACGGCCTCAGAGACCGTCTCGTCCTCCAGGGCCGTTTCCAGAGCGGCGGGAAGAACGGCGGTGTTATAGGTTCCCAGATTATAGACCACCGCGTCCTCCAGCAGCTCCAGGACATCCGGAACCGCCTCCGGCAGCTCGTCCGGAGTATCCGGAATCACCTCCGGAAGTTCCTCCGAGATTTCCGGAAGCGCTTCCTGGGATTCCTCCGCATCCGGAGCGGTTGGTTCCGGCTGCTCCCCATCCGTCTCATGGGAGACGGACGCCGGCGGAGGCGAGAGATCCTCCTCCAGGGCGGCGACGGGTACGGTGCCCAGCAGCAGAACAACTGCCAGGAACATTGCCAGTCTCTTTTTCCACGTCTTCATAGCTTTCTCCTTCCTAATTATGCCCCAAGGGCGATGAGCTCTTGGAGGGAATAAATGCGGCTCTGTCGCAGAGTTCCCCCTTGATCGTCAAACACCAGCGTACCGTCCTCCAGCACGTCGCACAGTCCCGGCAGGCGGGCCAGCACCTGGCACGCTTCGTCCAGCAGCAGGCCGTAGCGGCTGTTTCCGCTGTCCGTATACTCAGTAATCACATAGTCTCCCACCTGGGTGACATAGGTCAGATAATCCTCCGTCTCCAGTTCGCAAAGGAAGTCCCCGGAGACCCGGTCATAGACCTGGGGCGCGCCGTGGGCGGAGCGCTGAATGCGCAGGGCGTCCGTCAGGAACTCCTCCTGAAGGGTTTCATCCGGTCTGTCTGTCCGGCTTTCGGAGAGAAGGCTCCCGTCCGCCGCAGAGTAGCAGCGGAGACGCCCGTCCTTGTAAAGCACCTCCAGGCGGCTTTCCGTTCCCTCCCGGCGGAATTGCTGGTCATAGACCTCCAGGGGGTCGGGAATGGCTTCCTTCGCCAGCAGAGCGCCGTCCGAAGCGTAGAGGGAGAAACCGTCATACCGGAAGAGCATGATGGTCTTGCCGCCGGCGCTGACGCGGGCCTCGCTGTGGCGGTCCTCCGGGTCATAGGAGGCCAGCAGAGCCTCCGGATGGCTCTCCAGCCGGACCAGCCGCAAGGCCGGCACGTCCAGCTCTCCAAACACCGCGAATTCCCCCGCGATGTCCACATAGCCCTGGCCCCCGCCGCCCTCCCAGCTGCCGGTCAGCCGGGCCTGCCGGTCAAATATGGAAACCGTTCCCTCCGCTGTCCGGACGATGGCAAAGCTGCCGCCCAGGGCGTAGCCGGTAATCTCGGCGCCGGCGGTGTAGGCCAGCTCCCGCTGCTGCCCCGTCTCCGGGTCCAGCTGGACCAGCACGTCGTTGTTGGAGACGTAGATTCCGCTCTCATCCGCCTGGGCGTAATAGGGCATGGCGTCTCCGGTGAAGCCGCCCACCTGTTCCCCCCGCGCCGCGTCGACGACGGCGAAGACATGCTCCCCCGCGGCGGACCGGGCGGAAAAGGCGAGGTAAGTTCCCTGGAAGCCCCCGTCAAAGCGGGTGAAGTCCGAGGACTCGTAAATGGTCAGGCCGTCTCCGGCGTTCCGAACGCCGAAGACCTCCAGCGCGCCGCCGTCAAAGCTTACAGCCAGTAGGCTCCCGTCCCGGTTCAGGACAAACAGGTCGTCCTCCGGGTCCGCGAAAATATCGTTGGATGGGACGCAAAGCCGCCGCCCTCCGAAATCCACGGCCGCCAGCACTTCGCCGGTGGCGGCTGCGTATACTGTGGCAAAGGGCTCGTCCTTATAGACCGCCGCCACGGTGGAACCGTCGGCGGAAAGGGTCAGGGCGGTGGCGGGCTCTCCGGACCACAGCTCCCGCTCCCGTGTCAGGTCATAGGCCCGCAGAGCTCCCTCTCCCGCGTAGAGCAGAACGTCCTCCCCCGCGAAGACCAGGTCCGCCAGAGCGGATGGCTCCGCCGGAAGCTCCGCCAGGAGCTCGCCGCTGTCCGTGTCAAAGACCAGCGCGCTTCCCAGGACCATGGCCCCCGCCCGGGTTCCCTCCGGGGACAGGGCCAGCTTCAGCGGCTCACTGGGAAGAGCCGGTCTCCGGTGAGGCCGGAATCCGCCGGTGAGTTCATACACGCCCAGGGCGTCGGTCAGGGCCTTTTGGGCTCTGGCGGCATAGGGGCTCTCCAGGAACAGGGCCTCCAGGGCTTTGTTCACCGCGCCGGGGGCGTCCCCGGTTTCCCAGGCGGCCTCGGACGCGGTCACCGCCGCCAGGGCGTCCTTGGCGGCGCGCTCCGCAGTCTCCGCCTCCTCCGCCAGCAGCCGGGCCTGGTACTCCGCCTCCTGGGTCTGTTTCAATCCCAAGAAGGTACACAGCCCTCCCGCCAAGAAGAGCAGCAAAAAGGCGGCAGTCAGAAAGGCGTTCTGCCGCCGGAAACGGATGGCGCGGGGATCGTTTTCATGGAGACTCCGGAAGGCGTCCAGCATCTCCTGGGCCGTCTGGAACCGCTGGCCCGGGTCCGGAGCCATGGCTTTCCGAAGAATGGCGGAGACTTCCGGAGAGATGCCGGGGCCGGAGAGGGGAATCACCGATTCCGCGTCCTGAGCGGGGCGCTGGCCGCCCAGCAGGTGGTACAGGGTCGCCCCCAGGCTGTAGACGTCGGAGCGGACGTCCAGCAAAAGGGTCCGGCCTCCGGCGGCGGAACGGGCCTGGGGCGCGGAAGCCTGGACGGGCAGGGTGGGCCTGTCCGTCAAAAGTTCGGTGGCTTCCTCTTCCGCAGGGCGGCTGGAACAGTCGATTCCATAATGCTCCGGGGAGGCGTAGCCCCGGCTGTATCCCACCCGGACGCTGCCGGATTCCCCCAGGGCCAGGGCGATGTTGAAGTCGATCAGCCGGATGTCCCCCTGGGGCGTGACCATGATATTGGCGGGCTTGATATCGCCGTGGAGGATGCCGTGGGGCGGGCGGCTGTGGAGGTAGCACAGGGCCTCCAGCAGCTGGCAGGCCCACTCGATGACCTGGACCTGAGAGAAGCGCTCCCCCCGGGCCAGGGGCTTGTCCAGACTCTCCCCCTCAATGTAGTCCATCACCGTGTAAACGGTGTCGCCCTCCACCACGAAGTCATAGACCTGGGGTATGTAGGTATGGTTCAGATTTTTCAGGGCGTCCACTTCCCGGCGCAGCACCTCCGGCTTTGTGGACAGAGTTCGCCGGTCGGCTTTCAGCACCACCGGCTTTCCCAGGCGGATATGCTCTCCCAGGTAGACAACGCCGGCGCCGCCGGCGCCGATTTTCTCCCTGCGTTCATAGGTCGATGCGATAATCTGCGGCATTGGCCCTCACTCCGTTCTCAGCGGCGTTTTTTTCCATACTCGGCGTTCAGCTTTTCCCGCAGGCGTTTCCCTGCCCGCCGCCGCAGGAAGAACGTCGCCGCGCCCCCGGCGGCGGAGGCGCTCATCAGCGCCGCGCCCGCATAGAAGAGCGCGCTGTACTGGACCGCTCCATCCATGGCCGTTGTCTCCTTTCGTCTCATATCTGCGGCGGCGCCCGCCTCTCCGGGCGTCAGCCGTCGATTTCCAAACGCAGTTCCACCCGGCCCATGGTGATAACATCTCCATCCCGCACAGGGGTCTTCTCGATTACCACCTGGCGGTTGAGCAGGGTTCCATTGCTGTGGCTGTGGTTGACCAGATAGAAACGGTCCCCATCCCGGAGGATTTCGCAGTGCCGCCGGGAGACAGACCGGTCGTGATTGACGCAGATATCCATCTCAGCGGAAAGACCAATCAGAAGAGAGCGGTCAATGGCGTGGCGGAAATTCCGCTCCACCGCCTGGACATCTGTCAGGGTAATGCAGTAGGGCGGGTCCGGTTCGTCCCAGAAACGAATCACGGGGACCTCCGGCGCTTTGGATTCCGCTTCCTTCAACGGCAGCTTCGTCTGCCGGACTTGCCGGGGCGGAACGGCTGGGTCTTCCGGAAGTTCCAAAGTCTTGTGTCCAAATAACGCCGCTGCCAGGCGTGAGAATCCGTTCCTCATTTTGATTCTCCTTTCCCCCAGCGGTTTTCAGGTGCGGTCTGGCCATTCCAAAACGGATTTCCCCTCAGAATCGGGAATGCTCTCAAAAACGGTCTCGTCCCCGGAACCGGGAATACCTTCAAAAACCGTCTCGTCCTCGGAGCTGGAAATTCTTTCAAAAACCGTCTCGTCCTCGGAGCTGGAAATTCTTTCAAAAACCGTTTCTTCCTCGGAGCTGGGAATACCTTCAAAAACCGTCTCATCCTCGGAGCTGGGAATGCCTTCAAAGACGGTCTCGTCCTCGGAGCTGGGAATGCCTTCAAAGACGGTCTCGTCCTCGGAACCGGGAATGCCTTCAAAGACGGTCTCATCCTCAAAATAATCGCGGCTTTGCCCATCCGTCAATTCATCCAGCGGCGTCAGCCCCGCTTGGACGGTCAGGCCCGGAATGGAGGCATCCAGCGAAACACTGTCTCCCAGGTATGTGAGCGTCAGTCCGCACAGGTGAACCTGGTCGCTGGGATTCAAACGCTGGCTTCCCCTTATCCGGCGTCCCTCGACATAGACACCGTTGCAGCTCCGGTCCTCCAGGAGGCAGCCATCCGCTGTTCTTGTAAAAACGGCGTGGACGCCAGAGACCGCCCCCCCGCCGTGATAAACAATCTGATTTTCCGGTGCGGCCCCAACGCAGAACGGCGTCCCGTACTCCAGCGCGAAACGGCGGAGCTCAGGAGCGGCGCTCCCGGCCCGTACAAACAGGACCAGCCGCCCGCCGCCGTCGATCGAAAGGAAATAGACCCGCTCCCTCTCAACGGGCAGCGGAAAGTGCCGCCGCCCTCCAGCCGGCCACAGGGAGAACCCGCCGCAGGGCAAAAAAAACGGGACCCCATTTCGGACCTCCAGCTCCAGCCGAAGTCCTCCCGGCCGGCCTGAAAGTCCTCCGGATAACGCGATTCCGAAAGCGCCCTCCTCGGGCCAGGAAACAAGGCACTCTTCGTATGTATCCTGACTATAGACTGTCAGGCGGTCACGCATGAAGTTCCCTCCCGTCTTCTGCCCCGAGAACTCCGCGCCCTGTCCGCAGCCACTGAGACCGAGGGCCTGCCGGGCGCTGTCCTTCGGGCTCCCATAAGTTCCCAATATATGATGTTTTTTACTTTATTATAAATATTTTCCCCATATCTGTCAAGAAAAAAGTGAAAGGATTTGGAGTATCTATCTGTCTCCGCGCGGCGGCCGCACCGCAAAAAAACCACCCCTCAAAACTGAGGGGTGGCGAAATGGATGCGTCATGATACGCTTTCGAATTATACTCCTCCCGTAAGCAGCCTGGGGAGTATGAGCGTGATCTCCGGGAAGATATTTAAAAGAATCAGGGTGATGATAAGGGGAATTAGGAACGGGACTACGCCTTTCATCAGGGTCTTAAACTGCATGTTTCCAACTCGGGCGACGACAAACAAGGCGGTGCCCATGGGGGGCGTCAGGATGCCGATCATGAGGTTGAAAATCACGACGACGCCAAAGTGAATGGGGTTGATGTTGTACGCCAGGACTGCGGGGAGCAAAATCGGCACCAGGATCATTTGGAGCGGAAGCGCGTCGATACATGTACCGAGAATCAGCAGTACGATGTTGATCATCAGGAGCAGCATGAGCTTCGAACTCACGTGGCTCGTAAAGAACGTGGCAATCGCCTGCGGCATCTGCTCACGAGAGATCACAAACTGGAACAGCGTCACGCCGAGAATCATCAGCACAATGGTTCCGCTTGTCTTGATGGAGTCGATGCAGATCTTGAAAAAGCTGTCCAACGTGAGCTCTTTGTATACAAAGAACCCGAGAATCATCGTATACAACGCCGCCACCACGGCCGCCTCGGTGGGGGTGAAGTAACCCGTGAAGATACCGATGAGGATAATCACCGGAGTCAAAAGTGCCCAAAAGCTCTTTTTGAAGGAGTCTGCCCGGTAGGACCAGCTCCGCTTGGGCTCTGAGGGATAGTTTCTTTTATGGGAAAGAATCGAGCACATAATCATCAGCGCAGCAGTCGTGAGCAAACCCGGCAGGAAACCCGCCATGAAGAGTTTTTCAACGCTCTGGTTTGCAAGCACCGCATAGATGATAAGCGGAGTGGAGGGCGGAACCAACGGCCCGATGATGCAGCTTGCCGCCGTAATTCCGCCGGCGAAGCCTTCGTCGAAGCCCGCGTCCTTCATGCTCTTGATTTCAAGCTGCCCAAGTCCGCCCGCGTCCGCGAGGGCCGAACCCGACATGCCGGAGAAAATCAGGGACGCGACTACGTTTACGTGCGCGAGACCGCCTTTTCTGTGTCCAATCATGGACGCGGCGAAATCGAAAATTCTGGTGGTCACGCCGCCGCCGTTCATCAGGTTGCCCGCAAGGACGAAGAACGGTACGGCCAGCAATGTCTGGCTGTTTACGCCGTTAAACATCTGCTCCAGCGCAAAGGGAACGAGATTCCAGCCTCCCGACGCTGCAAAAAAGAAGATGGAGGCCATAATCAGGGCGTATCCTACGTGAACGCCCAGCATGATTAGGATAAACCATAGTACGAAGGTCAATACCATCTGCATGTTACTCGGCCTCCTTTATGTCGTAAAAGTCATTTTTCGAGTCCTCGACCACCCATGCTCTTACAACTTCGCCATTCTTGACAATGTTGACAAGCTGCGCAATCATTTCCAAGATTGTCAAGACCGTCCATAAAAACATCGCGCCATACAGCCAGCTCTCGCTGATTCCCAGTGTTACCAGCGGCGTATAGGTCTTTCTCTGCACGATGGAGATCGTATAATAGAACACCATAGACAGAAGGCCGATCATTACCACATTGATAAAAGCCTCGATAAAGAGCTGGAACTTTTTCGGAAGAGAGAGCAGTATGGCGTCAATTCTGACATGAATATTTTCCCTCTGCGCAAGGTGGCAGCCAAGAACGCCCATCCACACGAACAGGAGGCGGCTCGTCTCATCTGTCCACGCGGAAGGAGAGCCAATCTTTCTTGATACGGCCTGCCAGAACAGAGAGAACAGAATCACGTTAAACAGGATGACCGCAACATATTGCTCGAGTTTCTCCAGCGCGTGAACCGCATCTGCAGGCTTTTGGATTTTGATTTTGCCGTCTTTCATTTTGAAACCCTCCCAAAGACCATGAATACCAATGGTATCGAGTTAAGGGGCCCAGAAGGGCCCCCTAATTTGCCGGTTATTGTCTCGCTTCCTCAATGGCCTTGACGGCAGCGTCGCCATACTTCGAAACATATTCGTCATACATCGGGGCGCAGGCCTCTCTGAACGGCGCCTTATCCGGAGTTGTAATGGTCATGCCGTTCTCCTCAAACTTTTCAATCAGGGCCTTTTCATCTTCCGTGAAGGTCGTCGTATGGAACTCGGCCGCTTCTACCGTGGCCTTTGTAATCGCCTCCTGCTGCGCCGGAGAGAGCTTGTCGAAGACGATCTTGCTGATGATATAGTTGTTGTCATTGATAATATGGCCCGTCAGAGCGCAGAATTCCTGAACCTCATAGAACTTCTGGGCGTCGATGGTGGAAAGCGGATTCTCCTGTCCGTCAACCGCGTTCGTCTTCAGCGCCAGATACACCTCCGCAAAGGGCATCGGCGTAGCGGCCGCTCCGGAATAATTCGCGAAGGCGAGGTTCGCGTCGGCATTGGGGACTCTCAGCTTCATGCCCTTCATGTCGGCGATGGTTTCGATCTTTCGGTTGGACGTGGTCTGCCTGGTTCCGTTATACGCGTCGGCAAGGATTTTCCAGCCTCTGGCCTCCAGCCTCTCGTAGATCGACTTGCCGTACTCCGTATCGTTCAGAGTCCGCATCATGTGGTCGAAATCGTCGAAGGCAAAGGGATAGCCAAAAATCTCCAGCTCCGGCTCCCAAAGGCCAAGCCGCCCGGTCTCCGCATAGACCATATCCAGCGCGCCGGCCGCAACCTGATCGATCATGGCCCGGTCGTCGCCGAGCTGTCCGCCGGGATAGATTTCCACGGTAATGGACCCGTTTGAGTACTCCTTTGCCTTTTCGGCAAGCATCTCTGCGGCCTTGTACTCATTGGAGGACGTGTTTGCCTGGAAGCCAATTTTCAAGGTGACGGCCTTCTCCTCCGGCGGAGCCGACTCGCCTCCGCCGGACGCGCCCCCTCCCGATGCGCCGCCGCACCCGGCCAAGGCAATGATGCTGACAACGGCAATTGCAAGCGCTGCGATCCTTCTTTTCATCTTTTTCCCTCTCCTCAAAATAATATCTTCAGCGGCCAGGGCCGTTGAATACGTTGTGAAACTGCCCATGTTTTCCAGGCGGCATTTTTCATTTCATATATACTATAAACAAATACCCTCCGCATTTCAATCTTTTTCCAGCATTCCATGATGAGAATTATTCTTAAAAATTTTGGTTACTTTGTCATATTTGCAAATTCGGTTCCTCTATTGCTTTCCGGAGCCGCACATGTTATCATAATTTTGAATAAACATTTCCTTCTTGAAGCCTCGTTTGATGTCAACTTTCGATAAAGCAACACCGTTCCACTGATAACGTTTCAAAGGCATCCTCGCGGTTTTATTCTTCACCGGAACGGCGCAGACTACGCCGTATGAGAGTACCGCGCGCCTCCGCACTATAAACGGCGTTCCAAACTTTTTCATAAATTTCAGTACGAAAGGGTGGTTTTTTGATCTATACAAAGCGCAAGCACATCGAACGCTGCCTGGGCATAAGCGGCAGTCTGGATGCCGCTATCCGCCATCTGCTGGGCACAGATCTGAGCCGGCTTCACATGGGCCGCAATGAGATTGACGGTGAGCAGGCATTCGTCAACCGCTTTGATTATCAGACCATGCCCCCGGAACAGGCCATCTGGGAGGGGCACGAAAGGTACGGGGATATGCACGTTCTCCTGTCCGGCCGCGAAAAGATTGGCGTTTCCAATGTGGAAACGCTGGAGATGACCGTCCAGAAGCCCGAGGAGGATTTCATCGGCTACGAAGGCGGCGTGGAGGTCTGGTTCCCCATGACTGCCGGGGACATTCTCATCGTCTTTCCCGAGGATGCGCATAAGGTCAAGGTCATGAATGGCAGCGGCTGTCTGGTGGAGAAGGCCTGCTACAAGTTCAGGGTGTAAAACGCAAACTACGTACAACATATGTTTTTTAGGAGGAGAATCGCTATGAATACCACAAAGTACGAGGGCATTATCCCCGCTTTCTACGCCTGCTATAACGCCGAAGGCAAAATTGATCCAGAGGCCGCCCGGACGCTGACCAGGTGGTTCATTGACAAGGGCGTCAAGGGTCTCTATGTGGGCGGTTCCTCCGGCGAGTGCATTTACCACAGTAAGGAAGAGCGCAAGGCGGTTTTGGAGAGCGTCATGGCGGAGGCTAAGGGCAAGCTGACCATCATCGCCCATGTCGCCTGCAACAATACCGCCGATTCTCAGGAGCTGGCGGCGCATGCCGAGAGCCTTGGCGTGGACGCCATCGCTTCCATTCCCCCTATCTACTTCCATCTGCCTCCTTACGCCATCGCCAAGTACTGGAACGACATTTCCAGCGCGGCTCCCAACACGGATTTTATCATCTATAACATCCCGCAGCTGGCGGGCGTGGCCTTAAGCGTGCCTCTGCTGAAGGAAATGCTGAAAAATCCCCGCTGCATCGGCGTCAAGAATTCCTCCATGCCCACTCAGGACATCCAAATGTGGCGCAGCGAGGGCGCCATCGTCTTCAATGGCCCCGACGAGCAGTTGATTTCCGGTTTGGTCATGGGCGCCGCCGGCGGCATCGGCGGAACCTACGGCGCGATGCCTGAGCTGTATATCAAGCTTTTCGAGTGCGTCAAATCCGGTGATCTGACCACCGCTCTGAAAATTCAGGACGACTGCTGCCAGATCATCTCCAAGCTGTGCTCCGGCCATGGCAACATGTACGCCATGATCAAAGAAGTGCTGCGCCGGATGGACGGTCCCGACTGCGGCAGTGTACGGGCTCCGCTGGCGGAGCTGGCCGAAAGCGATGCTCCCATTGCCGGCGAGTGCGTCTCCATGATCAAGGCCGCCATCGCAAAGTATTGACCGCATCATCCGCCGCAGACAGGCGGGAAATTCCGCAGCGCGCTGTTTGCGGGAAGTGGCGGAAGACGGCCAAATAGGGAAAAAGCCGATATCCACAGCCGGGATGTACCCAAATATCCTGTGACAGTTGCCAGAGGCCGGCCGCTCCTTTAAATCCGCCAGCAGAGCCAACTGGTTTGACAAAAGAGTCAAAACCTCCGGCCAGGCCCAATCTCATTAAGATAAACACCCCAACGCAGCCGCCGGTTTTTTCTATGCCGCCAAGTGTTTTTGTATCCTTTTTAATATTTGAAAACACAGACCAGACCGCCTTCTGTACGGTCTGGTCTGTTGCGTATATGAAAGAGATTCGGCTTAGCCGGGGGTTGCCTTTGGCGCTGCCAACAGCAAAGCCAACCTGCCACATGTTCCTGTGACAGGTTGGCTTTTGCAGGTCGGTTTACCTAAACAAGTGAAACTTCGTCAAAGACAGATCATTACTTCGCCGAAGCCTCCGCCGCAGCCTTGGCTTTTTCCGCCTGGGCCTTCTTGATGGCCTTGTATTTTTCCTTCTCCTCAGCCGTTGCCACAGGGAGGATGGCGTCTCTCGGGCAGACCTTGGTGCAGAGCTTGCAGCCCACGCACTTTTTATAGTCAATGACCGCCACGCCGTTTTCCACATGGATGGCGTCCTTCTTGCACTCCTTCTGGCACAGGCCGCAGCCGATGCAGGAGGTGGAGCAGACGCTCATGGCCGCCTTGCCCTTGTCCTGATTGGCGCAGCCCACGTGGACCTTTTTGGAGACGGGGACGGAGGTAATCAGATGCCGGGGGCAGGCGCTGGCGCAGGCCATACAGGCGGTGCACTTGTCCGGGTCCACCACGGCGGTGCCGCCGGGGCCGATGGACATGGCGCCAAACTGGCAGGCCGCCACGCAGGAGCCAAAGCCCAGGCACCCGAAGGCACACTCCAGAGGACCGCCGGCCACCTTGGTTGCGGAGATGCAGTCCTTCACACCCACGTAGTCATAGCGCTTCTTGGCGTTGACGCCGCCGGTGCAGCGGACGAAGGCCACCTGCCGCTCTCCAGTGGGAGCCTCCATGCCCATGATCTTGGCAATGGCGGCGGCGTTCTCCGCCCCCGCAGGGGCGCAGGCGGTGACAGGCGCGTCTCCCGCCAGAATGGCGGCGGCGCAGCCGCCGCAGCCGGGATAGCCGCAGCCGCCGCAGTTCGCGCCGGCCAGCAGGCCCAATATCGCTTCCTCACGGGGATCCTTCTTCACCTCGAAAATCTTGGAGGCCACGGCCAGGACCAGGCCGAACACCGCGCCCAGAATGCCCAGGACGGCTACCGCGAATAAAATATTCATCATGATGCAACCGCCCTCCTTACCAAATTACCAAGCCGGAGAAGCCCATGAACGCCAGGGCCATGAGACCGGCGGTGACCAGCGCGATGGGGAACCCCTCAAAGCTCTTGGGATACTCGGCGAAAACCAGCCGCTCCCGGATGCTGGCAAAGAGCACGATGGCAACCAGGAAGCCGATGCCACCGGTGATGCCGTAGACCACAGACTCGATGAAGTTGTAGCTCTCCTGGATGTTCAGAAGGGCCACGCCCAGCACCGCGCAGTTGGTGGTGATCAGGGGCAAATACACGCCCAGGGCCGTGTACAAAGAGGGCATGGACTTCTGGAGGAACATTTCGATGAACTGCACCAAAGACGCAATGACCAGAATGAATGCCACGGTCTGCATATACTCCAAATCCAGAGGCACCAGGATGAACTTGTACACCACCCAGGTGATGGCGGAGGCCAGGCCCATGACAAAGGTCACGGCGAAGCCCATGCCCACGGCGGTGTCCACCTTCTTGGAAACGCCCAGGAAGGGGCAGATGCCGAGGAACTGGGAGAAAATGAAGTTATTCGCCAAGATGGCGCCCAGCGTGATTGCCAGGAGTTTTGAAATCTGATCCATTTACTTGCCCTCCTTACTCTTGGACAGCGCCCACTGCATAGCGGCGATGAGGAAGCCCAGCACCAGGAAGCCGCCCACGGGCAGAGTCAGAATGCCGATGGGGAACTGCTCCGGAATGATGCGGAAGCCCGCCAGCGTGCCCGCGCCCAGCAGCTCCCGGATGAAGCACATGGCCAGCAGCACGGCGGTGTAGCCCAGGCCCTGAAAGATGCCGTCGAAGAAGGACGCGCCCACGCCGTTTTTATAGGAGAAAGACTCCGCCCGGCCCAGGATGATGCAGTTTACCACGATCAGCGGAATGAACACACCCAGAGAGGCGGCGATGGACTCGAAGAAGGCTTGCAGCAGCAAATCCACGCAGGTGACAAAGCCCGCGATGACCACGATGAACATGGCGATGCGGATTTTGTCCGGGACGATCTTCCGGATGGCGGAGATGACCACATTGGCCGCCGTCAAGATGATGAGCACAGACACGCCCATGCCCAAACCGTTCATAATGGAGGTGGTGATCGCCATGGTGGAGCACAGGCCCAGCATCTGCACCAGAACGGGGTTTTGGGTCAGAAGACCCTCTTTAAACTGTTTCCCGATATTCATGTTTCAGCTCCCCCTTTCTCAGCCCATCACGCCGGCCACGGCCAGCGCGGCGTTGACGCCGTTGGTCACGCCCCGGGTGGAGACCGTCGCGCCGGAGATGGCGTCCACGTTGGACCCCACGGTCAGGACGCCGTCGGCGGCGCTTTTGCCCTCAAACTGGCTCAGCACGCCCACGCCGGAGGCAGTGGGCATATTGGTCATGACCTTGGAGCCAATTCCGGCGGTTTCGGCGTTTTTGACAATGGACACGCCGGTGACAGCTCCCTCGCTGTCCACGCCCACCATCATTTCGATCTTGCCCTGAGAGCCGCTGGCCACCACTTTGATGGCGTAGCCCACAGTCGCGCCGCCTACCTGGGCTTCGTACACGGAGTCCAGAGCGACGCTGCCGGAGGCGGCGGTCATTTCGTCGGTGAGAGCCAGCTTGTCGGAGAAGGTGGTGTTGTCGGGGTCCGCCACCACGGCCTTCATGGCCTCCACGGTTTTCGCCCGGTTGATCTCGTCAATTTTTTCCTCTGTGACGGCGTTGACGCCGCCCAGAGCCGCCGCCACGACCATGCAGGTCACCAGCAGCGTCACGGTCAACTTTATAATGTACGCAGGATCCATCTGAACCTTTTCCTTATTCGCGGTGCTCATCTCGCGGCTCCCTCCTTCTTCACAACGCCGAAGCGCATGGGCTTGGTGTACTTGTCAATGAAGGGCACGAACAGGTTCATCACCATAATGGAGTAGCACACGCCCTCGTTATAAGACCCGAAATAACGGATCAGCACGGTGAACAGTCCGCAGCCCACACCGAAGATCAGCTGGCCCTTCTTAGTGATGGGGGAGGTGGCGTAGTCGGTGGCCATGAAGAACGCGCCCAGCATAAGGCCGCCGCCAAAGATGCTGTAGAGCATCCAGTCCAGGCTGGAACCGGCCTTGGGGAAGAGGAAGGTCAGGACGGCCACGGTGCCGATGTACGCGGCGGGAGTCTGCCAGTTGATGACCTTCCGCCAGATGAGATACACGCCGCCGATAATCAGCATCAGGGCGGAAACCTCGCCCAGGGAACCGCCGGTCTGACCCAGGAACATCTCCCTCACGCTGTAAGTCCCGATGAGGTTCCCAAAGCTCTCCGCCAGAGCGGCGGGGTCCGTGCCCTTCATATAAGAAAGGGGGGTGGCGGCGGTGACGAGGTCCACATTAGACCCGAAGATGGCCGCCTTATTCGCGGCGGGTTCCACCCAGGTGGTCATGGACCCGGCGTAGCTGGCCAGCAGCACGGCCCGGCCCGCCAGGGCGGGGTTCACAAAGTTCTTGCCGATGCCGCCGAAGAGCTGCTTGACAATGAGGATGGCGAAGGCGTCGCCTATGAGGATCATCCAATAGGGAATCTGCACCGGGCTGACAAAGGCCAGCAGCATGCCCGTGACCACGGCGGAGAGGTCCAGAACGGACTGGGGCTTCTTCATCAGCTTGCGGTACAGCCACTCGAAGAAGACGCATCCGGCTACGGACACGGCGGTGAGGGTCAGGGCCCGGAGGCCGAAGTTAAAGCAGGCGTATGCCAGGGCGGGCAGCATAGCGATGATGACGTCCTTCATGATGCCCTGGGTGGTCTCGCTTCCGCGGATGTGGGGCGAGGAGGTGGCGATCAGCTTGAGATTCTTATAGTCCGTCATTTGTTGACAACCTCCTTTTTCGCCTCTTCGGCGGCTTTCTTGGCCTCGGCGGCGGCCTTGGCCTTGGCCGCGGCGTCCTTCACCAGCTGCTTGCCGGTCTTGAACATATGGGTCAGGTGGAGCCGGGCGGGGCAGGTGTAGGCGCAGGCGCCGCACTCCATGCAGTCCATGATGTGGGCGTCGTTCAGCTCGTCGACCAGGCCCTTGGAGGCGTACTGGTACAGGAACAGGGGCTCCAGGTGCATGGGGCACACGCCCACGCACTTGCCGCAGCGGATGCACTGAGGATGCTCGACGGTCTGCTCTTCCTTCTCGCAGAAGGCCAGCATGCAGCCGGTGCCCTTGGCCACGGGAATGTCGGCGGTGTACTGGGCCATGCCCATCATGGGGCCGCCGGCGATGAGTTTATAAGTACCGTCCTTCAGCCCGCCGCAGAAGTCAAACAGCGCCGAGACAGGGGTGCCGATGGGGCATTCCACGTTCTTGGGCTCCACCACGCCGGAGCCGGAGACGGTGACCACCTTCTTCACCACGGGCATGCCGGTGGTGATGGCCTTGTAGATGGCGCAGGTGGTGTTGATGTTGAACACGGCGCAGCCGATGTTGCTGGGCAGGCCGCCCGGGGGCACCTGCTTGCCGGTGATGGCCTGGCAGAGCTGCTTCTCGCCGCCCTGGGGGTAGCGGCAGCGAAGACCCTCCACCACCACGGGGGCGTGCTTTTCGGCGATGGTCTTGTTGAGCTGGTCGATGCCGTTCTGCTTGTTGACCTCCACGCCGATGATGACCTTTTCCACGCCGAACATCTTGGCGAGGTACGTCGCGCCCCCGACGATCTCCTCCGGCCGCTCCAGCATGGCCCGGTGGTCGCCGGTGATGTAGGGCTCGCACTCCGCGCCGTTGATGATGACAGTGTCCACCTTGCCGATGCCGCCGGAAATCTTCACGTGGGTGGGGAAGGTGGCGCCGCCCATGCCGACGATGCCGGCGTTTTTCACGATCTCCACCATCTCGTCAACGGAAAGGGCGTCCGGGTTGGCGGGGGCCTGAACCTCCTCGCTGACCTCGTTTTGCATGTCGTTGTCGATGATGACGGACAGGATGTTCCCGCCCATGGAATAGGGCCGGGGCTCCACCGCCTTGACGGTGCCGGAGACACTGGCGTGAATGGGAGCGCCGAGACCGCGGAACTCGCCGATCTTCTGGCCCACCTTCACGTGGTCGCCGGCTTTCACCAGGGGGGTGCATGGCGCGCCGAAGTGCTGGGACATGGGAATGACCACTTGAGCCGGGGCAGGCAGCTGCTCGATGGCCTTTTCATTGGTTGCGGCTTTCATGTCGTGGGGATGAACGCCGCCAAAGAACGCTTGTGCCATTATTTCACCTCATTTTTTACTCCTGACAGCGGCCCGGGCGCGGACGGAAAGACCGTCCACCGTCGGGACGGGCTGACGTGCCTGGACAGACTATCACATACTTCCTTGCATTGTACACCCATCTTCAAAAAATGTCCAGACTGTGAACGGTGATTTTTCTGGAAAATTTGTAATTTCCTGCGGAACCCTTACGGCCTCACAGCCTTCCCGCCTCCGCCCAAAAAGAGGAAATTTTCCCCCGCAGGCGGAAAGTGGGGGCGCAATCGATTACCCGCCGGGACAGCTTTCTCAGCGGCCCAAAACCAGCTCCGCCAGCCGCTCCGAGGGGTCCAGGACAGGGAGGTCCGTCCGCCTTTGCAGAGCCGCCTTTACATAGGGGAAGTGGGTGCAGCCCAGGACCACCGCCTCCGCGCCGTTTTGCTCGAAGAAGCGGAGCAGCGTCTCCAGGCCGCAGTCCTCCACAAGGATCTCCGGCGGCGTTCCCGCCTCCACGCCCTGGACCAGCGCCAGGTTCGCCGCGCCCAGGACCAGAATCTCCGGCGAGGCGTTCACCATGGCCCGCTCCACTCCGGCGGCGCCCTGGCAGTTGGCGGCCAGAACGCCCACCCGGCGATAGGTTCGGGCGATCTCGCCATAAACGTCCATGGGCGTCCAAATCCGGAGACCCCGCGGTTCCGCCAGGGCGCGGGCGTCGATGGTGGCGCTGAGGGAGTTGCAGTAAAGCAAAACCCGCTCCAGGCCCTGCGCGCGGATGCGGTCCAGAATGGCTCCCACGGCGCGCTCCCGCGCGGTCTGAGGCCCGGTCTGGAATATGGTCTGTTCCTCCGGCGTCTGGGAGACGGGGAAGCCCAGGGCCCGGGCTCCTTTTTTCTTTAATAACCCGGCGCCCATCCGGGTGTCCACCGGGGTTCCGGCGATGACGGCGATGTTCATTTGTGTGTTCCTTTCCGGCTTTTTATTCGAGGTTTTGTGGGGGTGACTTTGATTGTACCACAGCCCCGCCGCCGGTTCAACCCGAACCCTTTTTGTCCTACCCTCCCCTCCTCGTCCATATAGTGTAGGACGGGGGTGTTGTTTTGAAAAAGGGAAGCTCCATGTTTTACGGCGCTCTGCTGCTCACCGGCGCGAATCTCGTGCTCCGCCTGGCGGGCATGAGCTTTCAGGTCTATCTCTCCGGCCGGGTCGGAGCCGTCGGGGTGGGCCTTTTGCAGCTGGTCCTCTCCGTGCGGATGCTGGCGTTCACCGTCGGCTCCGCCGGGGCCCGGACCTGCGCTCTCTACCTCTCCGCCGAGGCCCTGGGGCGGCGGCGGAACGTCCGGCCCGCCCTGGCGGGCTGCGTCTGGTACTGCCTCCTCTTTTCCCTGCCCACGGCGGCGGGGATGTGGGCCCTCGCGCCCCGGATTGCCTGCGGCTGGATTGGGGACACCGCCGGGGAGGCGGCCCTCCGGGCCTTCGCCCTGTTTCTGCCCGTGGGCTGCCTGAACGGCGTGATGACCGGCCTCTTCACCGCCGCCGGGCGGCTGCGGACTCTGGTGGCGGTGGAATTTCTGGAGCAGGGCTGCTCCATGGCGGTCACCTTCGCCCTGCTCGCCCGCTGGGCGGGGGAGAATACGGAGCGGGCCTGCCTCTCCGTGGCCCTGGGGTCCTCCGCGGCGGCGGCGCTGTCCCTGGGGGCTCTGTGGGCGCTCCGGCAGGAGGGGCCGCCTGCCGGCCGGGAGGACCGCCCGCCCTGGCGGCGGGTGGCCCGCATGGCGCTGCCGGTGGGGCTGGCGGACGATCTGCGGGCGGGGCTGAACACCATTGAAAATCTCATCATCCCCCGGCGGCTGGCCCTGTTCGCCGGGACGGTGAACGCCATGGCGGATTACGGCGTCCTTCACGGCATGGTCTTCCCGGTGCTGATGTTTCCCGCCGCCATCCTGGCCTCCCTGGCGGATCTGCTGGTGGCGGAGTTCTCCCGCTGCGCCCGCCGCCGGGGGCAGGTCCGGGTCCGCTACCTGGCCCGGCAGGGGCTGCGGGTCTCCTGGCTCTTCGGCATCTGCGCCGGAGGGATGATCTTTGCCGCCGCCCGGCCCCTGGGAGAGCTGCTCTATCACAGCGAGGCCGCCGGGGCCTGCCTCCGGCTGTACGCGCCCCTGGTCCCCATTCTCTACCTGGACGTCGTGGTGGACGCCATGTGCAAGGGCCTGGGCCAGCAGAGCGCCAACGCCCGCTACAACCTCATGACGAACCTGCTGGACGTGGCCCTTCTCTGGCTGCTGCTGCCCCGGTGGGGCATGGGGGGCTATTATTTCAGCTTTGCCGCCTCCCACCTGGTGAACTTTGCCCTGAGCCTCCGGCGGCTGGGACAGTCGGCGGGCCTGCGGTTCACTCCGGGCCCGGCGGTGCGGGCGTTTCTCTGCGCCGCTGCCGCCGCGCTGCCGGGATTCCTTCTCCGTCCCCAGGCGGGAGCGGCGGGGGCTCTGGTTCCCATGGGATGCTATCTGCTGGCGCTGGGGGCGCTGTGGCTGGCCTTCCGGGTGGTGGGGCGGCGGGATGCGCTGTGGCTCAAGGGCTTGGTGGGCGCTGGCCGGAAGCCCCGGGGCTGATGATTGAATTTTGCCGGAACTCCTGTTATAATAAAGAAAACGACATGCTGTTGGTGAAAGGAGCTTCCGCCATGGCCTTCCGCAAACCCTGGGTCTCTCCCCTCTTTCCCGTCTCCCGGCGGGACTTCTTTGTCACGGCCGTCATTCTCCTCTGCGCGGTGCTGCTGTGCTTCTTCCTCCGGCTGGCGGGCAGCATCGACGGCTTCGCCGCCCCGGTCTTCGTGCTGGCGGTGCTGCTGATTTCCCGGCTTACCAGCGGCTACCTCTATGGGTTCCTCTCCGTGATCCTGGGGGTGGTCTTCGTCAACTTTATCTTCACGTATCCCTACTGGGCCTTCGACTTCCACAATCCCGGCTATCCGCTGACCTTCTTCACGCTGCTGATGATCTCCCTCATCACCAGCACCCTCACCGCCCAGGCCAAGCGGCAGGCCAGCCTCCTGGCGGAGAACGAGCGGGAGAAGATGCGCTCCGGCCTTCTGCGCTCCGTCTCCCACGACATCCGGACGCCGCTGACGTCCATCGTGGGGTCCACTTCCGCCGTGCTGGAGAACCCGGGCCTCTCGCCCCAGGAGCAGCGGAAGCTGCTGGAAAACGCCCGGGAGGAGGCCCAATGGCTGATCCGGGTGGTGGAAAACCTCCTCTCCATCACCCGCATGGGGGACGATCAGGCCCCCATCGCCAAGGAGCCGGAGCCCGCCGAGGAGGTGCTGGGCGAGGCGGCCCGAAAGTTCCGCCGGCGCTTTCCCAAGGTAAACGTCGCCGTCTCCGTGCCGGAGGAGCTGGTGATGGTACCCATGGACCCCATTCTCATAGAACAGGTGCTGGCCAACCTCCTGGAGAACGCCGCCGTTCACGGAGGGGCCGCCAACATCGCCCTCTCCCTGGAGAAGGAGGGCGCTTGCACCCGGTTCGCTGTCCGGAACGACGGCCGGGGCATCCCCAAAAACGAGCTGGACAGCCTTTTTGACGGCCGCCTCAAACCCCAGCGCCCCCCGGACGGCGACGGGAAGCGGAACATGGGCCTGGGGCTCTCCGTCTGCCGGGCCATCGTTCTGGCCCACGGGGGAACCATCGGGGCCCGGAACCTGCCCCAGGGGGCGGAGGTCTTCTTCTCTCTGCCCCTGACCGCCAAGGAGGTGCCGTCATGAACATCCGGGAAAAGATACTGGTCATTGAGGATGAGAAGAGCATCGCCCAGTTCATCGCCGCCGTGCTGGACGGGCAGGGCTATGAGACCGTGCAGGCCCGCACCGGGCGGGAGGGGCTCTCCATGCTCTCCTCCCACTGCCCGGACCTGGTGATTCTGGACCTGGGGCTGCCGGATATGGACGGGCTGGACATTCTCCGCCAGCTGCGCAGCTGGTCCAGCCTGCCGGTGGTGGTGGTCTCCGCCCGGTCCCACGAGCGGGACAAGGTCACCGCCCTGGACCAGGGGGCCGACGATTATCTCACCAAGCCCTTCGGCACCGCCGAGCTGCTGGCCCGGGTCCGCACCGCCATCCGCCACACCCGCACCGCCAGCGGCAACGGCGAGATCGCCCAAAAGGGCACCTACACCGTGGGAGAGCTGGTCATCGACTACAACAAGCACCAGGTTCTGGTCCGGGGGAAAAACGTGAAGCTCACCCTCAGCGAGTTCCGCATCGTGGCCCTGCTGGGCAAGCACGCCGGGAAGGTGCTGACCTACGACTTTATCATCCGGGAGCTCTGGGGCCCCCGGGCCGGAGGGGGCAACCAGATTCTGCGGGTCAACATGGCCAACATCCGCCGCAAGATCGAGCGGAACCCCGCCGAGCCGGAATACCTCTTCACTGAGGTGGGCGTGGGCTACCGTCTGGCCGAGGGGGAATAGACCGCCTCTCCGAGGAAAAAAATTTACAGCATTTCCCAAACTCCCGCAAACCCTTGCGCCCACGGCGTTGGGAGATTTTCCCGCCGCACCCGCCGGAAAAATTTTGGGGGATTGTCGCAAAAAACACTTGCGTCCCCCATATCTTGTGTGATATACTCGCCCCGCTGCCGAAGTATTGTGGTCAAAACAGATATACATTCGATATAGGGGGATACCGCATGAAAGTTATTAAGAGGAACGGCGCCGAGGTCTCATTCGACATCACCAAGATTATGGCGGCCATCACCAAGGCCAACGAAAGCATCGAAGAGGCGAAGCGCATGACCTCCACCCAGGTCCGGCGGATCGCCGAGTCTGTGGAGCTAGCCTGCCAGGAAATGGGCCGTTCCCCTTCCGTGGAGGAGATTCAGGATCTGGTGGAGTATCAGATCATGGCCCACGGCGCCTTTGAGGTGGCGAAGAATTACGTCACATACCGCTATACCCGTTCCCTGGTCCGCCGGAGCAATACCACGGACGAGCGCATCCTCAGCCTCATCGAATGCTGCAACGAGGAGGCCAAGCAGGAGAACTCCAACAAGAACCCCGTGGTGAACTCCACCCAGCGGGACTATATGGCCGGCGAGGTCTCCCGGGACCTCAGCGAGCGGCTGCTGCTGCCCAAGGAGATCGTGGAGGCCCATCAGGAGGGCATCATCCACTTCCACGACTCCGATTATTTCGCCCAGCACATGCACAACTGCGACCTGGTGAACCTGGAGGACATGCTGCAAAACGGCACCGTCATCACCGGCACCATGATCGAGCGGCCCCACAGCTTCGCCACCGCCTGCAACATCGCCACCCAGATTGTGGCGCAGGTGGCCTCCAACCAGTATGGCGGCCAGTCCATCTCCCTGGCCCATCTGGCCCCCTTTGTGGACGTCAGCCGGAAGAAGCTCCGGGTGATTGTGGAGCAGGAGCTGAAGGACGTGGGTATTGTCCTGGATGAGGAGCACCTCTCCGCCCTGGTGGAATCCCGCCTGCGGGAGGAGGTCCGGGGCGGCGTGCAGACCATTCAGTATCAGGTGCTGACGCTTCTGACCACCAATGGACAAGCCCCCTTTGTGACGGTGTTCATGTACTTGGGCGAGGCCAGAAACGAGCAGGAGCGGAAGGACCTGGCCCTTATCATCGAGGAGACCCTGGCCCAGCGCTACGAGGGCGTGAAAAACGAGGACGGCGTGTGGATCACCCCCGCCTTCCCCAAGCTCATCTACGTGCTGGAGGAGGACAACATCCGGGAGGACGCCCCCTATTGGTATCTCACAAAGCTGGCGGCCAAGTGCACCGCCAAGCGGATGGTTCCGGACTACATCTCCGAGAAAAAGATGCTGGAGCTGAAGGTGGACAAGAACGGCGAGGGCCACTGCTACACCTGCATGGGCTGCCGCAGCTTTCTGACGCCTTACGTGGACCCGGAGACGGGAAAGCCCAAGTACTACGGCCGGTTCAACCAGGGCGTGGTCACCATCAACCTCCCCGACGTGGCCCTGAGCTCCGGCGGGAACGTCGAGAAGTTCTGGAAGATTTTCGACGAGCGGCTGGAGCTTTGCCACCGGGCCCTCCTGTGCCGCCATGAGCGTTTGAAGGGCACTCCTTCCGACGTGGCCCCCATTTTGTGGCAATACGGCGCCTGCGCCCGGCTCAAGAAGGGGGAGACCATCGACAAGCTGCTCTACGGCGGCTACTCCACCATCTCCCTGGGCTACGCGGGACTGTACGAGTGCGTGAAGTACATGACGGGCAAGAGCCACACGGACCCCTCCGCCACGCCCTTTGCCCTCCAGATCATGGAGACCATGAACGCCGCCTGCCGGAAGTGGAAGGCGGAGCACAACATTGATTTCAGCCTCTACGGCACCCCGCTGGAGTCCACTACCTACAAATTCGCCAAGTGCCTCCAGCGCCGCTTCGGCATCATAGAGGGCATCAACGACAAGGGCTATATCACCAACAGCTACCACGTCCATGTGACGGAGCCGATCAACGCCTTTGATAAGCTGAAATTCGAGGCGCAGTTCCAGCACCTGTCCCCCGGCGGAGCCATCAGCTATGTGGAGGTGCCGGACATGCAGAACAATCTGGAGGCGGTGCTCCAGGTGATGAAGTTCATCTATGACAACATCATCTACGCGGAGCTGAACACCAAGAGCGACTATTGCCAGGTCTGCGGCTGGGACGGGGAGATTCAGGTCGTGGAGGAGCACGGCAAGCTGGTTTGGAAGTGCCCCAAGTGCGGCAATACGGACCAGGACAAGATGAACGTGGCCCGGCGGACCTGCGGCTACATCGGGACCCAGTTCTGGAACCAGGGCCGGACCCAGGAGATTCGCGACCGGGTGCTGCATCTGTAAGGCGCGAAAGGAGCGGCCATGTATTACGGCGAGATCAAGGACTGCGACATCGCCAACGGCGAGGGGGTTCGGGTGAGCCTCTTCGTCTCCGGCTGCACAAATCGCTGCCGGCACTGCTTCCAGCCCCAGACGTGGGCCTTTGACTATGGGCAGCCCTTCACCCAAGAGACGGAGGAGCGCATCCTGTCCCTGCTGTCCCCCAGCTATGTCAACGGGCTGACCCTCTTGGGAGGCGAGCCCTTCGAGCCTGAAAACCAGAGGGCGCTGCTTCCCTTCGTCCGGCGGGTGAAGGCGGCCTATCCGGAGAAGAGCGTTTGGGCGTACAGCGGCTTTACCTATGAAGAGCTGCTGGAGGAGGGAACCCATGCCCATTGCGAGGCGACGGCGGAGCTGCTGGGCCTTCTGGACGTACTGGTGGACGGCCGCTATGTGGAGGCGCTGAAGGACATCTCCCTTCGCTTCCGGGGCAGCTCCAACCAGCGCCTCATTGATCTGAACTCCACCCGGCGGACGGGAGCGGTGACGCTCCTGCCGGACCGGCGCTGACAAACGGAGGTTGTATCATGATCACAATCGCACAGCGCATAGAGGCGCTTCGCACCGAGCGGGGCCTGAGCCGCCCCGCGCTTTCGGCCGCCCTGGGCTTTCCCAAGACGGCGGCGGAGAAGTTTGAAACCGGACGGCAGACGCCCTCCCAGGACCAGCAGAAGAAGCTGGCGGAGTACTTCGGCGTCTCCCTGGCCTATCTCCGGGGAGAGAGCGACGACCCCTCCGGCGGGGAGAGCTGGCTCAGCGGCGGTGTGCCCGGCGACGACGGGCCGGTCCAGATTCCGGCGGCCCGTCCCGCACCGAAAAAAAACCGCCCGGCGGCGGTGCAGGAGGATGGAGCGGTGTTCGGCGCCCTGCTGAAGAGCCCCTCCTTCCAGGCGCTGGTCCGCTCCGCCGCGCTGGAGGCCCTCCGGTCCCCCGAGGGGCAGGAGATTTTGGCCAAGGCCGTTCGCCGGGAGCTTGGCCGGGGCTAAAACGCCTATGCTAATATGATAAGTATAACAATGCCACGCCATGTCCTTGGACATGGCGTGGCATATTTTTGGTGAATCGGGTACAATAGAAGCGCTTATGTTTGTGAAAGGAGCGCCATTTATGGAAATTGATACCCTGACGCCAAGACAACTGCTCGCCTTCCAGGAGGCCCTGCGGCAGGAGGAGCGCGCCGCCGCCACCATTCAAAAATACCTCCGAGACCTCCGGGAATTTTCCGCCTGGCTGGCGGACCGCCCCCTCTCCCGGGAGGCTGCCGCCGGGTGGAAGGAAAGCCTCCTCTCCTCCGGCCTTGCCCCTGCCACCGTAAACTGCAAGCTCTCCGCCCTCAACGGGTTTCTCCGCTTTTCAGGGCGGGAGAGCTGCCGGGTGAAATTCCTTCGGGTCCAGCGCCGGATGTTCCGGGAGCAGAGCCGGGAGCTTGGCCGGGGGGAATATCTTCGCCTGCTCTCCGCCGCCCGGGAGACCGGCCGGGAGGGACTGGCTTTGCTGATGGAGGCCATCTGCTCCACCGGCATCCGGGTCTCCGAGGTGCGCTATCTCACTGTGGAGGCCGCGCGGCAGGGGGAGGCCGTCATCTATCTCAAAGGCAAAATCCGCACCATCCTGCTGCCGGGGAAGCTCCGGAAGAAGCTGCTGCGCTTTGCCCGGGAACAGAGAATCGCTTCCGGTGAGATTTTTCTTGCCAGGGACGGGGGCAGCCTCTCCCGAAAGCAGATCTGGCGGGGGATGAAAGCTCTGTGCCGGAGGGCCGGGGTCCGCCCCTCCAAGGTCTTTCCCCACAATCTGCGGCATTTGTTCGCCACAACCTTCTATCAGGTGTGCCGGGATATCGTGAAGCTGGCGGACCTGTTGGGACACAGCTCCGTGGACACCACGCGGATTTACCTCCTCTCCGGCGGAGCGGAGCATGCCCGCTGCTTAGAGCGCCTGCGGCTGGTCTGCTAGGGAACGGAATGCGTATTTTGGGACGTTATGCCCACACATTCACCTGCTTTGCGCCATATTTTGGCAGCAAATGAGCATGGCGAATCAAGGCCGGAAAGAGAATTCTTTCTGCGGCCTTGATTCGCCATGCTTATTTGTGAAATGCTGGAGTCCGCTCTTGCTTTTGAAAGCGTTTCTATGTATAATGAAAAATAGTCTAGTTTGGGACAGGGGTGTTTTCCAGAACCCGACGTTCCAAAATACGCATTCCGTCTCCGGAGGCCGGGAGGCGGACGCAGAAAAGAAGGTGAAACCGTTGGC
Source organism: uncultured Oscillibacter sp. (assembly GCF_910579365.1). Lineage (GTDB taxonomy): Bacteria > Bacillota > Clostridia > Oscillospirales > Oscillospiraceae > Oscillibacter. The sequence continues at coordinate 102,877 of NZ_CAJTUX010000001.1, forward strand.
TATTAAGCATGCTTTATATCTCTCCGGGTGCCCGCCCGGCGGTGAAGCGGCGCGGTTTCGCGCCTTGGTCTTCAAGAACCGCAGACGGGGGCGGCTCACGGCGCTGCGGGAGCGCCGGAGAACCGCCCGGTACTCCCGCAGACCCTGGGGCCAGAGGTGGAGGGATTAAGCCGCCCGCCGGCTCAAGGGTTTATAAATTTCCGAAAGGAGAACGAGGAATGGCAAGTACAAAGAAACGGTTTCTCTCAGGGCTGCTGGCTCTGGTGATGACGCTTTCTCTGCTGCCGGTCCAGGCCTTCGCCGTGGAGGCGGAGGACACTCCGGCCGTGGAAGCGGAAGCCGCCGGGCCGGAGAACAGTGAACCCCCCGAGGAAGCCGCCAGTCAGGACGGGCCGGAGGACGGCGCGCCCTATTACCTGATGATCACCCACGCCCTGGAGGTGGACGGGGAGGTCTACGGCAAGATGGAGACGGTCCAGCTGACGGCGGACGACTTCCGGGACGGCGCGTATGACTTCCGCCAGAACGCTCTGGAGCGTCAGGGCATGAACGCCGTCAGGGGCAGCTGGCTGGACAACGGGTCCTATGACCTGACCGAGGGCTGGACCGTGGCGCAGGACGCCTTTGGAGAAGGCGGCGACTTCACGGACGGCTCCGGCTACTATGGAATGCAGGTGCTTATTGAGTACGAGGTGGCCGGCGGCTATGAGGCCGACGTGTCCAATGCCTCCGGCGGGGCCGGGGACTATGACGTCATGCCCCTGATCCAGTTCACCGGCGGCAATCTGGATGATGTGGAGTTCACCGCCGCCGATGTGCTGACGCTGACCATTCACTTCCAGTACTCCAGAACCGGAAGCCTGGCCGGTACGGCCGCCTATGACACCGTCAATGTGGAGATTCCGGTGGAGAAGGACGCGAATGGGAATTACCAGTCCGTTTCAAAGGAGTGGGCGATTCCCACGGACAAGACTCTGGAGAATTTCCGGATGCTGCTGAACCCCTATCCGCTGAACAGCTTCCTGGTGGACCAGGAGCTGGCGAACCGGTTCTCCAACCCGGATACGGTGATCGACGACGAGATGATCAAGGAAGCGCTGAACAGCGGCGCTTTTAACGTCCGCCCCGAGGATGTGTATTTGAATGAGGAGCAGGGCGCTCAGGGCGGGTATGAGCCTGTCTATGAGCTGGCCTGGGACGTAGCCCGCAGGCTGCCCGAATACAGCAGTCTTGCTGAGCTGAAAGAGCACATAGCGGCAGGTCATCCCGGTGTACTCGTCCCTGACGCCGATTTGGAGAAACTTCTTCAGGGCGGTCAGGCCGACCCGCATTACAGCGCGGTCATCGTCGGAAAAGACGAGAACGGCGCGGATAAGGAGCATCCGGGCGCGAGTTCCGTGGGCACGGATGCTACACTGAGAATCACTTTGGATGGCGAAGATATCCGGCATTTCATGGACTTGAAGACCGGCCCGAAGATCACGGTCTACTACCGCCGGAACGCCACGACTTACACAGCCAAGCACTGGGTAACTGCGGCCATGTGGAGTCCCTCTTTTGGCTCCATGGATAACGCTGACACCATGAAGCATGGCACCCCCGAAGTAGACTATTATCTTGCCGATACCGAGTCCCTGCAGGGCCGCGTGGGCGCGCTGACCAACGCGGCGGCCAGCGATAAGGAGGGATTCCTGCCCTATACCACCGAACCCATTGTGCAGAAGCTGATCGAGCGGCGGGCGAACGATCAGGCCGAGGGCACCGTGGTGGACGTCTTCTATACGACGGCAAACAACTACCGGGTGATCTTCAACACCAACTTCGCCTACATTCCCCGGCAGTCTGTGCCCGTAGGGCTGGGACTGAAGCTTTCCAATGACAACCAGCTGCTGGTGGGCGAGGCGGCGACTGGCGACGCGTACACCGCTCCCACCCAGGCGGGCTATACCTTTGACGGCTGGATGGTCAAACTCAAGGATACCGTACAGAGTCCGAATCCCTCCTGGGCCGGCGTCAGTCCGAAGATCGTCACGATTGACTCCGCTTCGGATAACCCCGAGCAGGACCCCGCGGGAAGGTACGTCAAGATCGACCTGAGCCAAGGCTTGACCCTGACCGATAAGTTCCTCGAGGACGTACAGATTTCCCAGGCGGAGGGCGACGAGGGCGTCCGCGCGGTCATCCTCTACGCCCACTGGACCAAGGGCGGCTCCAAGGTCCGCGTGGTGCTCTGGACGGAGGACCTGAACGGGAAGACGGACGTTTCCTCCACCGCAATCGACGGTTCGGAAGTCGTGACCTCCGAGAGCTGGAGCAACATCGGCAGCTTCACCTTTGACTGCGATACCGGAACCGCTCTGACGGACGGTCAGGGGACTGTTTCCAATACCGTGCAGGTGGACGGAAAGGGCCTTTCGGATAAGATTACCGAGGAATTCCGGAAGATTGACATTATGCAGCCCGTGCGGTATATGGGCGCCGATACTTCTACCGGAAACTATGGCTCCGGTACAGCGAATGAGAGAGAGGTCCAGATTTCTGACTTCTATACCCGCCACCACGCTACGGTGACCAGCAGCAACGGCGCAGACAATGTCACCGTTGCCGCAGACGGCAGTACCATTCTCTATGTGTACTATACGAGAAACGTTTACACGCTGAATTTCCACTATTACAAGACCGAGAATGGTGCAAATCAGATCGCCGATAATACCAACGGCTACGCGAATACCGGAACGGACAACTATAACACCAGCAACTCTTTGAGGAACAGTTGGAAGACGGTGACTTCCGGAACGCTTCCCCAGCAGACCATAACGGTGAGGGCCAAGTATGGCGCGGACCTGAGAGGCGTCTGGCCCATATATTCCCATGGAGTAAGCGCAAACAACAACACCTACAACTTTGTGTCCTGGACGACGACAAAGGGCCCCTATAATGAAATTGCCAAGGGCTTGGGCCTAGGCATCAGCCGGGGCGAACCCACTATCATGGGCCTTTACGGCGCGATGAGCTGGCAACTGATCGCGGATGCGAAGAATACCGAAACCGCCCATGACCTCTATGCGTACTGGTCCAACAATCTGACCTATTATGTGTATAACCACTGTTTCGAGATTCCCGGGCTGGACGCGAACACCTTGAAGGGCCTTCCGGACAGCGATGCCGGAAACGGGTTTAAGAAGGTACTCTACAACGACGTGAGCGCTTCCTCGGCTGAGGTCAGTGAGCGGAATACGCTCTACCTCATCCCGACGGCGAACACCGCCTTTACCGGCCCCGGCTTTGACGACCTGCGGGAGGTTGACGAGAATGGCGTTCCCACTGTGAACGGGGGTTATTACGCCGTCCGTATTTATACCTTCACGCCTGCGAACAGCAGCTCTTCCGTGACAAAATGTTACGCCTTGAGCAATCGGGTCGAGGCCGCGTCTTCGGCGAAGATTGCCATGCAGAACCCCAGCGCCCGTCTGCATCTGAGCAAGGTGAACGCGGACTGGACCAATAGCGGCACAACCTATCCCAGCGTGGCGGACCACACCACCCAGTTTGGCCACAATGATGGGTCTACCGGCGGACAAGATACAAAGCCGCTGGAGGGAAACACGGCCACAAACCGCTATGACCTCTACTTCTACTACGACCGCGACCGCTACACCATTACCTACATGGCGGCGCTGGACGGCGGCAAAGTGGGCGAGGGCAACGCGACGGAGTACACCCTGGGCACCAGGGAGGTGGCCTACGGCACTAAGCTCACCGGCGCGGAGTACGGCTTCAAGCCTGGTTACACAACGCTGAACAACGACCCGGCGTACACCGGCAAATGGACCGTGCCCGTTGGCAGCACCCCGGTGCCCGTCTGCCCCAACCGCGCTTCAGGCGGCCAGGCGCAGTGGGCCTTCAACGGCTGGGCCCTGGGCCCCGCCGGCAACGAATGGCAGTGGACCTACAGCGGCGAGGCAGGCAGCGAGGTCCTGACAAATGGGGACGTTGCGATCACCCTGGAGGGCGATCTGCTGCTCTACGCCATTTGGGGCACGCCGAAGTACACGGTCATCTTCAACCTGAACGGCGGCACGAGGACCGGAACCGTCCCGCTGACGCAGCAGATCGACGCCAATACCAGCATCACCACCGGCGGCCAGATTCCCCGCCCGGTTCGGAGAAACTATACCTTCAAGGGCTGGTATGAGACGGATACGGACGGCGGGACAATCCTGCACCCGGATACGCCCTATAACTTCGACGCTCCCGTCACAAAGTCCACGTACCTCAAGGCCATGTGGGATAACACCGGCACCAAGCAGTACGCCTATCAGGCCTACTATCTGCTGCCGGTGGATGGAAATCCGGACCTGACTTATCCGACAGGTCGTTTCCCGGCAGCCAACGGCGCTGAAACGCTGTATTACATCCTGGGCCGGCTGAACGAGACGGACAAGGACTATACGGTGGGACACTTTATCGCAGGCTCTTCGCTGGTGCTGAACGCCAAGAACATCCAGGGCTTTACCCCGGTCAATACCGACGCGGCCCAGGAGATGAAGGTGGAGTACAGCGGCAGCGGAACGCCGGATACCATTTACAAGTTCTACTTCTACTACACCAAGAACACGGTCAAGTCCTACAAGATTCAGTTCGTTGAGTTGAACGCCGCTCCCGGTACAGCTCCCGTGCTCACGGAGAGCGGAAACGCGGACCAGGCGGTCCTCACGCCCAGCGCCAAAATGTTTGAAACGCTCAGAAATATGGGCTATCAGATTGTTAAGGCCGACGGCACTCCGGCCGGGTCGTATAAAGACCTGCTGGAAGGCGGCCCGCTGGGGTCCACTGACGTCAGCCCGGACGGCAGCACCGTGCAGACGTTCCAGGTAAAACCCATCGACTATACGATCACGTATGAAATCGGTGAGCCTTTTACCGGCACGGAGGTTGACGCCACGCTGAAAACGGCGGCGGATACGGCGCTGGCGGCCATTACGGCGGCGGAAAATACACCGCCTGAACATGCCGGCGAAAAGAACCCCACGCTTTACACCGTCAAAGACACCATCAGGGCCAAGAACCCCGCTTACATCCAGGACAGCAACGGCCTGTGGTGGCAGTTCGCCGGCTGGACGCTGGGCGGTGAGACGATGGAAGTCCGGCAGCCCGCCGTGAGAGCGGACGGCAACAGCTACAACTCGCTCACCATTGAAAACAGCGTGGGCAACCTGACCTTCGTGGCCAACTGGAGCCACGTGGCGCCGGATCTGACGGTCAGCAAGACCGTCGAGCAGGCGTCCGGCGTACCCGCTCCCGCAGATGACGAATTCAGCTTTACCATCAGCGGAACGCTGAATTCCGCCAACATCCTGGCCTACACAACCACCGCCGGCAGCACGGGCAGCTCTCAGGCCAGCCTGACCTATGCCCCCGGCGACACCAGCGCTGACTTTACCCTGAAGGCCGGGCAGACAATGAACTTCGTCGGCCTCGCAAACGAAACCTACACCGTGACGGAGAACACCACCGGCGCGCAGGCCGGCAAGTTTGACGCCACGCAGAACAACTACTATACGGTGAAGGACGGCGCGATGAAAACCGCAGCTGTTGGCGGCGGCACCGCTGCCAGCGTGTCCTTCGTGAACCAGTACCACGCCACAACGAAGCTGGACATCGACCCGAACACTGCCGGAGCGCAAAGCTTCCGAGTCATCAAGCATCGGCTGGACGCCCAGGGGAATCACAGCGATTTCCTTGGCGGAAACCGCTACAGCTTCACCATCTCCCAGGGCGAGGGCAATACCGCCGAGAGCGTTCCCCTTCCCTCTCCCAGCCAGATTACCCTGAATTCCGCTGCGGGCGTTCAGGAGCTGAGCGGCTTCTTCAGCGAGATCAAGTTTGACCACACCGGCGAGTACCGCTATCTCATCCGCGAGGACCGTCCCAGAGCCATCGACATGGTTCCTGGCGTCACCTACGACCCGACGATCTACCGGGTCATCGTGACCGTGGGCATTCAGGACAGCAATCTTGCGGTCACCGGCTTTACGCTCCAGACACGGCAGGATGACGGCACCTATCAGGACGAGGCGCTGAAACCCGGCGGCATCCTCGACAGCATTACCTTCGACAACGTGTATGACCCCACTTCCACTACCATCCACTTCGAGGGCAGAAAAGAGCTGACCGGCCGGACGAATCCGGACGGCACGGTCTCCGGCGCGCAGAACGGGGAGTTCCAGTTCCGTTTGACGGCGGCGGGCTCCTATCTGATGACTGCGGCAGACTCCATAAAGTTCCACGAACTGAAAGACGCCGGTGACTCCGCCGATGTGAAGAGCTATCTGATGGAGAAGACCTATGCGGCGGACGCGGAGCAGCCCATGCCCGCAGAGACGGACAATGTGAAGATCGAGACCGTGGACGGACAGCAGACCGCTGTTGTCGGCAACGGCGAAGGCGGCCGGGTCCTCTTCGGCGGCACCGCCTTTGACCGCGCCTCTCTGGGCAGCAATGTCCTGGGTAAGGTTTACCACTACACGATCCAGGAAATCGTGCCCGAGGGCTGGACGGACAAGGACGGCCAGAAGGTCTACAACGGCGTCGCTTACGACGACATGGTACGGGACCTCTTCGTCTATGTCCACCTCCACGGCAGCGACGGCAATCCCCTCACCAGCGGCACCGTGGCGGACCATGTGGACGGCGTCGTCCTGAATGCGGATGCTTCCGGCGACCGGGAGTCCATTTTCCGCAATGTGTACACCACCGCCCCCGTAACCGTCGACCTCGGCGGCGACGGAGCGGACGGCAGCACGCCCGTCAACATCGTGAAGACCCTCTCCGGACGCGCCTTCACCGCCGGCGACAGCTTCACCTTTGATCTGGTCCCCGGCGAAGGCACCGTGCTTTTGCCCAAGGACGCCGAGAACCATGACGTGACGGAAGTCACCATCACTCCCACCAGCGGCTCCAGCGCGAACGTGCCCTTCGGCAAGATCACCTTTACCGCTGCGGGCGTCTATACCTACAAACTCACCGAACGCCAGGGCTCCGCCCCCCGCATGACCTATGACACGGCGGAGAAGACCCTGACCATTACCGTAACCGACGTGGACGGCCAGCTGACCGCTTCCTCCACCGGCGTCACTTGGGCCAACAGCTACAAGAAGTCCGGCGGCGGAGGCGGCGGCGGAGGAGGCGGCGGCTTCACGCCCCGGCCCTCCGGAACCACGAATCCCGCCACGCCCGCCAAGCTGGATACTTCCGACCACTTTGCCTACATCCTGGGCAAGTCGGACGGCCTGGTTCACCCTGAGGCCAACATCACCCGCGCCGAGGTGGCCACCGTCTTCTACCGTCTGCTCACCGAGGAATCCCGCAAAGAGCTGTGGGTGAAGGAGAATCCCTATCCCGACGTACCCTCCAGCGAGTGGTGCAACATCGCGGTGTCCGTGATGTCCAACGCCGGGGTTATCAAGGGCCGTCTGAACGGCAAGTTTGACCCCTACGCCAACATCACCCGGGGCGAGTTCGCCACCATCGCGGCCCGCTTCCTCAGCGACCCATATGTGGGCGAGGACTACTACACCGACATCAGCGCCCACTGGGCCCGGGAGTACATCAACCGCGCCGCGGCGGCGGGCTGGGTGAGGGATTTCGACCAGCCCTTCCGCCCCAACGACTACATCACCCGCGCGGAGGTCATGTCCCTGGTGAACGCCATGATCGGCCGTACCCCGGACAAGGACCACATGCACGAGGACATGATCCAGTGGCCCGACAACATGGATACGACGAAATGGTACTATGAGGATGTCCAGGAGGCGACGAACTCTCATGAGTACGTCCGCATCCAGGGCGGCATGGAGAACTGGACAAAGGTGCTCCCCGTCCGGGACTGGAAAGCCATTGAGGCGGAATGGGCCAGCATCTACGACGCTACCAACCCCGGCGACGTGATGGACGGCGTCCGCACCAAGAGCTGACTCCGGAAAAGCGCTTACCGGGACTGCGGTTCAGCGGCGCGGGTCCGGCAAACGAACAAGAGCCCCGGCGGGAACCTTGCGGTTCCCGCCGGGGCTTCTTCCTTATTTCTGTTGGGGCGGCACACAGGTTTCCCGGCGGATTAAGACGGGCTGAATGACCTCGGAATAGATATTCCGGCCGCTTTGACCGATGAGCTTCATCAGCGTCTCCACCGCCAGGGCGCAGAGCTCCTCCTTGGGCTGGGCCAGAGTGGTCAGCTGAATCTTGGGGAGGGCAGCGAAGGCCACGTCGTCAAAACCGATGAGAGAGACCTGTTGGGGGATGTCGATGCCGAATTCCATGGCCGCCTGGATGATGCCCAGGGCGAAGTGGTCGTTGATGGTCATGATGGCGGTGGCATAGGGCGTACCGGCTTCCATGCACCGGCCGAAATAGGCCATGCCGGTGTGGTAGCCGTCCTCAATCCGGCTGCCGGGGGTGATGGTAAACACCTCGTACCGCACATCCACCGCCCGCTGCACCACGTCCAGGAACCCCTGGCGGCGGCGCTGGTGGGTGATGGAGGTCTCCCGTCCGCCCAGGAAGGCCAGGTTCCGGTGCCCCAGACTGAGAAGATACCGGGCCCCCATGACGATGCCGTTGTAGCCGTCCACCGTGATCTTGGAGACGAAGTTGTTGGGGATATTGTCCCCCAGGAAGAGGACCGGCAGCTTGTCCAGATACTTTTGCAGGCTCAGATGGGTCTTGTCGCCGACGCCGGAGATGATGACGCCGTCCACCCGCCGCTCCAGCAGGGCCTGGATGTTCTGGTCCTCAATGTTGTAGTCATAGAAGGAGCTGGAGATGAAGATGTTAAAGCCCCGCTGCTTCACGTCCCACTCGATGTTGTGAATCAGCTCGGCAAAGAAGGCGTTGGAGATGTCCGGCACCACGATGCCGATGGATTTCGCCTCGTGCTTTTTCAGCTGCCGGGCCGCCGCGTTCCGGGTAAATCCCGTCTGCTGGCAGATTTCCATGATCTTCTCATAGGTCTCCGGCTTCACGTTTCTGGCGCCGTTTAAAGAGCGGGAAACCGTGGTATGGGATACCCCCGCCATCCGCGCAATATCCTTGATTGTCAGCTCGCCCATAAGCAGCCCCCTTGGGAGAGATTCAGAAGTGGAAGGCAAACGCCCCCTGAAAGGTATAGTGGACCCGAGAGGCTCCGGCGGCCGCCAAACCCTCCACCGTGATCCGCATATCCTCATTATAATAGGTTTTGTCCACGCTGACTACAAGATTTTTCGGCAAAATCATTTTTTGGGTCTCCTCGGAAAAATAGGGCTGCCCGATGCCGTGGTGGGAGAGCTTCTGCACCTCCGGATGCACCGGCCCGCTGGTCTCCAGGGCCCGGCGCAGCGTCTCGTCGGTGCTGTCTCCGGTAAAGAGGGCAATGGGATTTCCCCGGTGCTCCAGAAGCCAGATGCTGCTGTCCTCGTTGCAGGAGCGCTTGTGGAGCTCCAGCAGACGGTGAATTTGGCTATCCGTGAGCTCCGGGGCGCAGAGGGCCTGGGCGGAGCGTACGGAGCGCATGGGGCTGTCCGGCCTGGGGTACAGGCAGCGCAGGGCGCTCTCTCCGAAGGCGAAGGACTTCCCCCAGCAGGAGGGGGAGGCGGCCAGCTCCGTGCCGCTTTGCCGGAAGTACTGGAAGATGCGGTGATACTCCCGGTAGAACTCCCGGTCGCCGAAGAGGGGATAGACCTTCTCGTGAAACACCAGGTCCCCGCAGGGGGCCACCGCCCGCCGGACCGCCACCCGGCCGATCAGCTGATGAAAGCCGCCGAAATGGTCCTGGTGCAGATGGGTCAGAATCAGGAGGTCGATTTCGCGAATGCTCCGCTCCTCCAGAAACTCCAGCAGGGGCTGCCGCCCCCGGCAGGAGAGCTCCCCCCCGTCGATGACCACGGTTTTTTTCCCGTCCTCCGTATCCAGCAGGAGAATCGAGCAGTCTGCACGGCCCACATCCAGCATGTGAAGCTCGCTCATACCGTCAACGTCACCTCGTCTCCGATCTGGTACTCGCCATCGCCCCGGTAGCGGATTTCCAATGTGTCTCCTCCGGCCTGACTGCGCAGCATCATCCGCATCTCCGTGCCCTGGTATTCGATCTCATAAATGACGGCCCGGACGCCCTCCGCCCCCTTCGGGGCGATGAGCAGGTGCTCCGGCTTCACCGGATATTGCCCCTCCTGGCGGAAGACCTCGGCAATCTGGGGATTGTGCCACTGGGCCTGGGAGCCGGCGGGACGGAAGGCGTCGCCCTCCCAGGCGCCGGGAATCAGGTTGGACCGGCCCACGAATTTGGCCACAAAGGGCGTGGCGGGGCGGTTGTAAATCTCCCTGGGCGTTCCCACCTGTTCGATCTGGCCGTGGTTCATGACCACAATCCGGTCCGCCAGGGCCAGGGCCTCCGACTGGTCGTGGGTCACATAAACCACCGTCACGCCGGTTTTCTGGTGAAGCTCTTTGATCTCCCGGCGCATCTCCACCCGCAGCTCCGTGTCCAGGTTGCTGAGGGGTTCGTCCATCAGCAGCAGGTCCGGGTCCACCGACAGCGCCCGGGCCAGGGCCACCCGCTGCCGCTGCCCGCCGGAAAGCTGGGAGGGCAGCCGTCTTTCCATGCCGGTAAGGCCCACCATCTCGATGAGCTCCCTCACCCGGCTGTCACAGTTCTCCCGAATCTGGGGGGAGACAAACTTGCTGTTCTTGATGGGGAACTCCACGTTTTTCTTCACCGACATATGGGGCCACAGGGCATAGGACTGGAAGACCATACTGATGAACCGCTCGTTAGGAGGCAGGACGTAGTCCTTGTCCGCCACCACCTTCTCCCCGATTCGGATTTCGCCGGAGGTGGGCCGGTTGAAGCCCGCCAGCAGGCGGAGCAGGGTGGTCTTGCCGCAGCCGGAGGGGCCCAGAATGGCGATGAACTCCCCGGTATCGATGTTCAGGCTGATGTCGTTCAGGGCCCGGAAGCCGTTGAACTCCATGATAATGTTGCGGATTTCCGTACTCATGCAGCGTTCCTCCCTTTATAGCGTCTGAGAATGACGGCGATTCCCTGGTAAAGCAGGACCAGGACCAGAATGGTCAGGCACACCACGGACGACAGCGCGCAGGCGTAGGTCGTGTAGCCCGCGGAGGTGTAGTTGTAGATGACGACGCCCAGCGTCTCCGACCCGGCGGACCACAGCAGGGACGAGGTGGTCAGCTCGGTCAGCGCGTTGAGGAACACCAGTCCCATGCCGGAGAGGGTGGCGGGGAAGATCAGCGGGAGGATAACCGAGAGCCACTTTTTCCAGAACCCCGCGCCGCAGATTTCCGCCGCCTCCTCCATGGAAAGGTCCATTTGCAGGATGCCCGTGGTGCTGTTGCGGATTTGCAGGGACGTGAAGCGCACCACATAGGACACCAGCAGCATGAAGACGGTGGCGTAGATGGTCTTGTTGATGATGGGCAGAGGGCTGGCCCAGGTGAGGATCAGCGCCAGACCCAGGATAATGCCGGGAATGGAGTAAGGTACGGAAATGACGCTCTCCACCAGCCGGACCAGCCGGGATGGGCGGCGCACCATCAGATAGGCCACGATGGTGCCGATAATCACGCAGATGCCCGCCGTGGAGAAGCTGAGGACCAGGCTGTTTTGGATGGCGTGGAAGCTCTTGGGATTGTGGAAGACAAAGGCGAAGTTCTCCAGGGTCATGTTATCCGGGCCATAGCCGCCGCCCACGCCCTTCATGAAGGAGGTGAGAATCAGCGTCAGCAGGGGGACGAAGTTGATAATGAAGATGGCCAGCCAGATCAGCCCCTCCGCCAGCAGCCGCTTTCCGTGGAGGAAGAACCGGGGACTCATGTCCTCCAGGTCCGTCTGCATGGTTTGGAAGAGCTTGGCCACCCGCCAGAGAATCAGGGAGGAGAGAACGCCGATGACCCCCAGGATTACGGACTTGGCCGCCGCCTCGCTGAAGTTGTTGCCGGAGAAGGAGATGATGGTCTGATAGATGTCCGTGGACAGGACGGTGATGCGGGCCGGGATGCCCAAAAAGGCCACGGTGCCGAAGTTGTCCAGACAGGAGATGAACACCAGCAGCAGCCCGTTGGCGATGCCGGAGAAGGACATGGGCAGCGTCACCTTGAAGAAGGTCTTCACCTTGTCGCAGCCGGAGACGGCGGCGGCAAGCTCCATGTCTGTGGAGATTTTCCGGAAGGTGGTCAGCGTCAGCGTGTAGATCAGGGGGTACTTGGTGACGGAGAACACGAAGATGATGCCCCAGTAAGAGTAGATGTTGGGCATCGTGATGCCGGGAATCACGCCGCGCAGGGCCGTGGCCACAATGCCGCTTTTGGCGAAGAACTGCATCCAGGCCAGGGTGATGATATAGCCGGGAATAATCAGGGGCAGCAGCAGCGCGTAGTGAATGAGCTTCTTCCCCCGGATGTCCGCGTAGGCCACGAAGTAGGCCATGACGACGCCGATGAGGGACGCGAAGAAGGAGGAGAGCAAATTGATATACAGCGTATCCCAGATGACCTTCAAGGTCTTGGGGTCCCGCAGCAGCTGGGAGAACATCCCCAGGCTGAGCTTGCCGTCCACCTGAACGGCCATAACCGCCAGCTTGCAGATCGGCAGGAAGAACAGCCCGAACACCGCCAGAAGACCAAAGACCGCCAGCACGTATATCGGCAGCTTCCGGGAGGAGAAGGGGCCGCAGTTCGGAGAGCGCATGGTTGGCATATAGACCTCTCTTTCCATTGTGAACATAAGGGCACGGGCCGCTCTCCGCCTGAGAAAGCGGCCCGCGTTCCGTCAGCGTTTTAGAAGCCGAAGAGCTCCGCAAACTTTGCCTTTTCGTCCTCCCGGACGGCAAAGAGCTCCTTGGCGTCGGAGATCAGGTTTACCCGCTCCTCCACCGTCAGGCTGCCGGCGGGAACCTCCATGCCCTTGCGGATGGGGGCCTTGCCGATGAGCTCCCGGCCCATGGCCTGCACCTCCTCCGACAGCATGAAGTCGAGGAAGGCCTGGGCGGCGGGGAGGTTTTTCGTGTTGCTGGTGATGCCGATGGGGTCGGCGGTGGCGGGAACGCCCTCCTTCGGGTAGACGAAGGCCAGGGGAGAGCCGCTGGCGGCGGCGGAGAGGGCGTTGGAGTCGCAGGCGACGCCATAGGCGTTCTCGCCGGCGGCGACGGAGTTGATGACGCCGCCGTTTCCGTTGACCACCATCATCTCGTTGGCCAGCAGACCCTCGTAGAACTTCCAGCCGATGTCCTCCACCCGGGTCAGCTCCAGCAGGGCATTGGCGGCGGTGCCGGCGTAGAGGGGGTTGGGCATGACGGCGTTGCCCTTGGCCGCGGGCTCCAGCAGGTCAAACCAGCTCTCCGGGGCCTCGGACACCAAGGTGGTGTTGTACACGATGCCCATGGCGGCGGGGAAGGTGCCGTAATAGTAGTGCTCCGGGTCCACGAACTCCGTGTAGATGTTCCCCAGCTCCGGGGACTCGTAGGGCTGGAGGAGATCGTTGGCCTTCAGGTTTTCAAATGTGGCGGCGTCGGAGACCATGATCAGATCCGCCTGGACGCTGTTGGTCATCTTTTCCGCCAGAATCTTGCTGACGACCTCCTCCGTGCCGGAGCGGTAGTACTCCGCCTGCGCGCCGGGATACTTGACGTTGAACTGGGCGCAGACCTCGGAGATGAACGCGTCCTCGGCGGAGGTGTAGATCATCAGCTTTCCGGTGACGCCGGCGGGCTCCGCCTCGCCGCCGGATTCGGCGGGGGGCGCGTCTCCGCCGTTCGCCGCCGGCGGGTCCGGCTGCTTTTGGCCGCCGCAGGCGGAGAGCAGTCCAATCAGCAGAAGGAGGACCAGGGACAGGGAGGCTGAGCGGCGGAAGCAAGCAGAGCGGTTTCTTTTCATTTCAGGTTTCTCCTCTCAATCCAAATTGTTCACGTTAACATTCTTTTGCTAAAACAAACAAAGAACTATAAAATATATATAACATAATTCGTCGAAACAGTCAATCAAAACGCGTATCATTTTATTGCCAAAAAAAGTCTGCGAATTTTGTCGGTTTACACAGTTTCGCGGTTCGTCGGGGACGCAGGGCCAAAGACGCGCATAGTCGGAAGGGATATCCTTCCAAAATTCGAAATATTTTCAAGAATAAGCGCTTATTTGGAAAAGTTTCTATGAATTGAGGCCCTGCTCCCCCCACGCTCTGCCTTCCACTTTTTTCTATGTTCACGTAAACAATTTTCGGATAGAGAAGCGCCCACCCCCCGGCGGCCAGCCAGGGAATGGGCGAGGAAGGAAACCGTCCGCTCAGGCGCCGGTGGGGCGCAGAAGCCGGATTCTGGGGGGCCTCCGGTCCCGGCTGCGGGGCCGGGTAAGGCGGCGGTAGCAGTACAGGTAGGCGGGCAGCAGAAACAGGTCCGCCAACACCCAGGCCGCCGGAGAAGCGAAGCAGGCGGCGGCAAAACCCAGGACCGGCACCAGATAAGAGATCACCGCCCGGCCGGCCAGCTCCAGCACGCCGGCCAGCGTGGCCAGAGGAGAGAAGCCCATGCCCTGGATGAGGAGGCGGAAAATGTTCACCAAGGCCAGGGGGAAGTAGAACAGGGCAAGGATCAGCAGATACTGCCGGGCCAGGGGCAGCAAGGGGGCGCTGGCCTTGTCCAGGAAGAGCATGTTCAGCGGGTCGGCCCAGATATACAGCGCCGCCAGGGAAACCACAGCGTACACCGCCCCCAGAAGCACGCAGGCCCGCAGGCCCTGGTGGAGCCGCTCCCAGCGGGCGGAGCCCACGTTCTGCCCGCCGTAGGTGGCCATGGTGCTGCCCATGGCGTCAAAGGGGCAGGAGAAGAACATGGAGACCTTGCTGGCGGCGGTGACGGCGGTGACGTAGGCGGTTCCCAGACCGTTGACCGCCGTCTGGATCATGACGCTGCCGATGGCGGTGATGGAGAACTGGAGGCCCATGGGCAGGCCCATCAGACACAGCTCCCCCATCCGGCGGCGGTTCCAGCGCCAGTCCTCCCGCTCCATGCGGAGAATGGGATAGCCCCGCAGCATCCGGACCAGGCACCCCACCCCGGCCAAAAGCTGGGAGAGCACCGTGGCCAGCGCCGCGCCGAAGACGTCCAGATGGAACGTGAGGATGAAGACCGCGTCCAGTACAATGTTCAAAAGCGCCGCCGCGCTGAGCCAGATCACCGGCGTCCGGCTGTCCCCCAGGGAGCGGAGGACGCCGGCGGTGAAATTGTAGAGGAAGTAGGCGGGCAGCCCCGCGAAGATGGTGAGGATGTAGCAGTAGGCCCGCTGGTAGATTTCCGGAGGCGTCTGCATCCCGGTGAGAATTTCGTTGCAGAAGAGCATTGTGGCAAGGGTCAGCAGCCCGCCGAAGAGCAGGCACAGCCACGCGCCGCCGGCGACATAGCGCCGCAGCTCCTGGTGGTTTCCCGCGCCGAATTGCTGGGCCACCGGAATGGCGAAGCCTCCGCAGATGCCGATGCAGAAGCCCACCACCAGGAAATTGACGGACCCGGTGGAGCCCACCGCCGCCAGAGCGCTGCCGCCCAGGGTTTTGCCCACGATGGCCGTGTCCACCAGACTGTAGAATTGCTGGAACAGGTTCCCGAACAGAACCGGAATGCCGAAGCTGAGGAGCAGCCGCATGGGGCTGCCGCTGGTCAAGTCTTTTGTCATAGAATTACCTCGCTGTGCGTGTCGGTGAGTGGGGATGGCCTCCGGAATCCACTCCGGAAAACTTCCGTTCATTATAGTTGTTTCGCACAAAAAGGCAATCCTTATTTTGGATAATTTTACGACACTCCGGATGGGAAAACTTTGTGCAAAGTGAGAAGGCGGCAAGCGGCCCGGGAGGGCGGAAGCGAGGCCCGAGGAGGGAAAACCCTTCTGCCCGTGAGGCTTCAGAGCCTCCGCCAAGGAAAGGAGCGGCAGACCGGAAGGCCGCCGCTCCTTTGGCGCTGGGGGTACGGTCAGATATAAAGCGAGGGGCTCGCGTGGGTGAACAGCTCGATGCCGTTTTCCGTGACGGCGAAGGTATCCTCGATGTTGTAAGTATGGCGGCGGGAGCTGTAAAACGGCGTCTCAAAGCACATGACCATGCCGGGCTCAAAGACCCGGGTTTCCTCCGGCGCGATGAAGGGGGCCTCTTCCCCGGAGATGTCGCAGCTGATGGAGTGGCCGAAATGTCCTCGGATATACTCCTTCATGCCGATGGCCTGTTCCACGCCCCGGAAGATGTCGCACATCCGAACCCCGGGACCGATATGCCGGATTCCCCATTCATAGCCCTTCCACAAGGCGGCGTACAGCTCCTCCCGCTCGGGCAGGGTGGTGTTGCCCACGGCGAAGGTCCGGCCCAGGTCGGATTTATAGCCGTTGGTATAAGGGCCGCCGTCCAGGCGGACCAGGTCGCCCCGCATCAAGGGGGTTTCCGCCGGCATCCAGGCCGGAGCAATGCTGGAGCCGAAGGTGTGGGACTGGCTGACCGCCGTCAGGTCCGGGGCCAGGTCCAGGCAGGTCCGGTGGAAACAGGTGTGCACGTCCGCGTGGGTCATGCCGGGGACGGTGGCCTTCATGGTCTTGTACATGGCCAGCTCCGACAGCTGGGCGTTGTGCCGCAGAACCTTGATCTCCCAGGGGGTTTTCAGAAGCCGGGCCTCCGCCAGGAGTTTGGAGCAGTCCGCCACCCGGTCCGCGCCGAACCGTTCCCGCAGGAAGCAGCCGGCCTCGTAGGTGATCCACTTGCTCTGGATGCCCACCCGGACAGGCTTGTCCTGGGGGATGAACTCCGCCGCCATGCGATAGGTCCGGTTGAGATCAGGCTGAACCTCCTTGGTCATCCCCTCGAAGGCGTAGTCCTCAATGTAAATCCAGACCGGGTACGCCTCAATGTGCACCGAGGGGTCGCAGACCTTCTGCGCGGCCATTTTCTCAAACTCGCTGCACACCAGCGTCACCTTCCCGTCGGACGTGACCACGCTGACGGCGTTCCCTGTCTTCCCGGAGCGGTAGAGACTGCGGGCCGCGAAGCCCGTGCTGTAAAAAACGCCGTCCGCCGAGGTGAGAAGCAGGGCGTCCAGTCCCTGTTGTTCCATCTGCGCCGTCAGCTTCTCCACAATCCGGCGCTGCTCCCTTCCTTCTATCATAAGGCACTCTCCTTTTTATGCGTTTATGCGTCAAATTCTTGCGTGAAAAGCACGGGGCCCTTCTGCCCGGGCTCACTGCACCAGTCCGATTTCCCGGTAATACCGCTCCGCGCCGGGGTGGAAGGGCAAAAGCTGGTTTTCCAGAACCTTCTGCCCCACCTCGCCGGCCTGCGGATGGGCGGCAAGCAGGGTATCGTTGTTCTCGTCGATGGTCTTCACGAAGTCGTAGATCATCTGCTCGTCCGCGTCGGCCTTGCAGACGTAGACATTGTGTACGCCCACGGTGTTGGCGTCAAAGTCGGACTCGTATTTGTCCTTGCTGATGGTGAACTTCTGGAAGCTGGGGTTGAGGGCGGTCATCTTATCAATGACCTCGTCGCTCATGGTCAGGATGTTCAGCCCCACGGACAGCGCCGTGTCCTGAATGCTGGTGTTGGGGGTGGAGGCCACGTGGACGCCGTAGTCCAGGGTGCCGTCCTGAATGGCAACCAGCAGGTCCTTGATGCCCATGATTTCCACCTTGCTAAAGTCGCTCTCCGTCATGCCGTAGGCCTCCAGCAGGTACTTCCAATAGTAATTCGCCATGGTGCCAGAGGCGACGCCGATCCGCATGCCCCGCAGGTCGGAGAGCTCCTTGGCCCCGGTGCTCTTGGGGGAGAACTGGGTGATGCTGGTCAGGTAGCTGTTGGTGACATAGCAGAGGGCGTTCTCCGCCTCCGCGACGCCCTCCCACTTGCGCTCCATCTGGTTGCAGGCAATGGCGTCGTCCAGCATGCAGGAGGCCATCTGGGCATCGTCCGACAGGAGCATATTGATGTTCTCCGCGCCGCCGGTGGTGATCTCCGGAATGATGGTATACTCCGGGCACGCTTTTCCAAGCAGGGAGCCCAGGGTGCTGACGGTGATGAAGCCCACGCCTGTGGAGGTTCCCGTCGCGATGTGGATGTCCTGGGGCGTCCGGACCACCGCGTCCGCCGGTTCCCCGGTCTGGGGGCTGTTCTGGGGCGTGTTGGAAGGCGTGTTCTGGGAGCTGTCCGGCGCGCCGCCGGAGCAGGCCGTGCAGGTCAGAAGAACCAGGGCGGCCAGCAGAGTGCAGAATCCTTTTTTCATAGTGAAACCTCCTTAGTGTTATGTCTCCGGCAGGCGCCGGGGGATTACTCCGCTTGTGTTTCGGGACTGCGGACCGGGGTCTGTCTGCGGCGCAGGTTAAAAAACAGATGCACTGCCGCCATCAGGGCCAGACCGGCGATGTCCGTAATCAGGGCGCTGTCAATCAGCAGCACCGCCGCGGCGAACAGGACCGCCCGGCCCAGGAAGTGGATGGGCGCGTTCCAGATATACCCCTGCATGGAGCAGGCCAGACAGTAGATGCCCACCACCGCGCCGGCGAAGGCCGTCAGAATCGCGAAGGGCGTCCCGTCGAAAAGCAGCACGTTGTTGTACACAAAGAAGAACGGCAGCAGGAACCCGGCGATGGAGAGGCGGAAGGCCTGGAAACCGCAGCGGCTTGGGTTGCAGTCCGCGATTCCGGCGGCGGCGTAGGCCGCCATGGCGACGGGGGGCGTCACGTTGGAGATGATTCCATAGTAGAACACGAAGAGATGGGCCGCCATGGGAAGCACGCCCAGCTGAATGATGGCCGGGGCCACCAGGGCCGCCAGAACCAGGTAGCAGGCGGAGCTGGGCAGACCCATGCCCAGGATAATGGCCGCCAGCATGGTGATGACCAGCAGCAGCGCCAGCCGGCCGCCGGCAATCTCCACCAGGATGGAGGACAGGCGGTAGGAAAGGCCCGTTCCCGTCACCGTGCCGATGACGATGCCCACCACGGCGCAGGCGATGGCCACTGTGCAGCAGCCCCGGCCTGCGGAATACAGGAACTGCACCAGCTTCTCCCGGGTCAGCCGGGTCTCCTTGCTGGCAAAGCTCAGCGCCAGGGTGAAGAGGAACGTGTAGACGCCGGAGCGGGTGATGGTGAAGTTCAGGGGGCCGATCATCAGAATCAGCACCAGCATGGGAGTGAACTTCCAGATTCCCCGGATAGTCCGGCTCAGAGGCGGCAGCTCCGAGCGCTTCAGACCCACCAGCCCATGGCTGAGGGCGTACAGATCCACGGCGATCAGCAGCGCCACGTAAAAGAGAATGGCCGGAATCAGGGCGGCCTTGACCACGTCCCAATAGCGCACCTGCAAAATCTCCGCCACCAAAAACGCGGCGGCGCCCATGATGGGGGGCATGATCTGACCGCCGGTGGAGGCGGTGGCTTCCACCGCTCCGGCAAACTCCCCGTCATAGCCGATGCGCTTCATCAGGGGAATCGTGAACGTGCCGGTGCCGATGACATTGGCGCAGGCGGAGCCGGAGATGGACCCGAACAGCGCGGAGGCCACCACCGCCACCTTGGCCGGACCGCCCCGGAATACGCCAAAGATGGAGGAGGCCAGCTCCGTGATGTAGTCGCCGACGCCGGTGACGGCGAAGAGGGCCCCCAGGATGATGAACACACAGATAAAGGTGGCGGCGGAATTCAGCGGAGAGCCGAAGATTCCCTCCGAGGTATAGCAGATCAAGTGGATGAAGCGGGTGAACTTCATGCCGCCGTGGCGCAGAATCAGCGGGAACATCTTGCCGAAGAAGGCGTAAAAGATAAAGAACGCCACCACGACCGCCAGAACAGGCCCCACCTTTCGCCAGGCAGCCACCAGGAGAATGCCGATGAACAGCACGCCGAAAACACTCATGGCGGCGGTGTGGGTGGTGCTGTCAATGGCCAGCTGTTTGGAAAGAGAGGTGATATAAACGGTTACGATACAGCCCGCCGCCAACAGGGTCAGGTCCAGTATCCGCATGACCCGGCGCTTTTCGTCCTGGTGGTACAGGCCGATGAACAAGATTGCAATGACAAACGTCAGGTGGATGGATTTCTGCGCGATTCCGGAAATCGCACCGAAAAACGCGGTGTACATCTGAAAGGTTACAAAAGCGACGCAGAGAACCAATTCCATTTTCTGGATTACTTTTGACATCATCATCCCTCCTTGACCCCCCTGCGCGGTCCGGCTGGAAAACCCCTGTCTTCCGAACCGCGCGTGTTTTCCCTGGTTTCCATTGTTCTGTCTCTCACCCGCTTCTCTTATGCGAAAGTTTTCCCCTCCGGTTTGGGTTTTGTGCTGAATTCATTGTACGTCCGGCGCATTCATAAGTCAAACACGTATATTTTATATAATCCATTGGTGTTTTTTATAATTGGATGATTGGGCGGATAAAATGCTGTACAAGCAGCCCTTCCGTGTTATAATAAACCCTGTGGAAAAAGCTTCTCATCTCAGACAGATAGGCGGAACAACGGACATGAACATCAAGGACTTGGAAAACATCATCACCGTAATTGAAGAGGGAAACATTACCAGCGCCGCCAAGCGCCTTTTCATGTCGCAGCCCTCTTTGAGCCAATGTATTCAGCGGGTGGAGGCGGAACTGTCTACCACGCTGTTCATCCGCACCAAGAGCGGAATCGAACTGACGAACGCGGGCCGGGCCTTTCAGGAGACGGCGGAGAAGGTCTGCAAAGAGTACCGGGACCTGGAGAATCGGCTGGCGGACCTGTCCACCCTCCATACCGGCTATCTGGTGGTGGGAATTCCGACGCTGCTGAATGGATATCTTTTGCCGGAGGGCTACATGTATTTCCGCCAAAAGTACCCAAATGTACGAATCGACCTGTATGAGGACGATTCCAACCGCCTGGAGTCGATGCTGTTCCGCGGGAAGGTGGACCTGGCCATCATGTCCCTGCCGGTGGACCCCAGCCTGATTTCGGTGCCCATGATCTCCTGCGAGATGGTCTTGTGCGCCCCCGGCTGGTATGAACCCGGGGACGCGCTGCTGGACCCCCGGACCGGCGTTCTGGACATCCGGAAGCTGGATATGGAGCCCTTTATCTTTCCCCGCCCCTCCCAAAAGCTCCACATGGTGACGGAGAAGATTCTGAAAAAGGCCAATATCTCCGTACAGACAATTTTGAATACCCGCAGCTCCAAGGGGGCCATGCTATACTGCGCCCATGGCTTCGGCTTCACGATTCAGCCGGAAATCTCCGTGCGGTTCCACCGGCCGCTGCTGAACAACCGGGTGAAGTTTTTCCGGATTCCGCCGGAGTTCAACGAGCAGTGGGTGGTCGTCCTCTCCCGCAGCCGGAACGGCTACTTTTCCG
Source organism: uncultured Oscillibacter sp. (assembly GCF_910579365.1). Lineage (GTDB taxonomy): Bacteria > Bacillota > Clostridia > Oscillospirales > Oscillospiraceae > Oscillibacter. Next base: position 124,273 of record NZ_CAJTUX010000001.1, read on the forward strand.
AGGCCGCCCAAACCTTTATTCAGAGCATGCAGGAGTTTTACTCGCCGGAACCCCCCGCGGGCTGGTCCGGGGCCCAGGCCCCCTGAAGCGGCGGGCCGGGTTTCCTTTGACAAATCTGCCGGGATATGGGATACTGAAGGGGAAGACGCCGCCGCCCCGCCTCCCGGGCCGGGAGAACCGGCGGACCGGAAACAAGACATCATCGGGCCTCCGGGCCCTGGAACGGACAGGAGGATGTTTATGGAAGTACTGAGAAAGAAAAAAGGCTTTATCTGCGATATGGACGGCGTGATCTATCACGGGAACAAAATTTTGCCCGGGGTCCGGGAGTTTGTAAGCTGGCTGACGGAGAAGAAGAAGAATTATCTCTTTTTGACCAACTCCAGCCAGTATACCCCCAAGGAGCTTCAGCAGAAGCTGGCCCGGATGGGACTGGACGTGGACGAATCCCATTTTTACACCAGCGCCCTGGCCACGGCCTGCTTCCTGGACAGCCAGGCTCCGGGGTGCAGCGCCTATGTGGTGGGCGAGCACGGCATCATGAACGCCCTGTACGACAAGGGAATCACCTATAACGACGTGAACCCGGACTATGTCGTGGTGGGAGAGGCCTCCACCTACAATCTGGAGCAGATCACCAAGGCCATCCGCCTGGTGAACGACGGCGCCAAGCTCATCGGCACCAACCCGGACCTGACCGCGCCGGTGGAGGCGGGCATCGTCCCGGCCTGCCGGGCCCTGATCGCGCCGGTGGAACTGGCCACGGGGAAGAGCGCCTATTTTGTGGGCAAGCCCAATCCCCTGATGATGCGCACCGGCCTGCGCATGCTGGGCGTCCATTCGGAGAACGCGGTTATGATCGGCGACCGGATGGACACGGATATCATCGCCGGCATTGAGACGGGCCTGGACACGGTGCTGGTGCTCTCCGGCGTGTCCACACGCAAGACCTGTGACCAATATCCCTACCGTCCCGATTTCATTTTGAACGGCGTGGGGGAAATCCCGGAAAATTGACCTGCCCAACGCGGCCCTGCCCGGTCTGAACGCGGACAGCCGTCTGCCTGGACCGGGCGGGCCGCGCCGGTTTGCCCGCCGCCGGTCAGAGAGATATGGGTTGCCAAGAAGGGAAAGAACTGGTATAATGATCGGGAAGAGCGGCTCACACACTGCGGCGCTGCTCCGCGCCCGCGGCCGCCGGAACCAACGGGAGAGGTATGACGCCATGAAGATGAATCAAATATTCCTGCTTTTGTCCATCGGGGCACTTCTTTTTTTATCCGCCTGCGGCCAGCAGGAGCCGCCTCCGTCCCAGGGAGAACCAGCGGAACAAACGGTGGAGCTCACCGTCTGGGGCGCCGAGGAGGACGCGGACCTTCTGGAGGAGATTTTTGCCTCCTTCCAGTCCCGCTATGCCGGGGAGGCGTCGTTCCGCATTCATTTTCAGCCTCAAAGCGAGTCCAGCTGCAAGGACGCGATGCTGGGAGACCTGGAAAACGGGGCGGATGTGTTCGCCTTTGCCGACGACCAGGCGGCCGCCCTGGCGGCCGCCGGAGCGCTGGACCCCATTGAGGACGCCGGAGCGGTCCGGGGGGCAAGCCTCTCCGCCGCAGTGGCCGCCGCCTCGGTGGACGGCGTGCTGTACGCCTATCCGCTGACGGCGGACAACGGCTATTTCCTCTATTACAACAAGGCGTACTTCTCTGAGGGGGACGTAGAGAGTCTGGACCGGATGCTGGAGGTTGCGGCGGCGGCCGGACGGAAGCTGACCATGGACTGGAGCTCCGCCTGGTATGTCTACGCGTTCTTCGGCAACACCGGACTGACGGTGGGCCTGAACGAGGACGGCCTGACCAACTACTGCACCTGGAACAGCACAGACGGTCCCATTACTGGCGTGGACGTGGCCCAGGCCATGCTGTCCATCGCCGCCAGCCCCGGCTTTGCCAGCCGGACGGACACGGAGTTTTTGGAGGGCGTGCGGAACGGCTCCGTCATCGCCGGAGTCAGCGGCGTGTGGAACGCTGTGGCCATTCAGGAGGCCTGGGGCGAGGATGCCGGCGCCGCCAAGCTGCCCGCATTCACCTGCAAGGGCGAACCGGTACAGATGGCCTCCTTCTCCGGCTGCAAGCTCATCGGGGTGAACGCCTATTCGAAAGAACCGGAGTGGGCGGCCCGTCTGGCGGAGTGGATTACCAGCGAGGAAAACCAGCGTCTCCGCTTTGCGCGGCGGGGCCAGGGTCCCGCCAACGCCAACGCCGCCGCCTCGCCGGAGGTACAGGCCTCTCCTGCCATCGCGGCGCTGCTGGCCCAGTCGGAGTTCTCCCAGCTTCAGCGGGTGGGGGGAAAATTCTGGGACCCGGTGACGGAATTTGCCGGCAACTGCGCCAGGGGGAATCCCTCCGGCGCGTCTCTCCAGGCCCAGCTGGACCGCATGGTGGAGGGTGTGACGGCGCGCTGAGCGTTTAGGGGAATCCAATCATTTTGGAGGGGAACATATGAAAGGCAAGCTCACATTGCAGCAGCGCCTGATCCTGCCCATCGTCCTGCTGGGGCTGGTAACGCTGCTGTCCAACATCCTGGCGGTGTCCGGCATCCACAACGTCCACGCCAACGCCGGAACCATTGTGGACGAGTACATGGTCAGCACGGCCCGGCTGGAGGAGGTCCGCTGGTCCATGATGGACATCCACCGCCTGGCGCTCAGCCATATCGTGGCGGCGGATCACGCCACCATGATCCGGCTGGTTCAGGAGATCAAGGCGGAGGAGGCGGAGCTGGACGGGAAGCTGTCGGACTACGCCGGTTTCGTGGCGGAGGAGGATCAGGCGGTCTACCGTTCGCTGCTGGAGGATTACGACGCCTTCAAGCATGCCTTGGTCCGGCTGGTCTGCGCCAGCGCCGACAGCAAGACCCTGGAGGCCTACGCCATGGCCAACGGGGACGTGGCCGCCCGAAGCAGCTCCGCAGAAACCAGCATCGACGCTCTCTCTGCCTCTGTGAGCGCCCAGGCGGAGGCGGCCCGGAGCCGCCTTTTCTGGGTGTATGTCACCGCCCTTGCCATCAGCGCCGTCACGCTTTTGATGGGGGTGCTTCTGGTGGCGGCGGCCCTGCGGATCATCCGGAAATATGTTCTCACCCCCATGCGGGAGGCCATGGGCACCCTTCAGGGAAGCTCCGAGCGGATTCGCGGCGTGGTGGGGGACGTCCGCAAACGGACTCGGACCTCCAGCGGCAGCGTCCAGGCTCTCTCCGGACTGACGGAGCAGCTCTCCGCCGCTTTGGAGGAGATTGCCGGCAGCACCGCCTCCATCAGCGCCAGCGCCTCCGGCACGCAGAACGACGCCGTCAGCATGGCGGAGGAGTGCTCCGCCATCACCGCCTACTCCGCAGAGATGCGGAACCGGGCGGAGGAGATGGAGCGCTCCGCCCAGATGGAGATGGAGACCGTCCAGGCCAAGACGGCGGAGATCATGGCGCTTTTGAACGAGGCCATCGAGAAGAGCCGGAGCGTGGACCGCATTGAGATTCTGACCCAGGACATCCTCTCCATCTCCTCCTCCACGGACCTCATCGCCATCAACGCCTCTGTGGAGGCCAGCCGGGCCGGGGAGGCGGGAAAGGGCTTTGCCGTGGTGGCCCGGGAGATTCGCCGTCTGGCGGACTCCTGCGGAGAGACTGCCAGCCACATTCAGGAGGTCAGCGGAGTGGTCACCAGCGCGGTGGACTATCTCTCCCGCAGCGCCAGGGAATTGGCGGACTATCTGGAAAAGGCCCTTATGGCACAGCTGGAACGCTCCGTCCAGTCCGGGCGGCAGTACCGGGACGACGCCGCCTATATCCAGGGCTCCATGGAGTCCTTCAACGCCCAGGCGGATCGCCTGCGGAGCGCTATGGCGGAGGTGGCCGCCTCGATTTCCAGCATCTCCGGCGCAGTGGACGGCGCGGTAGACGGCGTCACCGGCGTGGCGGACAGCACCCGGGTGCTGGTGGACGACATGTCGGGCATCACCGCCGGCATGGACACGAACCAGGAGATCGTGGGGGAGCTGCAGCGGCAAACGGACGTGCTGGCGAACCTGTAAAGACCTGTAAGCGGCAAGAAACCGGCGGCTTCCGAAGGGGGAAGCCGCCGGTTTTTTCCGTGAGGTCAGTCCGCTTTCTTAGCGGCGCCACTGTTGAGAGCCACGGCCTGTCCATCTGTCGTAACATTTTTCAGCGCCTTGTTGAGGGCCCGCTTGTCATCTATAAAAGCGGATGCTTTGGACTCGACGGCAGGATTCGGCCGGCAGGACCTTATAAAGCCCGTCTATCAAAAGCAGCGGACAGACCGACAGGATCTGTCCGCTATATGATTTAGAGAAACAGCTCGCAGTCCTTACGGACGGAGCACGCCTTTTTCAGCGCCAAGCCCGCCGCGGCAACCATGGCTCCATTGACCTTCCTGGCTCCCTGGGGGCAGCGGACGACGCAGCGCATGCAGGAGATGCACTTTTCTTCGCCGGCCTTTCGGAGATCGTCCGGGCGGATGGCCTGAGCTGGGCACTGCTTCGCACAGAGGCCGCAGCCGGTGCAGCCGCTTCCGGCTTTCGGAACCATTCCGACGCCTCCAGTCTTTTTGTAGGGCCGGTTCCCCGGAAGGGGAACCGCCAGCTCCCGCTTGCCCTGGCGGTATTTCTCCAGGATTGCGCGGGAAAACCTTTGCAGCTCCTCGGTATCCTGTGTGTCAGGCCGTCCGGCGGCGTATTGATGTAAGATCGAGTGCTCCGCTACGGCGGCAGCGGCGGCAGAGACGAGAAAGCCGCAGCGCTCCGCGCAGTCCTGTAATTCCACCAGCGTGTCCTCGTAAGCCCGGTTTCCATAGACGCAAACCAGGACGCAGCTGGCCCCGCCGCCCGCTGTCATGTCAATATTTACAACGGAGTTTTTGTGTGGTATTGTAAAGCGGAAAGGAGGGAGGACTGTGCGCATCAGCACAAAGTGCTCCGTTGCCGTTCACTGTCTGCTGTTTCTGCACGAGTACGGCGAAAAGCAAAAGGTTACCAGCGGTCTTCTGGCGCTGTCTGCGGGCTGCAATCCCGTAGTAATCCGGGGCGTTATGAGCGCCTTGAAAAAGGCGGGAATCATCCGTGTCGCCGCAGGCAGCGGAGGCGCGTCGCTGCTCCTTCCGCCCGGCGAGATCACCTTGTACCGTATCTATATGGCGGTGGAGGAAGGCGGGCTTCAGAATCTGATTGGGATTCATTCCATGCCCTCACCGCTGTGCCCGATTGGGCGGAATATCCGTGCTGTTCTGCAAAAGCCCTATGAAGCGGTTCAGTCCGATATGCGGGAAAGCCTTCAATCCGTCACATTGGCGGATTTCATTGCGGAATACCGCAAGATCGAGATATGACCTTTATCCAGCCCAATCCTTGAAAATCACTTCACAGCATTGCAGTTAAGGTTTGCTCCGCAACCAAAAGCCGCTCGGAATACAAGCAACATGGGCAGAAATGTGGTATCATGATTTCCAGCCCCTTAACGCCGCCGATGCAGTTGTAGTTCTCTGAAATCTCTTGTTGTGGTATAATCTGTAATTCCGCATAAATTTTTTACTTACGCCTCCATGGTTGTAAGCGGGATTTTATGAGGCGCTTGTACCTTGCTGCAAAAATAACCAGCAAGGTACGATATGAACTGTAAATCAAAATATTTGCGGAACTATAGATAATCCTCCTGGGAAAGTATGATCGCCTGGGTAACCGTACACAGCGCCGGCCGCCTCGTCATAGCTGACGCCTTTTTCCAGATAGGGGATCATCTTTTTCATAGCCGTCAACGAGAAATTCCCCGCTTTGTTGAACAACAGATGAAGCAGAGCTTGGATTACGGCGTCTTCCAGTTCCAGGCCGTCCAGCTGTTTCCGTCTCCCCTCATCTGCGGTCAGCCTGCGGGAAGGATGCCCCGCAGCCTGGATTCAGATATGATTCAGGTCCTGGCGCAGCTTGAAATACTCAAACGTGCAGCATGCTTTGAACGCCCGCAGTTCCGTTTGTTCAAATGTGCAGCCTCCCCACTGATTTCCCTTGCGGAAGGGACTGTCCCCGCTGGGAGAGCAGAATTTCGCAATAGCGGCGCCACTGATACCCACGAGCTGCCATTCTGCCGCTGAGAGGCAAACAGCGCTTCCGCTTCCACCATATCCCGCGCAAGATATATGCACTCACGCCTGCATCCCTATAGACATACCGGCTTTCAGAATCCGCATCATGCGGGCCGTGCTCTCCTCCAAAGCCGGCGCGGCGTTGGCCATGGCGTCCTCCAGCGGCAGAATTCTGCTCACGGCGCTCATAACACTCTCAACGCCGCAGTTCAAAAGCGCCTCCGCACCGTCTCCCAAAGCGCCGCCAATGGCCAGGACCGGCACGTCCCGAACCGCCTTTGTCCGGGCGGCAACACCGGCGGGCGCCTTTCCGAACGCCGATTGGGCGTCAATCCGGCCTTCGCCGGTGATGACCAGGTCCGCCGTTTCCACCAGCGCGTCAAATCCGGCAAGGTCCAGTACCAGATGGATTCCGGACCGAAGCTCCGCATGGCAAAACGCCAGCATGGAACAGGCAATCCCCCCGGCGGCTCCGGCTCCCTCCGTTTCCGCAGCGGCGCAGTCAAGCTGGTCCTTTAAAATGGCGGCATAGTGGGCCAGGGCGCTGTCCAGCTCCCGCACCTGCTGAGGGGCCGCTCCTTTTTGAGGGCTGAAAACCGCCGCCGCCCCCCGCTCTCCGCAGAGCTTGTTTTTTACGTCGCAGGCCAGGATAAATTGGCACGCGCGGGCCTCCGGCATAAGGCCCTTTGTCTCAATGCGGGCGAGCCTGGTCAATTCTCCGCCGCCATAGCCCAGCTCCCGCCCCGCTTCGTCCTGAAAAGAAACGCCCAGAGCCTGGGCAAGTCCCATGCCGCCGTCTGTCGTGGCGGAGCCGCCAAGGCCCAGGACAATCTTTTTCGCGCCATGCTCCAACGCGTGGCGGATCAGCTCCCCCGTCCCGTAGCTAGTCGCCCGGACAGCGTCCCGCTCTTCCGCTCGCAGCAGCGGCAGGCCGGAGGCCGCAGCGGTTTCCACCACGGCGGTGTCCGCGTCCAGCACGCCGTATTCCGCGGTGATCGGGCGGCCCAGCGGATCATGCGCCGCAACGGCGCGCTTTTCCCCGTGAAAGATGGTCACCAGCGCGTCTACGGTCCCCTCCCCGCCGTCCGCCACCGGAAGCAGAATCGTTTCCGCCTGCGGAAACACGGACCGGACGCCGCGGGAAACCGCCTGCGCGGCTTCCGGGGCGGAACAGCTTCCCTTAAAGGAATCCATCGCGATCAGTACTCTCATCGTATTCCTCCTTGTGCGTTCGACGTTTCCATCAGACATTTCCGGCGGTCTCTTCCGGCTGTTTCAGTCCGGCAAGGTCCCGATCGTATTTGATCGCGGAGCTGTGGTCTCCCGGCCCGTCCTTTCCGCGCCGCCGGAGGACTCCCCTTGCGGCGTCTGCCATGTCCCGCACACTCGGACTGTGACGCTGCTTTTCGCAAGAGGAAAAACCGGCACTCCGTTTCATCGGAGTGCCGGTTCCGTGCTTAGAGAAACTTCTTCAGGGCTCTCTCAATCAATACATGCCGCCCATGTCGGGAGCCGCGGGAGCCGGAGCGGGAGGCTCGGGCTTGTCGGCCACCAGGGACTCGGTGGTCAGCACCATGCCGGCGACGGAGGCGGCGTTCTCCAGAGCGGAGCGCGTCACCTTGGCGGGGTCGATGATACCGGCGGCCACCATGTCGCAGTATTCCTCCTTATAGGCGTCGAAGCCATAGCCCTTCTCGCCGGAGCGGACCTTCTCCAGAATGACGGAGCCGTCCAGGCCGGCGTTGGCGGCGATCTGGCGGATGGGGGCCTCCAGGGCCTTGGCCACGATGCGGACGCCGGTCTTCTCGTCGCCCTCCACGCCGTTCACCAGAGACTCCACGGCGGGAATGACGTTGACGAAGATGGTGCCGCCGCCGGCGACCACGCCTTCCTCCACAGCGGCGCGGGTTGCGTTCAGGGCGTCCTCGATGCGGAGCTTCTTCTCCTTCATCTCCGTCTCGGTAGCGGCGCCCACCTTGATAACGGCCACACCGCCGGCCAGCTTGGCCAGACGCTCCTGGAGCTTCTCCTTGTCATAGTCGCTGGTGGTGCTGGCGATCTGAGAGCGGATCTGGGCAACCCGGTCCTTGATGGCCTGAGAATCGCCCGCGCCGTCCACGATGGTGGTGGTCTCCTTGGTGACCTTCACCTGACGGGCACGGCCCAGCAGGGAGATGTCGGCGGTCTTCAGCTCCAGACCGACCTCCTCGGAGATCACGGTACCGCCGGTGAGGGTGGCGATATCCTGAAGCATCTCCTTGCGGCGGTCACCGAAACCGGGGGCCTTCACGCAGACCACGTTCAGGGTGCCCCGCAAGCGGTTGACGATCAGGGTGCTCAGGGCCTCGCCCTCCACGTCCTCGGCGATGATGAGGAGCTTCTTGCCGGACTGGACCAGCTGCTCCAGCAGAGGCAGGATGTCGGCGATGACGGAAATCTTCTTGTCGGTGATGAGGATATAGGCGTCGTCCACCACGGCCTCCATCTTCTCCATATCGGTGGCCATATAGGGGGTGATATAGCCCCGGTCGAACTGCATGCCCTCCACGACCTCGCTGTAGGTCTCGGCGGTCTTGGACTCCTCAATGGTAATGACGCCGTCGGCGGAGACCTTCTCCATGGCGTCGGCAATCAGCTTGCCAATCTCCTCGTCGCCGGAGGAAACCGCGCCGACCCGGGCGATGTCCTTGGAGCCGTCCACGGTCTTGGCCTGCTTCTTAACCTCGGCCACGGCGGCCTCAACGGCCTTGGCCATGCCCTTCTTCACCACGATGGGGTTGGCCCCGGCGGCCAGGTTCTTCAGCCCCTCGCCAATCATGGCCTGGGCCAGGAGGGTTGCGGTGGTGGTGCCGTCGCCGGCCACGTCGTTGGTCTTGGTGGAAACTTCCTTCACCAGCTGGGCGCCCATGTTCTCAAAGGGATCGTCCAACTCGATTTCCTTGGCGATGGTCACGCCGTCGTTGGTGATAAGGGGCGCGCCGTACTTCTTATCCAGAACCACGTTCCGGCCCTTGGGGCCCAGGGTGATCTTGACGGTATCAGCCAGAGTATTGACGCCGGTCTCCAGCGCCTTGCGGGCGTCCTCGCCGCGCTTGATGAGCTTAGACATAATAAATCTACCTCCATAGCAGTGTTTTGTCAGAACCGTGAAATCAAAGGGCGAAGCCTCTTTGATTTCACCGGGGGTCCAGGGGGTGTCCCCCTGGTTTCTCCGCCAAGCGGAGAAAAAAGTTCTATCATTTTCCTGACAACATGCGCGTCAGGAAAATTCCCCGACCCGTGCGCCCTGGGCGCACACACCGGTGACGCCGCGTCACTGGTGAGGGGGGATTCTCAAGGGGGGCGAAGTCCCCTCTTGAAACGCGCAGCAGCGCGTCTTGCATTACTCCACGATAGCCAGAATATCGTTCTGCCGGACGACGGTGTACTCCACATCCTCCAGCTTCACCTTGGTGCCGGCGTACTGGCTGGTGATGACCTTGTCGCCGGGCTTCACGGTCATGGTGACTTCCTTTCCGTCCACCATGCCGCCGGGGCCGACGCAGATGACTTCGGCCACAGAGGGCTTCTCCTTGGCGGAGCCGGTGAGAATGATGCCGCCCTTGGTGGTCTCCTCGGTCTCTACCATCTTCAGAATGACACGGTCTGCAAGCGGGGTGAGTTTCATTTGGGTTTCCTCCTTAAAATATAAAAATTTGAAAAAACATAATCACTGTTAGCACTCAAATACCAGGAGTGCTAACAGTGATTATCATAGTACAGCCGCCCCCATTTGTAAAGGGGGATTTTCTCAAAAGTTATGAAGAATTTGTAAATGTTGCAGGAAGTTCCATTTCAGGAAAGCGCTTCGTGCCGGCGCGTCTACTCCAGCAGCCAATCGTCCACGATGTCCCGCAGGGCCACGGGCGTCACGCCGCCCCGGATCAGCGACGCCAGCAGCTCCTGCACCTTCTCCCGCGAGGGGCTGAGGTCCCAAACAGCCGCCTCCTCTCCGTCAAGCTCCACTTGAATGCCATACGATGGCTCTTCCGGCGTTCCCTCCAGCAGGTAGTACCGCGCCTGAGACGCCAAACACTGGGTTTCTCTCATCAACCGCTTCTGCACGCCGCCGCCCCCTTTTCATATTTCTCTCGCTTCCGTTCAGGAAACGAGCCGTTTCTATTTTCAGGATAGCATGGGCTGTCCAGCAAAATTTGTCGAATTTTGTCGAATCCGGTTTACCGGTTCGTCCAAAGCGCAAATTTTGTCGAAAAAAAGGCGGCGGAGAAGGCGGCATGTCGAAAAAGAGGACCGCCCGGGTCACAGGCAATCCTCCTGTTCGGAAAGCGCTTTCGACAGCAGCGCTTCCAGCTCCTCCCGGCTGAAGAGAAGGTTCAGCGCCTCCAGCAGTCCGTTGGCCGTCAGATGTTCCGGCAGGTCCAGGCGTTTTAGAAGGCGGCGGCGCCGTTCCGCGCTCCCCTCCCCGCCGCTGAGTCCCAGGACAACCAGGTCCGCCTTGGTGAGCCCCCCCCTCTCTCCGGCGGAGGGCTCGTCCTCAAACGTCGCCCCGGCGCGGCGGAGCGTCTCCAGCAAAACGGCGGGGGACATGCCTTCCACTCCCAGCTTCCCCTCCTTGCCGCCCCGGCGCTTCCGGCGCTCCTTTCCCTTCACATCGGGGATATACGCCTGCTTCACCCGTTCTTTCGGCAGGGCTCCTTTGAGATAGTTCCGGAGGAGAAACCCGGCCCCGTCGCTGTCCGTGAGGATGATGAGGCCCTGCTTCTCCGCCAGGCGGCGCAGGAACGCCAGCTTTTCCCGGTCGTTGAACACGGCAAAGCCCCCCAGCGTGACGACTGTGGCGTCCACCACCTGGGAGATCGTGTTCTTATCGTAGCGGCCCTCCACCACAATAACTTCCCTGATTCGTTTCACGGCTCATCTCCTCCTTGCCGCCAGCCGGACCAGCAGCAGCTTCAGCTCTCCCGCGCTGTCCACGCCCCGCTCGCTCTTCATCCGGCGGTCCAGGACCTGGCACTGCCGCACCGCCTGGGCGCACCACTCTCCCGTGGTCCGCCGGGCGGCGGAGAGAAGCAGCTTGGCGGGATAGTCGCTCTTCATGCCCCACAGCTCCATCAGCCAGTACCGGTCCCGCCCGCTGTCCAGAGCCAGCCGGGCCGTCCAGATGCGGCGGAGCTGGCTGCCCAGGGCCGCCAGAATCAAAATAGGCTCCGTCTGCATTTTCAGAAGGTCCCCCAGAATGGACGCCGCCTGATCGTAATTACCCTGGAGCACCGCGTCCGACAAGCGGAACACCTCCGCCGACAGCACCGGGTCCGCCACGGCGTCCACGTCCTCTCGAGTGACGGCGGGTCCCTTGGCGTAGGCGGCAATCTTTTGAATCTCCGGCACCAGCCCCGTCATCAGGCCGCCGCAGGTGAAGACCAGGTACTCCGCCGTCTGCCGGTCGATCTCCTTTCCCAAGGCCTTAAAGCGGCGGGAAATCCAGGGCAGCAGGTCGCTGTTCTCCGCCGCCGGAAACTCCACCGCCTCCACATACGTGTCCAGGGCCTTGCAGAGCTTTTTCATGGTCCGGTTGGGCTTGTACTCCAGCGTGTCATAGACAAAGACCAAACAGCAGTAAGGCGGCAGGTCCTCCAGCAAAGCGATGAGCTTTCCGCGCTGCTCCTCTCCCAATTTGAAGATATCATAGTCCGTGACGGCCGTCATCGTCCGCTCCGCCATCATGGGCATGGCCTCCACCGTCTCCGACAGGCTCTGCGCCGTGACGTCCTTCCCCTCCAGCGCATGGTAGTTGAAGGTCTCGAAACCCGGGGGAATCAGCTTTTTGCGCAGCTCTCCCAGATAGTACTCCCGAAGATAGCTCTCCTCTCCGTAGAAGATATACGCGGCGGCAGGCGTGCCGGCGGACAGATCCGCCTTCAATTTTTGAAGGGCCGCGCCCCGGCGGGGGGCTCTTTTTGCATTAGCCATGGGATTCCTCCTGATTCCAGGCGAGATGGATGGTTCCATGCAGGTCCGTGCGGTAAATTTCACAGCCCTGCCGGGCCAGACGGAGCAGCGTCTCCCCGGCGGGATGCCCGTAGCTGTTGGGCCCAACGCTGATACAGACCGTCTCCGGGCACAGCGTCTCCAGCAGAAGCTGAGAGGTGGCGTATCTGGACCCGTGGTGCCCCGCCACCATTCCCTCGATTTCCGGCAGGCCGCAGGACTCCAGCAAAACCGCCTCCGTGGCGGCGCTCATGTCGCCGGTAATGAGAAAGTACCGGTTCCAGGCGGAGGCCAGCAGGGACAGGCCGCGGTCATTGTCCCCGGCGTTCCCCAGGGGCGGGAAAACGGTCAGCGTTCCCTCCCCAAAGTCCAGCCGCTCCTCCTCCGTTACAAAGCGGATCTGGACGCCGTGCTCCCCGGCGGCGGCCCGCAGCGCGTCCTGGGGCCCCGGGCCGTCTTTCGGCTCCGGAAGCAGCAGCGTCCCCACCTCCAGCCGTGCCAGGAGGCCCGTCACGCCGGAGATATGGTCGCTGTCACAGTGGGTGAGCACGAGCCAGTCCAAACGCCGGCATCCCATGCTGAGAAGCTGCCGGGCGGCGGTCTCTCCGGGAGCTTTCCAGCTGTTGGCGCTTCCGCAGTCCACCAGGGCGAAGCGCCCGCCGGAGGCCAGCGCCACACTCTGCCCCTGACCCACATCCATTACCAGAATCTCCAGGCCGCCGCGATACCGCTCCTCGCCCAGCCGGACGGTGAGGGCCAGCGTCAGCGCCGCCAGCGCGGCGGCCAGCGCGTACTTCCGCCGTCCCGCCCGCCGGGCCAGATAAGCGGCGGCAAAGAGGATGTAGACATAAACGATCCAGTATTTCAAATAGGGATTGGCGGTATACACCGCGTGATAGGGAACCTGGGAAAGGCCCCCGGCGGCAAGGAGAATGTAAGCCGCCGCCGCTTGTGCCGGAAGAGCCAGCAGCGCTCCCAGCGGCGGAATCACAAAGCTGGCAAACACCGCCGCCAGCCCGAACAGGAACGCTCCGCTGGCGGCCCAGAGGCAGAGCGCGGCGCTCAGCGGCGCAATCAGCACCAGCGCGCCGAAATAATACGCCGTCAGGGGCACGGTGAACACCATTGCCCCCATGGACACGGAAAAGGAGACCGCCAGGAAGCGGAACCCTCTCCCCCGCCTCTTCCCGTTCTTCAACCATTGGTAGACCTTCGGCGACAGCCAGAGAATCCCCGTCATGGCGGCGAAGGACAATTGCAGGCTGACCGAAGCGGCGGCAAAGGGATTGGCCAGCAGGATGAGGAACAGCGCCGCCAGCAGAGACGTGGGCCCGTCGCTCTCCCGGCGGACCAGAATCGCCAGCAGCGGCAAGGACAGCATCACACAGGCCCGGAGCACCGAGGGGCTGCCCCCGGTGAGGGCGGCGTAAAACGCCAGCAACGGAATCCCCAGCAGGGCCTGTAATCTCCGGTCCGGCAGGAGAAACCCCGCCAGAGCCATGAGAAAACCGCAGTGCATCCCGGACACCGCCAGGATGTGGCTCAGCCCCGCCTCGGTAAGCGCCGTGTAAGCCGCTTCGGAGACCTCTCCCCGGTCCCCCGTCAAAAGGGCCATGAGAAACCCGGCGGCGTCGCCGTGGAACAGGTCCCGTATGCGCCGCTCCATCGCCTGTCTCAGGCGGACCGGATACCACCGGGGACTGCGGCGGCTGCCCTCCTCCGCCGTGAATTCCCCCCGGCCATAGGCCAGCAGGAAAACCCCCTTGGACGTGAAGGATGTGACGTCCTCATCCCGAATGCGGGCGGCGCTGCGGAGAAGCGCCGTTCCGGTCACCGTCTGTCCCGGAGCCAGCTCCAGCAGCTCCTCCCCGCCGTAAAGCACGGCCTTGCCGGGAAGGCCCTCCAGCCGTACCGTCACCCGCGCGCCAAAATCGCCGGGCTCCGGGTATTCGCAGAGCGTGGCGGCGACAGGCTCCGTTCTGCCGGCCAGCGCCTCGTTGGGCCGCTGCACCTGCCGGGCATAGAGCCAGCTGTAGCCCAGCCCCAACGCCAGCGCCGAGGCAAATACCAGGACCCTCCTCCGCCACGTCCCAGGCAGGGCCAGCGCCAGCACGCCCAGGGCCAGGCTGGCCAGCGCCGCCGCCAGAGGCCAGCCGCCCTCCAGCAGGTACTGCGCCAGAAAGATACCCAGAGAAACGCCTCCGGCAAAGACCGCCAGCCGCCTCACGGCCGCCGGTCCGCCGGAACGCGATATCGGATTCCCATGTCCATCACCCGGCCCCTTTCCGAAAGTCTCCCTTGATAAACGGCGGAAGCTCCCGGAGGGATTTTCCTCCGGGAGCCTATCTTCCATACGGACCCCGTCACTCCGCCAGAATCAGGCGGCTGCCCGTCAGGGACGGGCTGTCTTCCGTCAGCTCCGGGATAAATTGGACACCGCCGTCCGCTCCCCCCGCCTGGGACACCAGATTGGACAGCGTCTCCACCTCCTCCGGCGCGGCTTCGGCGTAGATGCGGTCCACCCGGCCCGCCAGACGGCTCAGGTCCAATCCGGCCGTCAGATCGGGTCCCTCGGCAATAACCGCCTTCGGAATCTCCACAGACAGCAGAATATCGTAAGGCTCCAGCGCCGTCCGGAGCTCGCTGAGGAGCTGGTCCAGATTGTTGGCGAGGGGAACGTCGGTATTATAGAAAATCTTGTTGATTTTTCCCACGGTAGGATAGCTGAAATCCGTGAGCAGCAGCTCGTCGAATCCCAGCTCCGCGATCTCCTTCGCCAGGGCGCAGACATACTCCCTGGCGGAGGGCTTGCAGGGGTCCAGCCAGAGGCTGTTGTTGCCGTCGTAGAAAATATAGCCGCCGGTATTTTTCAATCCCCGGCCCTCCACGTCGGCATTGGCGGCCTTGAAGTCCTGAAGGCAGGACATGCTGGCGATGGCGTGCAGCCCCTCCCGGGAGGTAACGAGATTCAAAACGGAGGCGGTCTCCCCCGGGTCCCCCGCCACCTGCACGGCGCCGGAGACGGCATTGGCGGACTCAAAGTAAACCGTTCCGTTGGAGGTTTTCAGGCGCACAACCACAGCGTTGCAGGTCCCCATGGCGGAATCTGCGGCCATACCGGCCTCAAATTCCGCCCAAACCGCTCGGGTCAGGGCGGCGGCGGGAAGCGCCCGCGCAAGGATTTCCTGGGGTTCCTCCTCCTTCGGCGGCTCCACCACCACCTCCACATTCGGACGGTTCTCCGCGCCCTGCTGGTCTCCCACCGGCGCGGCATCCGCCTCCTCCGACTGCCAGGGCAGCACGATCTGACGCCGGCCGCCGCTGCTGTACACAATGTGCTGTTCCAGATAGATGACGCTGGCGGCCGCCAAAATGACCAGCACCAGCAAAATCGCCATGAAAACTTTCCATTTGGACCCACGGCCCCGGTAACTGCTGTAGCCCTTGGCCCCTGCCATGCGCATCACCTCTCTTCAGGGGCAGCGCCCCCTATTTTGCAAATCCGGCTCCTCCGGCAGCCGCTCAGTCCTCCAGGGACATCATCTTATCCACCCGGCGGGCGTGACGGCCCCCCTCGAATTCCGTAGAGAGGAACGCCTCCACCATCCGCTCGGCCATGTTCGGCCCTGTGAAGCCCGCGCCGATGGCCATCATATTCGCGTCGTTGTGGCGGCGGGTCATCTCCGCCTGGAGGCAGTCGGCACAGTGAGCGCAGCGAATGCCCTTGATCTTGTTGGCGGAGATGGAAATCCCGATGCCAGTGGTACAGATCACAATGCCGCGGTCACACTTGCCCGCCGCCACAGCCCGGGCGGCGGCGGCGCCGAAATCCGGATAATCGCAGCTGTCCTTGGAAGAGCAGCCGAAGTCCTCATACTCGTGCCCCAGGCGCTCCAGCACCTGGATGATATGCTGTTTCAGATCATAGCCGCCGTGATCGCAGCCCAGCGCAATTTTCATGGCCATATTCCCCCATGCCCTATAATTTTGTGCCTTATATTGTACCCTAATTTTTTCAAAAAATCAATATGCTTTCCGCAGCTTCCAGCGCCGCAAATACGACATTTTCCGGAAGGCCCGCTTCACAGCTCGTGCCAGACGGGCTTTTGCCCCGCGAAGGTGCAGAACCGGGCGAAACCGCACTCCCGCAGGAGGGCCTGCCGCTCACGGATGGCGCAGCCCACAAAGTCCGCAGAGTGCGCGTCGGTGCCCAGCGTGACCAGTTCGCCTCCCAGTTCACGGTACAGCCGCAGCCATTTCCCGTCCGGCAGAGGCGTGCCGCCCCGGTTCGTGTTTACCTCAATGCCAAGGCCCTTATCGATCAGGGAACGGAAAATCTCCCTCATCTCCGGCTCAAAACGGTCAAAGCTCAGGCGAAACCCGCGGTTTTCATTGAGATACCGCAGCGGCAGCGTCAGGTGACCCAGCACAGTAAACCGCCCCCACGCGATCATCTTCCGCACCTGGTCCAGATAATCCGCGATGCCGGCATAGGCCTCTTCCTCCGTCTTGGGATCAAAATAGTAGAGGTCCAGTCCCCCGTACCGCCGGGAGAGCATGTGGACGGAGCCAATGACAAAATCCAGGGGCGGAGCGTCCCGCAAGAGCGCCTCCGTCCGCTCCACGCTCCAGCAGGCGTCCCCCAGCTCGATTCCAAGACGCAGGACCATCCGGTCTCCCACATTTGCCTTGGCGGCGTCAAACTCCGCCGCCAGAGCCGCCCAATCATAGGACTCCCGCAGCGCTGTGCCGCCCCAGACCACCGGCTCCACGTGATCGGTAAAGCAGACCTCCGCCAGCCCCGCCGCCAGCCCCGCCTCCGCCAGGGCGGTCATGGAGTCCCCCGCGTCCGGAGAGATGCGGGAGTGGATGTGATAGTCCGCCAGATACATGGAATCACCTCTTTTTCTTGCCGAAGAACTTCTTCCTCTCCTCGTAGTTGTTGTCGCCCATGGTCTCGGCAAATTTCTTCAGCGCCTCTTTCTGCTCCCGGTTCAGGTTGCGGGGCGTCTCAATGTAAACCGTGACATACTGGTCGCCCCGTCCCCGGCCATTGATGGAGGGGATGCCCTTGCCCTTGAGGCGGAAGGTTGCGCCGCTCTGGGTGCCCTCCGGCAGGTCGTACTTCACCTTGCCGTCAATGGTGGGAATCTCCAGCTCCGCCCCCAGCACCGCCTGGGCGAAGGTGACGGGCGCCTCGCACAAAACGGAGGTGCCCTCCCGGCGGAAGAACTCGTGCGGCCGGACGGCAATCGTAATCAGAAGGTCCCCGGCGGGGCCGCCGTTCTTGCCCGCATTGCCCTGGCCCCGGATGGAGATGGTCTGTCCGTTGTCGATGCCCGCCGGAATGCTGGCCTGGATGGTTTTCCGCCGCCGCGTCACGCCCGCGCCCTGGCATTCCTTGCAGGGCTGGGAGATGATCTTGCCCTTGCCGCCGCAGTGGGAGCAGGGCGAGGAGGTGGAAATCACCCCCATCGGCGTCTGCCGCCGGTTCTGCACGACGCCGGTGCCGTGACAGGTGGGGCAGACCTCCGGCGTGGCCCCCTCGGCGCAGCCGCTGCCATGGCAGACCGTGCAGCTCTCCGTCCGGTCCACGGTGACGGTCTTTTCACAGCCGAAGGCCGCCTCTTCAAAGCTGACGGTCAAAGAGGTGCGGATGCTCTCTCCCCTCTGGGGAGCGTTGGGGTTCGTCCGCCGACCGCCGCCGAAGCCGCCGCCGAAAAAGCTGCCGAAAATATCCCCCAGGTCCCCGAAATCAAAGCCACCAAAACCACCGTCAAAACCGCCGCCCGCGCCAAAGTTGGGGTCCACTCCGGCGTGGCCGAACTGATCGTACCGGCTCCGCTTTTCCTTGTCCGAAAGGATTTCGTACGCCTCGTTGACCTCTTTAAAGCGGGCCTCGGCCTCCTTGTCCCCGGGGTTCAGGTCCGGATGATTGGCCTTGGCCAGCTTCCGGTAAGCCCGCTTGATCTCCTCGTCCGAGGCGCCTTTGTTGACGCCCAGGACCTCGTAATAATCCCGTTTCTGCTCAGCCATGTTGCCTCCTGCGAATAACGCCGTTCAATGGGGCGGGGAATTCTCCCCGTCCCATTGAACGATTAAGCCCGTTTATTTCTTCTGATCGTCGTCGTCCACTACCTTGTAGTCGGCGTCGTAGTACTGCCCCTCCTGGGACGCGCCGGCGTCTCCGCCGGGCTGCGCACCCTGGGGATTGGCCTGCTGGTAGAGCTTCTCACTGACCGCGTAGAACGCCTGCTGGAGCGCCTCCGTGTCCGCCTTGATGGCGGCGGAGTCCGTCCCCTTCAGGGTCTCCTTCAGCTTGTCGAGAGCTCCCTGAACCTTGCCCTTGTCGTCGGCGGGAATCTTGTCGCCCATGTCCGCCAGCGTTTTCTCGGTCTGGTAGACCATCTGGTCCGCCTGGTTCCGGGTCTCCACTTCCTCTTTCAGCTTCTTGTCCTGGGCGGCGTACTGCTCCGCTTCCTTCACGGCCTTCTCAATGTCCTCCTTGCTCATGTTGGAGGAGGAGGTGATGGTGATGTGCTGCTCCGTCCCGGTGCCCAGGTCCTTGGCGGAGACGTTGACAATGCCGTTGGCGTCGATGTCGAAAGTAACCTCGATCTGGGGCACGCCCCGCCGGGCCGGCGCGATGCCGTCCAAATGGAAGCGGCCCAGGGATTTATTCGCCGCGGCCATCTCCCGCTCGCCCTGGAGGACGTTGACCTCCACGCTGGTCTGGTTGTCGGCGGCGGTGGAGAAGACCTGGCTCTTCTTCACGGGGATGGTGGTGTTGCGGTCGATGAGCTTGGTGCACACGCCGCCGTAGGTCTCGATGCCCAGGGACAGCGGAGTGACGTCCAGCAGCAAAAGGCCCTTCACGTCGCCGGTGAGGACGCCCGCCTGGAGGGCCGCGCCCATGGCCACGCACTCGTCGGGGTTGATGCCCTTGAAGGGGTCGGAGCCGGTGAAGCTCTTCACGGCGTCCTGCACGGCGGGAATGCGGCTGGAGCCGCCCACCAGCAGAACCTTGCTGAGGTCGGAGGGCTTCAGGCCCGCGTCGCTCATGGCCTGCCGCACGGGGCCCATGGTGGCGTCCACCAGATGGGCGGTCAGCTCGTTGAACTTCGCCCGGGAGAGGGTCACGTCCAGATGCTTGGGGCCGGTAGCGTCGGCGGTGATATAGGGGAGATTGATGTTGCTGGTGGTGACGCCGGAAAGCTCGATCTTGGCCTTCTCGGCGGCCTCCTTCAGGCGCTGCATGGCAACCTTGTCGCCGGAGAGATCCACGCCGTCGCTGCGCTTGAACTCGCTTACCAGCCACTTCATGACGCACTCGTCAAAGTCGTCGCCGCCCAGGCGGTTGTTGCCGGCGGTGGCCAGAACCTCGATCACGCCGTCGTCAATGTCCAGAATGCTGACGTCAAAGGTGCCGCCGCCCAGGTCGTACACCATGATCTTCTGGGTCTGCTCCTTATCCACACCGTAGGCCAGGGCCGCGGCGGTGGGCTCGTTGATGATGCGCTTGACGTCCAGGCCCGCGATCTTGCCCGCGTCCTTGGTGGCCTGGCGCTGGGAGTCGGTGAAGTAGGCGGGAACGGTAATGACCGCCTCGGTGACGGCGCCGCCCAGATAAGCCTCGGCGTCCGCCTTCAGCTTCTGGAGGATCATGGCGCTGATCTCCTGGGGGGTGTAGTTCTTGTTGTCGATGCCCACCTTATGGTCGGAGCCCATCTCCCGCTTGATGGAGGAAATGGTCCGGTCCGGGTTGGTGATGGCCTGGCGCTTGGCCACCTGGCCCACCATGCGCTCGCCGGTCTTGGAGAAGGCGACGACGGAGGGGGTGGTGCGGTTTCCCTCGGCGTTGGCAATGACGACGGCCTCGCCGCCCTCCATCACCGCCACGCAGGAGTTGGTGGTACCCAAGTCAATACCGATTACTTTAGACATAATGAAAGCCTCCTAAATCTATGAAAATGTTTCCATTGACCAATATATGGAGAACCGGGCGAACCCTCGACTCTCTCCCTGAAAACGCGGACTCTGTGCAAAAGCCTCCCGCTCAATTCGCCACCTGCACCACCGCGTGCCGGATCACCTTGTCACCCAGCAGAAAGCCCGCCTGGAAGACCTGAGCCACCGTATTTTCCCCAAGGCTCTCGTCGTCCACGTGCATCACCGCCTCATGCCGGTCCGGGTCAAAGGGCTGGCCTTGGGCCTCGATCTCCGTGACGCCCAGCTTTTTCAAAAGCTCCTTGTACTGGGTGAAGATCATCTCCAGGCCCTTCTTGTGGGGATCATCCTCCCCTCCGGGGGCGGCGGCGGCCCGCTCCAGATTGTCGTACACCGCCAAAAATTCCCGTATGGTGTCCGCCTTGGCGTCCTGATAGAGGGTTTCCTTCTCCTTGGCCGTGCGCTTGCGGTAGTTGTCATACTCGGCGGCAAGGCGGGCAAATTGGTCCTTCGTGGTCTCCAGCTGCTTCACCGCCAGCTCCATCTGCTCCACCTGTTCCCGGGTAAAGGTAACGCCCTTCTCCTTCTTCTTCCGGCTCTTGGCCGCCTGTCCGGCGGCTTCCTCCGCCTGAGGAGCCTCCTGGGGCTGCTCCGTCCCGGGCGTCTCCTCCTCCAGGGGCCGCTTGTTCTCCTCGCTCATGTCTGCTCCTCCTTCGGGGGTAATTCCTGTTTTCCAAACAATCTTGACAGCCCCTCGGCGAAGCCGGAGAGCCGGGCGGCCACCGCCGCGTAATCCATTCGCGTGGGACCCACCACGCCGATGAGGCCCCGCATATTGTCCCCTATGTCATAACTGGCCACTACCACGCTGGCGTCCCGCAAAGCCTCCTTCACGTTCTCCGGCCCGATGAGAATCTCCATGGACCGGCGCTCCGGCATGGGAAGCTCCTCCTTGCTGTCGGCCAGGAAGCTCATCAGCTCGTGGGCCTTGTCGGCGTCCCGGAATTCCGGCAGCTTTAAAAGCCGGTTCGCTCCGGCGGTGACAATTTCCCGCTGCCCCGCCTCCTCCAGAACGTCCTCCGCGTAGGAGACCGCCTGAGACAGCAGCAAAAACAGCTGGGGGCTTGTTTGATCCGCCAGGCCCATCAGCCGCTGGCTCATTTCGCCGGGGGCGGCGCCTGTAAAGTGACCGTTCAGCAGATTGGCCGCCGCAGGCAGCTGCTCCGCCTCCACCTTCAGCTGCATGCGCAGCAGCTGGCTCTTCACACGGTTGTCGCTGGTCATGATGACCAGAATGCAGTTCCGCTCGTCCACCGGCAGCAGCTCAAAGCGGCGGGCGGTCACGCCGGTCCTCCGGGCGGCGGCGGCGTAGGCGGGATAGCGCATCAGGGCGGACACCGCCCGGCCCGCCTGGGCCAGCAGCCGGTTCAGCTCCTCCATCTTCAATTGGAGGGACTGGTTGATCCGCTCCGTCTCCGCCAAAGAAAGACGCTGTTCTTCCATCAGCTCGTTGACGTACAGCCGGTAACCCTTGGGGGAGGGCATCCGGCCGGCGGAGGTATGGGGCTGCTCCAGATATCCCTGCTCCGTCAGGTCCGCCAGTTCGTTGCGGATGGTGGCGGAGCTGACGCTGCCGCCCATCTCGGAGGCGATGGCCTTGGACCCCACCGGCTCGGCGGTACGGATGTAATCCTCCACCACTACCTTCAGTATCTGCCGTTTTCGGTCCGAGAGTTCCACAGTAACCTCCACCCCTCCCCCTTCCGGCGGAGGGCTTTTTCAACGCTTTAGCACTCCTTTTCCCAGAGTGCTAAAGCGAGTTTACCACCGGAGTCTTTTCTTGTCAATGGATGGATATAAACAAATTGTAAACAAACGAAGACGGATTTTTAAACACTGTCCTTTCCAGGAAAACACCGGCGCCGCCGTTTCTTTCCAGCCCTGCCGCCAGGCAAAAAAACGCGCTTTCCAGGCGCAAATTTTGTTTTCCGCTGTAGATTTTTCCGGGGCGGTATGCTATGCTCTTTTTAACGGCTCTCCTGAACGCGGCTCCCTCCCGCCCTCCGCCCCGCCTCCAGGGAACACGCATCGGAAGGAGGGGGAAGACGCCGCCCGCCTGCGCGGCGCTAAAAGACCAGCAAAAAGCACCGAAAGTTTGTTACGGAAAACCGAAAGTAAAAAAATATCCTTTACATTTGTGGGGTGGACTGCTATCATATATCTGTTGCGTGGGATAGACAACTGAAAGGGATGAACACATGCTTAGTGAGCAGGAGCTGGAAAAAAGCCCTCTTTTTCACGACATCAGCTATCAGGATTACCGGGAAATTCTGTCTTGTTTTCAAGCGATTCCACGGTCTTTTCGCGCCGACGAGCTGATTTATGACTTCTCGACGGACGCCGTCGGCGTGGTAGAGCGGGGACAGGCGTCCCTGATCCGCATCGACGAGGAGGGCGTGGCCACCGTTTTGGAGGATCTGGGCGCCGGAGGCGTTTTCGGCAAGACCCTGGCCTTCGCCGGCTCCACGGGAGACAGCCTGGAGGTCATCTGCCGCCACCCCTGCGACGTGGTATTCATCGACTACGCCCATATTCTCAGCCGCTGCGGCCACGCCTGCCACCGGCACAGCATCCTGGTTCAGAATATGCTGAAGCTGATGGCGGATAAGGCGCAGGCCCTCTCCTGCCGGGTGGATGTACTCTCCCGCCGCTCCATCCGGGAAAAGCTGCTGTGCTATTTCCGTCAGCTCTCCCAACAGTCGGGAAGCTCTACATTTACCATTCCCTTCTCCCTCAGCGTACTGGCGGACTATATCGCCACCGACCGCAGCGCCATGATGCGGGAGCTGAAGCGTCTCCGCGAGGAGGGCTGCATTCACTCCGACGGACGGCAGTTCACCCTCCGGCCGTAGCCGGCGGGGCGGATTTGCTGCATACCGCCCGCCGGAGAGCACAGAGGAAAGGACGCCCCGCCATGGACTATGAACAGCTTCGCACCTACCGCAACGATAAAAATCCCTATGGAAAGCGCCTGGGAATTTACGTGGAGGAGCTTCGTCCCGGATATGCCCGGGCGGTCAAAACCCTAACCGAGGAGGACCTGAATCCCGTTCAGGTTCCCCACGGCGGCGTTTACTTCTCCCTGGCGGACACCGCCTGCGGCTCCGCCATGGTGGCCCATGGAACCATGGCGGTCACTATCAACTGCTCTTTCAGCTTCCTGCGCAGCGCCAAAACGGGCGACCGCCTGACGGCGGAGGCTACGGAAATTCAGAGCGGCAAAAGCGTCTGCGTGCTGGAGGCCCGGGTCACAGGAGAGCGGGGCGAGCTCTTTGCCGTGGGAACCTTCACTTTCCGGCGGCTGGATAAGCCGTTCGAGCTGAACTGGTAAGTCAAAGCCTCCAGCTGAGCCGGAGGCTTTCGTCAGCCCTGAAAGGGCATACTATGCACAACGCCCCTCAAGGGGCTTCGAAAGGTCTGCCGGGGACCTGAGCGCCTTCTCTCAATTCATCGTCCATGGCGGCCTGTCCCCGGTACGCCTCTTGTGATTTGCGCAGCCGGTTCAGACAGGGAGCTCCGCCTTTCCATGCGGCACATGATAGACCGCGCCCTAGACATACCGCACCGCCGCTCCGGGGATGCTCCGCCAATTAAATAAAGTACTTCAAGAACAGCCAGCAAAGGCCCGCGCACAGCGCCGTGCACAGCACGCTAATCACCAGAGGCACTTTTTGTTTGGCCCCTCTCTTCTTGCTCACAACCGACATGATCAGTCCGATCAGGCACAGCACCAGGCCCGCAGGCGGCATGAAGATACCGACGACCGCGCCGATGCCGGAGAGGACAGCCCCCAGGATACCCACGCTCTCGTTGCTCTCCGCCTTAATCAGTTCATCCACGCCCGGGTTTTCCGCCGCCACCCGCTGGCTGAGCGCCGTCATAAAACGCTCCAGGGCCGCGCACTCTTCCCGCTGCAAAATGTTGACGGGATACCAGCGGTTTTTCCGCAGATTCTCCGCGTCCACCGTCAGCTCCGTGATCACATGCCCCTGCTTGTCGCCCAGCCAGAGCTCCAGACGCTCTGTCGCGCCGTTCTTTTCCTTGGTCTTCACCGTCACCTTGCCCAGGTTTTCCGGGGTGAGAACCACCGGCCTGCCCGCTTGAACTTGGCGAGTCTTTTTGTCGATGCCCAGGGGGAACACCCACAGCGTCTCCCCCTGAAAGGACAGGGCGTAACGGTGGTAAGTAATCCGGACCCGGCGGCCGTAGGACTCCCGCTCCTCCCAATGGGCATAAACCGTCGGAACGGTTCCGTCCAGCTGCTGCGCCGCAGCCCTCCGGACGCTCTCACGGTCCTCGCCGCTCTCTGCGGCTTTCCGATTTTTGCTCTTTTTCACGAAGACATTATAGAGCACTGCGCCGATGATCGCGATCCAAAAAACAATCGATACCCAATTTCCCATGACAATTTCTCCTTTTTGTTTCGTTTCTGATTTCGTGTTCCCGCATCTTGCTGCGGGGAATCACCTTGTGCTGAGGCTCCGCGCCAATGGGAGACGGCCCTTTGACCCGGCATAGGAACTTCCTCCCACTATAACTAACGCTGCAAGAGGCCGGATTCTCACATGATTTTTCAAATTCTTTGAGACTTTCTTCCGGGGCCTTACCCGGACCATGAATCCTCTGTTAATTTTGCGGAGCCCGTTGCGTCAGATCAGAGTCCATGCTACAATCAGATCGTTCTGTTTTCATGATGGAACGGCGGCCCGTCAAGAAGCGGGAACGCCATGGAAACCGTCAAACGGGGCGATGAGCCGAAAGATGCCGTTGAATGGGAAAAACACTTGAAAAAAGCAGCTGTCGTTGACAGCCGCTTTTTCACGTTCACCCAATATAGGGCAGAATCATCGACGCCAGCAGGGCCACCACCAGCACCACCGCCAGCAGCAGCGCCACCGCCCGCTTCAGCTTTTGATTCATGTAGTCTCCTCCTTCGTCAATATCCTTCGGACGCTCTTTTCCGCCTTGCTTCGGGGAAGCATCAGCTCATGCCCGCAGCCCAGGCAGCGAAGCTTGATGTCCATGCCCACCCGAAGAATTTCCCACTGGCTGCTGCCGCAGGGGTGCGGCTTTTTCAGCTCTACACGGTCGTGAAGTTGCAGGTCCATCCTGTCCTCCTGTCAATCATTTTGGTTTGCCGCATATATTGGCATATCAAAGTCAAAGCCGCCCCGCGGCAGATAGGATGCGATCAATCATGCCGGAAAACAAACTCTATCCTCCGGAGGGTCTTCGCCCTCCTGTTCCCTTCACCCTTGAACACCTGCGGGAAGCTGTGGAAACCGGGGCCATTCTGGAGGCTCCTGTTCAGCGCTGCGGCGTGGATCACACGCTCCATCTGAACCTCAGCGGCGTTCAGGGCCGCATTCCCCGGGAAGAGGCCGTCGCCCCCTGGATCAGCGGCGCGGACCGGGACATCGCCGTCCTCTCCCGCGTCGGAAAGCCCACCTGCTTCACCGTCACCGCCCTGAAGGCCGACGAAAAAGGGGCGCCGGTGGCCCTCCTCTCCCGCCGGGCCGCCCAGGAGACCGCCATGACCCATTTCATGGAGCGTCTGGAGCCGGGAACCATCCTCACCGGCCGGGTGACCCGGCTGGAGAGCTTCGGCGCGTTCGTGGATGTGGGCTGCGGCATTGTGGCCATGCTGCCCATCGAGCACATCTCCGTCTCCCGTATCTCCCATCCCCGGGAACGCTTTCAGGAGGGACAGAAAATCCTGACGGCGGTGTGGGCGGTGGACCGTGAGTCCCGGCGAATCACCCTCACCCACCGGGAGCTGCTGGGCACCTGGATGGAAAATGCCAGCCGCTTCCGCCCCGGCGAGACGGTAAAGGGCGTGGTGCGGACCGTGAAGGAGTACGGCAGCTTCATCGAGCTGGCCCCCAACCTCTCCGGACTGGCGGACGCCAAAGAGCGCCTGTCCCCCGGAGACAGCGTGTCCGTGTACATCAAGAGTATCCGCCCGGAGCGGATGAAAGTCAAGCTCCAGGTCATTGAAAAGCTGCCTCCGGCCCCGCCGGAGCCCATCCGCTACCAAATCACCGACGGGAAGCTGGACCGCTGGGTCTACTCTCCGCCGGGCTATGAGAAGACGCCGGTGGAGACGGTCTTCACAGCTCCCGCCCCTTGATCTTCTCCCAGTAGGCTTTCGCCGCCTGCTCCGTCTTGTTCTCCCCCCACTCATAGTATTTCACGCCCCGCAGCGCGTCGGGAAGATACTGCTGTTCCACCCAGTGGCCGGGGAAGAGATGCGGGTAAAGATAGTGCTGCTGGTTGTCGAAGCCGGTGGTGTCGGCGTGGACGTTCTGGAGCTGCCGGGGCATGTCCCCGGTGCGGCCCGCCCGGACGTCCGCCCGGGCCCTGCCGATGCCCTCCACCACGCTGTTGGACTTGGGCGCGGTGGCCAGCAGCACCGCCGCCTGGGCCAGGGGCAGCTGCGCCTCCGGAAGGCCCAGCTGCATCGCCGTGTCCACGCAGGCCTTCACAATCGCCACAGCCTGGGGATAGGCCATCCCCACATCCTCGCTGGCGGAACAGAGGAGGCGGCGGCAGGGGGTCACCAAGTCCCCCGCCTCCAGGAAGCGGGCCAAATAGTGGAGGGCGGCGTCCGGGTCGCTGCCCCGGAGGGATTTCATCAGCGCGGAGGCGATGTCATACATGGCGTCGCCTCCCTTGTCATAGCGCATGGCGCTACGCTGGGAGACCTGGGCGGCGTCCTCCCTGGAGATGAAGAGCGCGCCCTTTTTCGGCTGGGCGGCATGGCTGAGGAGCTCCACAGCGTTGACCGCCTTGCGTACATCCCCGCCGCAGGCGGTGGCGATCTGGAGGGGCAGACCCTCCTCCCACGTCAGCGGCAGGGGAGAGCGCTCTTTTTCAATGTTCAGCGCCCGGAGGACGGCGGGCTCCGCCTCCTCCGGCGCCACGGCCTTGAACTCGAAAACCGTGCTCCGGCTGAGCAGGGCGCTGTAAACGTAAAAGTAGGGATTTTCCGTAGTGGAAGCGATGAGGGTCAGCTTGCCGTTCTCCATAAATTCCAGGAGGCTCTGCTGCTGCTTTTTATTAAAATATTGAATCTCATCCAGGTACAGCAGCACTCCGCCGGGGGCCAGCAGCGTGCCCACGTCGGCGATGATATCCTTGATGTCCTGGAGAGAGGCGGTGGTGGCATTGAGACGGTAGAGGGTCTTGTGAGTCCGCTGGGCCACGATGTTGGCGATGGTGGTCTTGCCGGTGCCGGAGGGACCGTAGAAAACCATATTGGCCTCGGTTTCGCTCTCGATCAGGCGGCGGAGCACCGCACCGGGGGCCAGAAGGTGCCGCTGTCCAACCACTTCGTCCAATGTCTGGGGGCGGATCTCGTCCGCCAGGGGGCGCTGCATAGCGGTCCCTCCTTTTTCTTTCATGGGAAGGGATTATACCACACCTCGAGCAAAGTTTCCAGCGGGCGGCGGGAAAATTCTTTCGTCAAAACGACGAGAAGGGCGGCTGTCTCTCTGACAGCCTGGGAAGCGGCATCCCACCCTCCCAACAGGAGGTATTTTCTCCCGCCGTTCTCCACAACGGCATCCCGGAGACCCCCGTCGCCGTACCGGATATATTCGATCTTGTACCGCCCGGTCAGGCTTCGTCTCAATGTGACGCCGCCCCCCCATTTTATGGCTTTCACTGTAATCCTCATCGTTCGCACCCTCTCCGTTTGTTTTTCATTCATAATATCATGGCCCCTCTTCCCTGGCAAAGGCCGTTCCTCTGTTTCCCCTCTGGACAAACCCCGGGCTTTTTAGTATAATAAGCTCAAAATTCGGACGATTTTTCTAATAATTGGGACTATCCTCTCTTCCCATTTTCCCCTAAGCGGCCTACAATAAGGCCAGATGAATCTTGAAAATATTTCACCAAAGCGGTCAATTTTCATAATTTGAAAGGAGCGGTTTTTATGTCCATTCTTGTTTGCGGCGGCGCGGGCTATATCGGCAGCCACACCTGCGTGGAGCTCGTCCAGGCGGGCTACGACATCCTTGTGACGGACAACCTCTACAATTCCAGCGAGGAGGCCATCCGCCGGGTAGAGCAGATCGTGGGAAAGAAGATTCCCTTCATCAAGGCGGAGCTGTGCGACCAGGAGCAGGTGGACGCCCTCTTCGCCCAGCACCCGGACATCGACTCCGTCATCCACTTCGCCGGGCTCAAGGCCGTGGGTGAAAGCGTCGCCAAGCCCCTGGAGTACTATTCCAACAACCTCATCAGCACCCTCTACCTCCTCCAGGCCATGCGGAAGCATGGGGTGAAGAACTTTGTCTTCTCCTCCTCCGCCACGGTCTACGGCGACCCCGCCACCGTGCCCATCCGGGAGGACTTCCCCACCGGCGGCACCACGAACCCCTACGGCACCTCCAAGCTCTTCCAGGAGAAGATGCTCATGGACATCTGCGCCGCGGACCCCACGCTGAACGTGGCCCTGCTCCGTTATTTCAACCCCATCGGGGCCCATGAGAGCGGCCTCATCGGCGAGGACCCCAACGGCATCCCCAACAACCTGGTGCCCTATATCGCGAAGGTCGCCGTGGGCCAGCTGGAGAAGGTCCACGTCTACGGAAACGACTACGACACCCCCGACGGCACCGGCGTGCGGGATTATATCCATGTCGTCGACCTGGCCAAGGGCCATGTGGCGGCGCTGAAAAAGCTGGAGACCAAGTGCGGCCTTTTCATCTGCAACCTGGGCACCGGCAACGGCTACAGCGTGCTGGACGTGCTTCACGCCTATGAGAAAGCCTGCGGCCACGCGCTGCCCCATGTGATCGACCCCCGCCGCCCCGGCGACATCGCCCAGTGCTACGCCGACCCCGCCAAAGCTCGGGAGGAGCTGGGCTGGGAAGCGGAGCTTGGCATCGAGGAGATGTGCGCTTCCTCCTGGAAGTGGCAGTCCATGAACCCCAACGGCTATAAAGGATAAGAAGGAAACGGGAGAGAGGAAATGAAAAAACCTGTTCTGGTCATCATGGCCGCCGGCATGGGCAGCCGGTACGGCGGCCTCAAGCAGCTGGACCCCGTGGGAAACCACGGACAGCTCATCATTGATTACTCCATCTATGACGCCCGCCGGGCGGGCTTCGAAACCGTGGTCTTCGTCATCAAGCCCGAAATCGAGGAGGACTTCAAGCGCTGCATCGGCGATCGGGTATCCAAGTCCATGGACGTTCGCTACGTCTACCAGCTGAAGGAGGACCTGCCGGAGGGCTACGCCGTTCCGGCGGAGCGGCAGAAGCCCTGGGGCACCGCTCACGCCGCCCTGGCGGCCCGGTCCGTGGTGGCCGGTCCCTTCGCCGTCATCAACGCCGACGACTATTACGGCCCCGAGGCATTCCGGGAGATTTACGGCTATCTCTCCTCCCACGAGGACGGGGACCTCTATGAGTACGTCATGGTGGGTTACCTGCTGAAAAACACCGTCACAGAAAACGGCACCGTGGCCCGGGGCGTATGTGAGGAGACCGCGGACAACTTCCTCACCCGGGTCACCGAGCGGACCAAGATCGAGAAGGGCGAGCCCCCCCGCTTCACCGAGGACGGCGGGCAGACCTGGACGGAGCTGCCGGGAGACACCATCGTCTCCATGAACATGTGGGGCTTCACCCGGAGCTTCCTGGACGAGGCGTGGAAGCGCTTCCCCGCCTTCCTGGACAAGGCCCTGACGGAGAATCCCGCCAAGGCGGAGTACTTCCTCCCCAGCGTGGTCAGCCAGCTCATCGACGAAGGCAAGGCCCGGGTCAAGGTGCTGCGGAGCGAGGACAAGTGGTATGGCGTCACCTACCGGGAGGACAAGCCCACGGTGGTAAACGCCATCGCCGGGAAAACAAAATCCGGCCTCTACCCGGACCGGCTGTGGGAGGTGTGAGCGATGGCGCAGGCTGAACAGACCCTGCAGGAGGCATTGGCCGCCTTCGACTTCGGGGCCCCCGTGGTGGGCGCTCTGCGCTATGGGCAGGGGCACATCAACGACACCTTCGTGGTCCACACCCAGCCGGAGGACCTCTGCTGCCGCCGCTTCATTCTCCAGCGGATGAGCGCCGCCGCCTTCAAGCATCCCGAGGAGCTGATGGAAAACATCATCGGCGTCACCGAGTATCTGGGCCGCGAGATCGAGAAGCACGGCGGTGACCGGGACCGGGAGGCCATGCGGGTTCTCCGCCCCCGGAACGGCCAGCCCTATTTTACCGACAGCGCCGGAGGCGCCTGGCGGGTCTATCCCTTTGTGGAGCGCACCATCTGCTATCAAGCGGCGGAGTCGGCGGAGCTGTTTGCCGCCTCGGGCCGGGCCTTCGGCCGCTTCCAGCGGCTGCTGGGGGACTATCCGGCGGCCACGCTCCACGAAACCATCCCCAATTTCCACAATACGGAGGACCGGCTGGCCAAGTTCAAGGCCGCCCTGGCAGAGGACCCTCTGGGCCGGGCCAAGGACTGCGGGCCGGAGATTCAATTCGTGCTGGACCGGGAGGCGGACTGCTCCGTCGCCCTGGACGCCATGCGGGAGGGAAAACTTCCCCTCCGGGTCACCCACAACGACACCAAGCTGAACAACGTGCTGATGGACGAGGAAACCCACGAGGGCGTCTGCATCATCGATCTGGACACCGTCATGCCCGGTCTGGTTCTCTACGACTTCGGCGACTCCATCCGCTTCGGCGCCAACCACTGCGCCGAGGATGAAACGGACCTTTCCGCGGTCCATCTGGACGTGGACCTCTTCGCCGTGTACACCGCCGCCTTTTTAGAAGGCGTGGGGGGCACGCTGTCCAATACAGAAATCGAATACCTTCCCTGGGGCGCCAAGCTGATGACTCTGGAGTGCGGCATCCGCTTTTTGACGGACTACATCGTGGGCGACCAATACTTCCATATCAGCCGGGAACGCCACAACCTGGACCGCTGCCGCACCCAGTTCAAGCTGGTGCGGGATATGGAGGAATGCTGGAGCGAGCTGGAAGCCATTGTAAAGCAATATCAGAAATGAACATTCTATTTGATGAAGAGGGGCTGCGCAAGCTCATCGCCAACCTCAACATCCTCACCGGCCTGCCCGCCAACATTCTGGACCCGGAGGGCCGGGACATCAACCTGTTCCGGGGGCATCCGCCCTTCTGCCGGATGCTCAACGATCTTCCCGAGGGACACGAGCGCTGCGTCGCCTGCGACCGATGCAAAATTCAGCACTACCATGTGGAAAAAGGGTTCCAGTTCTACCGCTGTCACGCCGGCATCTGCGAGGCCATCATGCCTCTCTTCGACAAGAAACAGCCGCTGGCCTACCTGGCCTTCGGCTGCTTTCTGGATGACTCCCCCATAGAGGAACAGTGGGAGAAGAGCCGCCCCCTGCTGGACTGGTATCCCGGTGGGGCCGACGTCCTGCGCCCCGCCTTTTTCCAGTTCCGGCAGTACTCCGATAAGGAGCTCCTTGCCTACGCCGAAACCCTGGAGGCCTTGTCCGCCTACATCCAGCTCAAGGGCATGATCCTGACGGCGGAACAGACCGACCTTCAGAAGCTGGAGCTGTATCTGAACCAGCACTATATGGAAAAGCTGTCCCTGGAATCCATCTCCCAGGAGCTGCACATCGGCCGGACCAAGCTCTGCTCCCTGGCGAAGGAGCTCTCCGGCGGCCACACCCTCTCCTATCTGATCACCCAGCGGCGCATCAGCGCCGCCAAGCGTCTGCTGCTGCAAAGCAGCCTTCCCATTTCCACCATCGGGGAGTCCGTGGGCGTCAGCGACTACAACTATTTTTCAAAGGTCTTCCGCTCCGTCACCGGCATGACGCCCAGCACATTCCGGAAAAACGGGCGGGGCGCGGCGGTCAAGCATCATTAATCGGTTGCGAAATCGTACGAATTTTCATAATTCGTACGATTTTTCTATAAACCGAACGCACGTCCCTATTATTTACAAAATCTACAAGTATAATGAAGATATGAGGGTTGCGTTTGTGGATTTTTTCCGCTTGCTCCCTCACATGTGTATTTCGCACATGAAATTTTGTATAGAGGAGAATGACGATGAAAAAGTTTCTTGCCGCGCTGCTCGCTCTTGTAATGGTTCTGTCCCTGGCCGCCTGCGGCGGCGGCAGCGATTCCACCGGCGGCAGCGGTGACAGCGGCACGCCCCCTCCCGCCTCCAGTGACGCCGGCGACTCCGGAAGCTCCGGAGGCTCCAGCGAGAAGATCGACATCAATGTGATCGCCGCTCAGTACGGCCAGAACACCGGCGACTGGTGGGCCAAGTTCCAGGAGGACTTCAACAAAGAGCATGAGGACATCAACCTCACCGTGGAGGTCGTCTCCTGGAACGACATCTACACCGTGGTCAACACCCGCATCTCCGGCAACGCCGCTCCCGACATCCTGAATATCGACGTGTTCGCCGATTATCAGGCCGACGATCTGCTCCTCCCCGCTGAGGACTACGTCTCCGCCGAGACCTACGCCAAGATGTATCCCGCCTTCCTGGAGCAGTCCGTGGTGGACGGCACCGTGTGGGCCGTGCCCGATCTGGCCTCCGCCCGCGCCATGTACTACAACGTGGACATTCTGGAAGCCGCCGGCGTGGAAGTTCCCACCACCTGGGACGAGCTGAAGGCCGCCTGCGAGAAGATCAAGGCCTATGACTCCAGCATCTATCCCTGGGGCATCGACATGACCACCGACGAAGGCCAGGCCGCCTTTGCCTATTACATCTGGAACAACGGCGGCGACTTCACCGACGCCGACGGCAACTGGACCCTGAACAGCGCCGAGAACGTCGAGGCCATTGAGTACGCCATCGATCTGGTCAACTCCGGCTACACCAATACCGATCCCGCCAACGAGACCCGCTACACCCTGCAGGACCTGTTCGGCGCGGGCAAGCTGGCCATGATGATCGGCCCCAACAGCATCCCCACTTACATCGCCGAGGGCGGCAGCACCATCAACTACGCCTTCGCCGCCATCCCCACCAACGGCGGCAACGCCTCCGTCTCCGCCGGCGTCATGGACCGCTTCATGTGCTTCGACAATGGCCACTCCCCCGAGAAGCTGGAAGCCATCAAGACCTTCTTCGATTATTTCTATGAGGATGCCCGGTACTCCGATTGGGTGCTGATGGAGGGCTTCCTCCCCGCCACCTCCGCCGGCGGCGAGATCGTGGCCTCTTCCGATCCCAGCATGGCGCCTTGGGTTGAGATCGTGGGCAGCTGCAAGTTCTATCCCACCGCCAAGGCCGAATGGGCCGACGTGAAGCAGGGCGTGATCAATGTGGAGCAGCAGGCTCTCATGGGCGGCAACGTTCAGGAGCTGCTGGACGAGTTGCAGGCTGAGATTGCCGGCTAAACACGACAGAAGCAACGCACACAAAAGCTGCGGGGCCGGGCCGACACGGTCCGGCCCCGCAGGTTTTCTTCCAGCCGTTTTCTAAGCGCGGCGTTCCCGCCGGGTTTTGAAAGCGGCCGGAAGACGCCAAACCGACGACTATTAGGGAGGTGTCCCCGTGAGTACGAAAACCCCTGCCGCCCCCATGAAGAAGGCCCCCTCCGAACCGGAACGGACTCTCCGCTCCTCCGGAAGCAGAAAGCTCTTCCGCAGGATTGAGCCCTATATCTGGATCGCGCCCAGCGTTATCCTGATGGCGGTTTTCATCCTGACGCCCATCCTCTCCGTCTTCCAGATGTCCATGAACGACGTGAGCAAGGCGGGTAAGCTCAAGGGCTTCAACAACTTCGCAAACTTCACCAAGGTCCTGAACAGCTCCGCCTTCGGCCTGGTGCTGAAAAACACCATCATCTGGACCATCGCCGTGGTGGTAATCTCCACCGTGCTGGGCTTCATCCTGGCCCTGGTGCTGAACAACAACTTCAAGGGCCGGAAAATAGCCCGGGCCATTGTGGTCTTCCCCTGGGCCACCACGCTGGTTATTCAGGCCAGCGCCTGGAACTTCATCATCAACACCGATTACGGAACGTTGAATACACTCCTTATAAAACTGGGCATTATTAAGACAGCGGTGAACTGGACCCCCTCGCCAGAGATTTATTTCGCCTGGGAGATTGCCTGCGGCATCTTCGTCACCATTCCCTTTGTCACCTTCTGTGTTCTCTCCGGCCTTCAAAGCATCGACTCCACCTATTACGAAGCCGCCACCGTCGACGGGGCAAACTACTGGCAGAAGCTCTTCAGCCTCACCCTGCCGCTGGTGAAATCCTCTTTGACGGTGAGCACCGTCCTCAACATCATTTACGTCTTCAATTCCTTCCCCATTATCTGGACCATGACCAAGGGCGACCCCGCCAACCACACGGACACCCTGGTCACGTACCTCTATAAGCTGGCCTTCTACAACAGCAAGCAGGGCGAAGCGGCGGCGGTCTCCGTCATCGGCTTTCTCATCCTTCTGGTCTGCGCCAGCGCGTATATGATCTACACCCTTCGGAAAGGAGATGACAACTGATGAACGGCACGGCTGTGAAAAAACCGGTCTCTGTGAAAAAGGTGATCCTGCGGGTCCTG
The DNA here is from genome assembly GCF_910579365.1 of uncultured Oscillibacter sp. Taxonomy (GTDB): domain Bacteria; phylum Bacillota; class Clostridia; order Oscillospirales; family Oscillospiraceae; genus Oscillibacter. The sequence continues at coordinate 158,950 of NZ_CAJTUX010000001.1, forward strand.
CTCTATTTCGTTGTGCTGGACGTCTGCGTCATCACGCTCTATCCCTATTTCGCCATGCTCTGCACCGCGCTGAAAAGCCGGGCGGAGATCTTCTCCGTAAACGGCACCATCCTTCCGGTGACGGCGCTGTGGTCCAACTTCATCGACATCTGGAGCCGGGCGCCTATGGCCAGGTATCTTCTGAACTCCATTCTCATCGCCGGCGGCTCCACCGTCATCGCCATGCTCTGCGGCATTCCCGCCGCCTATGCCCTGGCCCGCATGAAGTTCAAGGGGCAGACCGCCTTTCTGGGGTTTGTCATCGTCTCGCAGATGTTCGCCCCCGTGGTGCTGCTGATCGGCATTTACAAGGTCATGATGACCCTGGGCCTGACGGACAGCATCCTGGGCCTGATCTTTATCAACGCGGCGTTCAATCAGGCCTTCACCGTCTGGCTGCTGCGGGGCACCTTTATGGGCATCTCCGCGGAGATGGAGCAGGCCGCCACCATTGACGGCTGCACCCGCATTCAGTCCATGATGAAGGTCCTGCTTCCTGTGGCCGCCCCCGGAATCGTCACCACGCTGATCTTCATCTTCATCAACGCCTGGAATGAATACACGGTCGCCCTGTGCCTGATTTCCACGGATACCTACCGGCCCCTGACGGTTGGCATCAACACCTTCAACGGCTACAATATGATTGAGTGGCAGTACCTCTTCGCCGCCTCCATCTTCGCCATCATTCCTGTGGTTATCCTCTTCATGTGCATCGAGAAGAATCTGGTCAGCGGCCTCGCTTCCGGAGGCGTCAAGGGCTGACGCATCCTTTCCAAGCGCGCAATTCCCCCGGCCGGCACAGCGCGGCGGCGCTTTGTCCCCAATTTTTATAAAAAAACATCCCTTAGCCGCTTCCCCTTGCTTTGAAAATCTGGTATAATTCCCTTGTCAGAAGCAGCAGCAACCATCCCCCTTTGGAATCAGGAAAGGAGAAATGCCATTATGAGAATCTATCTGGAGAAAGACTACGACGCCATGAGCCGCCGTATGGCTCAGATCATTGCTGCGGAAATCGTTCACAATCCTGCCTGCGTTCTGGGTCTGGCCACCGGCTCCACTCCCGAGGGCGCTTACAAGTATCTGGTGGGTTGGCATCAAAAGGGCTTCCTCAGCTTCAAGGACGTGCTCTCCGTCAATCTGGACGAGTACGTAGGACTGGCCCCCACCCATGACCAGAGCTATCGCTATTTCATGCAGAGCAATCTCTTTGACCATGTGGACATCGTCCCCGAGAACACCCGGGTGCCCGACGGTCTGACCAAGGACCCCCAGTCCTTCTGCTCTGAGTATGACGCCTATATCCGTTCCCTGGGCTACGTGGACCTCCAGCTCCTGGGCATCGGCCGCAACGGCCACATCGGCTTCAACGAGCCCGGCGACTGCTTCGTTAAGGAGACCCACGTGGTGGACCTGACGGAGAACACCATCGACGCCAACGCCCGCTTCTTCGCCACCCGGGACGACGTGCCCAGGCAGGCCATCAGCATGGGCATTGGGGCCATCATGGGGGCCAAGAAGGTGCTTCTGGCCGCCAGCGGCGCGGAGAAGGCCGACGCCATCCTGGGCGCCGTCTGCGGAGCCATCACGCCCCGCTGCCCCGGTTCCGTTCTCCAGCTTCATCCCCATGTGGCGGTCGTCGTAGACGAGGCCGCCGGAAGCAAGCTGAAAGCCGCCGGGGTGCCCGTATGCGAATAACGGGCGGTCAGGTCTTTGACCTGGAACAGGGCTTTACCGCCCGGGAGGTCTGCACCGACGGTCCTCTGATTTCCGCCGCCAGCGGCGACGAAACCGTTTTGGACGCCTCCGGCTGCTGGGTCATTCCCGGCCTGGTGGACGTGCATTTCCACGGCGCGGTGGGCGAGGATTTCAGCGACGCCACGGCGGAGGGCCTGCAAAAAATCGCGGACTACGAACTGTCTCAGGGCGTCACCTATATCTGCCCGGCGGGTATGACCCTGCCGGAGGACCAGCTGACCGCCATCTGCAAAACCACCGCCGCCCACCGGAAGCAGAACTCCGGCGGCGCGGAGGTGGTGGGGGCGCACCTGGAGGGTCCCTTCCTCTGCGAGGCCAAAAAGGGCGCGCAGAACGGCGCCTTCCTCCACGCCCCTGACGCGCCCATGCTGAGACGCCTCCAGGAGGCGGCGGAAGGCTGCGTGAAGCTGGTCACCCTGGCTCCCGAGCAGTCCGGCTCCGTGGAGTTCATCCAGGCGGCCAAGGAGCTGGGGGTGCATGTCTCCGTGGGCCATACCGTGGCCAATTACGAGACGGCCAAGGCCGCCTTTGATGCGGGGGCCGACCACGCCACCCACCTGTATAACGCCATGCCGCCCCTGGCTCACCGGGACCCCGGCGTCATCGGCGCGGCCTATGAGGTTCCCACGGTCAAGCCGGAGCTGATCTGCGACGGCATTCACATTCATCCTTCCGTGGTGCGCCTTACCTTCGGCCTTTTCGGAAAGGAGCGGATGATCCTCGTTTCCGACTCTCTTCGGGCCACGGGCATGCCCGACGGCGAATATCCCTTCGGCGGGCAGATGATCGAGGTTCACGGCAACCGGGCTACTATCCTGCACCATCCTGAAACCCTGGCGGGCTCCGTCACCAGCCTGATGGGCTGCCTGCGCCAGGCCATCAACTTCGGCATCCCGGCGGCGGATGCGGTGCGGGCCTGCACCTACAACCCCGCCCAGTCCATCGGCATCGAGGACCGGACCGGGACCCTGGATACAGGCAAGGAGGCCAGCATCGTTCTCCTGGACCAAAAGGACCTGTCCATCCGGAAGATCATTTTCAAGGGGAAGGCTGTCTGATTCCCCGCTCTCAACGATGGAACCGGCGGATTTCTCCGCCTTTCCATAAATCAACGGGCCGGTGGGCTACTCCATTCCCATAGCCCCCGGTACCAAACAAAAAGGAGGAACCCCCCGCGGACTTGCGGTGCGGCAGTGTGGAGACCTGCCGTAATGTCCCAGGGAACACGCTTCCCGGGGCGAGGCGGAGACGGCGGAGGCCGCTTCGTCAAAGTCAAACGCTATGGCTACTCTGAACCTGAAGCGCATCAAGAAGATCTACCCCCACAGCGGCGACCAGAAGAAGGCCAAGAAAAAGAAGGATGATACTGAGAAGAAGGTCAACCTTCAGGTAACGGAACAGGGCGTTGTGGCGGTCCAGGAGTTCAATCTGGACATCGCCGACAAGGAGTTCATTGTTCTGGTTGGTCCTTCCGGCTGCGGCAAGTCCACCACGCTGCGCATGGTGGCCGGTCTGGAGGAGATCAGCGAGGGCGAGCTGTACATCGACGGCCAGCTCATGAACGACGTGGAGCCCAAAAACCGGGACATCGCCATGGTCTTCCAGAGCTACGCCCTCTACCCCCACATGACGGTGTATGAGAACATGGCCTTCCCCCTGAAGCTCCGCAAAACCCCCAAGGAGGAGATCGACCGCCGTGTCAAGGAGGCGGCCGAAATCCTGGACATCACCCAGTACCTGGACCGGAAGCCCAAGGCTCTGTCCGGCGGCCAGCGCCAGCGCGTGGCCATCGGCCGTGCCATCGTCCGGGAGCCCAAGGTGCTGCTGATGGACGAACCCCTCTCCAACCTGGACGCCAAGCTCCGCAACCAGATGCGCGCCGAGATCATCAAGCTCCGGCAGAAGATCAACACCACCTTCATGTACGTCACCCATGACCAGACTGAGGCCATGACCCTGGGCGACCGGATTGTCATCATGAAGGACGGCTTCATCCAGCAGATCGGCACGCCGCAGCAGGTCTTTGACCATCCGGCCAACCTCTTCGTGGCGGGCTTCATCGGCACGCCGCAGATGAACTTCTTCGACGCGAAGCTTCTGAAGGAGGACGGCAAGTACAGCGTGTCTGTGGGCGGCATCAAGGTGGAGCTGGCCGACGCCAAGCAGAAGGCTCTGGCGGCCAAGAACGTGGGCTCCCAGGCCATTACCCTGGGCGTTCGCCCCAGCCACATCACCCTGGGCGACGGCCCGAACACCTTGACGGCTACGGTAGACGTCAGCGAGATGATGGGCAGTGAGGTTCACCTCCATGCCAACGCTGAGGGCCGGGACGTGGTGGTCATTGTCCCCACTCTGGACCTCTCCAGCGTCAGCTTTGCCCCTGGCACGCCGATTCATCTCACCTTTGATGGCGGCGTCTGCCACCTCTTCGACAGTGCGGGCAAAAACCTGGAATTCTAAGCGTCCCCGCACACCAAAAGCCGGTACGGATTCTATCCGTACCGGCTTTTTCCGCAAAAAGGTTGATTTTCCGGGGAATTTCCTGTAAACTATTCGTCAGTTTCCCGAATTTTACACTCACAGGAGGCGCTTTATGAGACAGCTCTTTCTTCTGGCCGCCGTTATCTGCTTTGGTATGGCCATCCTTAAATTTTACTCCGCCCGGATGAACCGCTCTAGTTCCACCGGAACTCAAGCCGCCAGCAAGCCTTGGGCCACCCTCACCGCCGAAGAGGCCAAGGAACGGCTGGACGCCAACGAAGACACAATTCTTCTGGATGTGCGCACGCAGGAGGAATACGACGGCGGACATATCCCCGGCGCCGTCTGCCTGCCCAACGAGGACATCCAGCCGGACATCCCCCTCCCTTTTGAAAAGGACACGGAAATTCTGGTTTATTGCCGCTCCGGCCGCCGCAGCGCCGAGGCGGCGGAGAAGCTCGCCTCTATGGGCTATACCCATGTCTCCGACTTCGGCGGCATTCAAGACTGGCCCTACGAAACCGAGTAAATTCCGTACCGGCATAGGGGAAAACCGGGAAACAGGACCGTTACACAGCGCATTTATCATGGGGGCCGGCGCAGCTTGATCTGCGCCGGCCTTCATGCAATTTAGATTTCAAGCCTATCCGGCTGTCCTTTTTCCGTCCTCAGCGGCCTGGAATCAGTCCTCCTCATAGGCCAGTTCCGTGGTCTGCTCCTTGGGCGGGAACAGCTTGGAGAATACCAGGAAGAACACCAGTCCCGCCACAAGGCCGGGAATAATGGGCTGGCTGATCTTCATGCCGAAGAGATAGCCGCCGGAGAATTTCTCCATATACACCACCACGATGGACCCGGAGATCAAAGAGGCGATGGTGCCGCCCAGAGAAGAGCCCTTCCAATAGTGGCCCAGCACATAGGGGAAGAACGCGCCCGCAGCCCGGAGGGTAAAGCAGAACATCAGAATATCCACGATGCTGGAGGTATTGAACAGGGCGATGAACATGGCGGCCACGCCCACAAGGGCCATGACGCCCTGGGTCATGCGCATGACCTGATCGCTGGTGGCGTCGGGCTTCAGCACCGCGTGATAGATATCGTTGGCGAAAATCGACCCCGCGCCCAGCAGATCGGAATCGGAAGAGGACATCGTGGCGGAAATAATGCCCGCAAACAGGAAGCCGCAGATCACGGCGGGCATGACCTCCATCGCCAGTATGGGCAGCGCGTACCGGGCGCCCACGGAGGCGAAGTCGTCCGCGCTGAACCGGCCCATGTTCATCAGGGCCAGGGTGATGATACCCAGCACGGCGGGAATGAAGGCATAGATAAAATTCACAATGGCGGCCAGGATGGAGCCCTGCCGGGCGGCCTTGCCGTCCCGGGCGGCGTAGTAGCGGGAGACGGCCTCCTGACCCACCGTAAAGGTGGCCACATACATAACCGTCAGGGAAATCACCGCCAGGGGATCATAGCCCTTGAACATGTCAAAGGTCTCCGGGGGCACATTGGCCACCACGTTGCCCCAGCCGCCGGCCTGATTCAGGGCGAAGGGCACGGCGATAATCATGCCGATTACGATCAGGAAGACCTGGATAAAGTCCGTAAGCGTCACGGACCACAGGCCGCCCATAATGGAGTAGGCGGTAACCACAACCGCCACGATGACCACGGCCAGCTTATAGCTGATGCCCAGCATGGTGGAGAGGATGACGGAGGACGCGATGAACTGCCCCGCCGTCAGGCCAATCAAAGGCAGCAGCATGATGATGGCCGTGATGATGCCCGCGCTCTTGCCATAGCGGCGGCGGAAATACTCCGGCACAGTCTTCACCGTGGCCGCCCGGAACTTCGGGGCCAGGAAGGTCAGGATCACAAAGGCGAAACCCATGGTGATGATATACCACGCGGAGGAAATGCCGTGGCTCTGCATGCCCTGCTGAACCACGCCCAGGGAACTGCCGCCGCCGATTTCCGTGGCGGCCAGCGTTCCAGCCATCAAAAGGGGACCCAAGCGCCGTCCGGCTACCATGAAGTCTGTGTTGGAGGTGATCTTTTTCGAGGAATACCAGCCGATAAGGAGCATTACCAGCAAGTAAACTACCACGATCGCCGTAACAATTGGATTGAATTTCATATTTTTCTCCTCACATCTAACAGTTTTCTTTTTGCGGAAAGCTGTGGAACTGCACACACCATCTCCTTTCTCCCTCAGGGCTATTGTGCCTATTGTACAGAATTTTTTCCAAAATGTAAAGAGTCTGTTAATAATTTTTTCTTCCGGCGAAGAACCGCCGGGAACGATCGCTTTTACAGGGTGGACGCGTGCTCCACAATCGTATACCCCAGCTTGATCTCCTTCGCCGGGGTATCCGGGTTTTCCAGCCGCTCCAGCAGCAGAGAAGCGGCATTGGCCCCGCTCTCCTCATAGAAATACCGAATCGTCGTAATGGTGGGCGTGGTGACCTCACAGAGGCTGGACGCGCCATGCCCGGTCAGCCGCACCTGTCCCGGCACTTGGATGCCCTGACTCTTCAAGTATTGCAGGGCCCCCACCGCCATGTTGTCCGTGGCGCAGACCAGGGCGTCCAGAGGGCCGTAAACCTCCCACAGCTCCCGGGCCTTCTCCCTCCCGGAGCCCATGGTGAAGTCCGCGACCACGGTATGGTCCGCCTGGTCCGCCAGACCGGCCTCCCGCAGCACATCCTGGTAGGCCCGGCTCCGTTCCTGTCCCACGGCCTTGTCCTGGGGCAGCGCGCCGATATAGCCCAGGCGGCGGCAGCCCTTATTCAGCACCAGCCTTGTGATGTCGCAAAAGGCATGGTAGTCGTCGTGATAAACGCAGGACGCCCCTGCCAGATGCTGGCCCACAATCACAATGGGCACCCGGCTTTTTTTCACGGCGGACAGATGCCCCGGCGTGAACACAGTTCCAATCAGAATCACGCCGTCCACCCGCTGGTCATCGAAAAGGTCCAGATATTTCAGCTCCATTTCCGGGCTGTTATGGGTATCCGCCAGCAGAATCTGAAACCCCTTGGGCTCCAGAACGGAATCCACGCCGGACACCACGCTGCCAATGGAAAAGGAGTCGATCTTGGGCAGAATGACCCCGATGGTTTTGGTCTTTCTGGTGCGCAGAATCTGGGCCTGCACCAGGGGACGGTATCCCGTCTCCTGGATCACCTTGCGGATGGCCTCCCGCTTCTCCTCGGAGAGATATCCCTGATTTAAATAGCGGGACACGGCGGAGGGCGAGACCCCCGCCATTTTCGCGATTTCCGAAATATTCATAAGCCGCCCCCGGTCGTTTTGAAATCCATTTCATAGTATACCACAAACTTCCGCCGCCGCCAACGCTTTTCCATGGAATATCGTATGAAATTGATTTCAGTACTTTGCATAAAGAATCCATCCAAACTTTAGCCGGGCTGTCAATTTACATTTTGAATATCCAGGCTTATAATCAAGGCATCAAGTGAAATTGATTTCAGAACAGGGTAACCAATTCACAACATGGGAGGAAACGGCTATGGCAATGGATTACGCAAAATGCGCCCGGGAGATTTTCAGCCTCCTCGGCGGGCGGGAGAACCTGGTCAGCGCGGCCCACTGCGCCACCCGGCTGCGGCTGGTGACGGTGGACAACGGAAAGATCGACATGAAGGCCCTGGAGAATGTGGACGGTGTAAAGGGCGTTTTCAGCTCCAACGGACAGCTCCAGCTGATTCTGGGCACCGGCACCGTCAACAAGGTCTACGACGAGTTCCTGAAAGTCTCCGGTCTGACGGCCGCCACCAAGGAAGAGGTGAAGGCCGCCGCCGCCGCAAAGCAGCCCCTCTTCAAGCGGGCCATCAAATGCCTGGGGGATATCTTCGTCCCCATCATCCCCGCCATTGTGGCCTCCGGCTTCCTGATGGGCATCATGGAGGCCCTGAACTTCATGGTCAACAATGGCTTTTTGAACATCGACACCACCGGCTCCATCTATGTGTTCGCCAATCTCTTCGCCAACACTGCGTATGTGTTCCTGCCCATCCTGATCGCGTACAGCGCCGCGAAGGCCTTCGGCGGAAACCCCTATCTCGGGGCGGTCATCGGCATGCTGATGATTCACCCGGACCTGCAAAACGCCTGGACCGTGGCAACGGAGGGCGTCCTGCGGACGCAGAGCGTCTGGTTCGGTCTCTACGAGGTAAATCTGGTGGGCTACCAGGGCAGCGTCATCCCGGTGATCATCGCCGTGTGGGTCATGTGCTTCATTGAAAAGCGCCTCCATAAGGTGGTCCCCGCCATGTTCGACCTCTTTGTCACGCCCCTGGTCAGCGTTTTTGCCACCGGCTACCTGACCTACTCCATCATCGGCCCCATCTTCTCCACAGTGGAACACGGCATCATCGGCGGCATCCAGACCCTGCTGGCCCTTCCCTTCGGCATTGGCAGCCTGATTATGGGCGGACTCTACTCCACCACCGTCGTGGCGGGTATTCACCACATGTATACGGTCATTGACGTGGGTCAGCTCTCCCAGTTCGGTTTGACCTACTGGCTTCCCCTGGCCTCCGCCGCCAACATGGCCCAGGGCGCGGCCGCCCTGGCAGTGGCCCTGAAAACGAAAAACGGCAAGCTGAAGTCCATGGCTCTGCCCGCCTCCCTCTCCTGCTTCATGGGCATTACGGAGCCCGCCATCTTCGGCGTGAACCTGCGGCATTTCAAGCCCTTCGTCTGCGGCGCCGTGGGAGGGGCCGCGGGAGCCATGTACGCCTCCCTGGTGGGCCTTGGGGCCAGCGGCACCGGCGTGACCGGCCTGTTCGGCCTGCTGCTCTGCCTCCACAGCCCGATTCATTACATCATCATGGCAGCGGTTTCCATTGCCGTGGCCTTTGCCCTGACCTGGATGTTCGGCTATAAGGACGCCGCCCCGGCCTCTACCGAACCCGCCAAGGCGGACGCGTCCCTTCCCGCCGTGGACTGCCAGCCCGGCACGGTCTATGCTCCCGTTTCCGGCACGGTCATTCCCTCCGAGGAGATTCCCGACGAGACCTTTGCCGCCGGGGTCCTGGGCCGGGGCGTGGGCATCCAGCCCGGCGAGGGCGTGATCGCCGCCCCCTTCGACGGCGAGATTTCGACGGTCGCCGACACCAAGCACGCGGTGGGCCTCTCCTCCCCCGACGGCATGGAACTTTTAATCCACGTGGGCGTGGACACGGTGGCCATGAACGGCGACGGTTTCACTGCCCTGGTGCAAGAGGGGCAGAAGGTCAAGGCGGGGGACCGGCTTCTGACCTTCGACCGGGCCAAGATCGCCGCTGCGGGACATCCCGACGTGGTGGTGGTGCTGGTGACCAACTCCGACGACTATGCGGAGCTGGCCATTCAGACCGGAAGCTGCAAGGCGATGGACTCGGTGATTCAGGTAAAATAAATACGCGCCCACTCCCGCGCCCGCCCTCCGGCGGACGCGGGCGGGGCTGTTCCAGGAGGAGCTTTCATGAACGTTTTACGACAGGACCTTCAACGGCTGGCCGCCCTGGCGGAACAGGCCGCCCCAGCCGCAGACCAAGCCGTTCCGGCGGACCCCTGGCGGCCGGGCTTCCATCTGGCCCCGGCAGTGGGCTTTCTCAACGACCCCAACGGCCTGTGCCGTTTTCGCGGGGAGTATCATGTCTTCTACCAATACGCGCCCTTCGACCCGGAGGGCCGCAGCGTCCGGTTCTGGGGGCACTATAAGTCCCGGGACCTTCTGAACTGGGAAACATGTCCGGTGATGCTCTGCCCGGACGCCCCCTTCGACCTCCACGGGGTTTACTCCGGCTCGGCCCTGTGCGGGGAGGACGGACTGTACCTCTACTACACCGGGAACGTCAAGGAGGAGGAGGGCGATTACATCCTCACCGGCCGGGAGAGCAACACCGTCCTGGCCTATTCCCCGGACGGCGTGCACCTTGCCTGGAAGCGTCTGCTGATGCGGAATGAGGACTATCCGCCGGAGCTGACGCTCCACGTGCGGGACCCGAAGGTCTGGGAAGAGGACGGACGGTATTACATGGTCCAGGGGGCCCGCACCCGGGAGGACGCCGGAGAGGCGCTGTTATTCGAATCCACAGACAAGCTCCGCTGGACCCACATCCACACGCTTCGCACCGAGGAGCCCTTCGGCTATATGTGGGAGTGCCCGGACATCTTTGAGATCGACGGACAGCAGCTGCTTCTGACCTGTCCCCAGGGCGTGCGGCGGCGGGGACCCGGGTTTGAAAATCCCTACGCCTGCGGCTACTTCCCCGTCTCCGGCGATGTGCGGAGCCGCTGCGCCCTGGGTGAGTTCGTTCCCCTGGACTACGGATTTGACTTCTACGCGCCCCAGACCTTCACCGACGGCCAGCGCCGTCTGCTGGTGGGCTGGATGGGAATGCCGGACGCGGATTATAAAAATCCCACCGCTGCCCAAGGCTGGCAGCATTGCCTGACGGTCCCTCGGGAGCTGCGCTGGGAAGACGGCCGGCTGCGGATGCGGCCTGCGAGGGAGCTGGAAGCACTGCGCGGGAGGATACGGGAAACGGCGTTCTCGGGCCGCTGCGAGATGGAGGTCTCCCCCATGTCCGACCTGCTGGTTTCCTGCGAGGGGGACCTGTCTCTGAACCTCTCCGGAGCGGAGCTGCGCACGGAAGAGGGAACGCTGGCTCTGACCATTCGGGAGGGCGGCTGCGGACGGACCCGCCGGACGGCGCCGGTGGACACATTGCGGAATCTGCGCATTTTGGCAGATGCCAGCACCTTGGAGATTTTTGTGAACGACGGCGAGACGGTTCTGACTGCCAAATGGTATCCGGAGGACCGCCGCCGGACGCTCGCTTTGGAGGGAAGGGGACGTGTCACGGCCTACGATCTGCAGCCCATGAACCTGGTCCGAAGCCCCGCGCCCTGAGCTCTGGGCGGTCAAGAAAAAATCCTCCGCCTGAGCCGGAGGATTATGCGAGCTCCAAAACACCCGCCGCGAACAAAACCCCGGAAAGGGGCCCGAAGGATTTGACGGCCGCATGTCCCTCCGGGCGCCCCTTTCGGGTTTTTTTGTGATCCGCAGCTTTTTCCGCTGGACTTGCGGACCCAGGAAAAGTATGACGGAGAGCACATCCCCGGCGCGGTGTGCTTTCCCAACGAGGGCATCCTGCCGGAGCTTCCGCTCCCCTTTGAGAAGGAGGCGGAAATTATGGTGTACTGCCGCTCCGGCCGCCGTAGCGCCTAGGCGGCGGAGAAGCTGGCTGGGATGGGCTATGCAACGTGACCGATTCCGGCGGCACTCAGGACCGGCCCCACGAGACCACCACGGATTCAGCGGAGAAAGCCACGCCTTTCGGGCGTGGCTTTCCTTTTAATCCTCCGGCGCGGCGTAAATGCCGTAGATGAAGGAATTCTTCTCCTGCTCCTCCGGGCTTGCCAGCTCCGGCAGGACGGTGATGGAGTTATCTTCTGCAAACTCCATCTTCAACGCGCCGCTGTGGAGGTGGTAGCTTTGGCTTTTCTCCGTCCCGTCGGAGGAAACCACCGTCACCGTCAGCAGCGCGCCGTCGAAGTAGTCCGCATCCATCTGGGCCTCAGTAGAGATGCCCAGGCCGGTGTTGACGGCCATGTCCTCCGGCGGCACCCAGAAGCCATAGCGGGCCTCGGGGTCATAGTCCTCCTGGACGCTCTGACCCAGGGCGGTCATTTCCGGCATGTACCAGGTCCCGTCGTCCCGCTGGCTGATGGCGGCGGGGGCCAGGCTGCCATCAGCCATGGCCTGGCGGTACTCCGCCATCTGCTCCTCCGTCAGGTTGTCCCGGAGCTGGTAACGGTACAATCCGCCCCGGTCAATGGACATCCTCACCTGGGCGATGTTCTCCCCGGTGATCTGGAAAAGACACCCGGTGAAGTCGCCGAATTCCAGCGTCGTGCAGCCCTCCCCAATAGCAAAGGCCAGGCTGCCGTCCTCCGCCGGGCCGTAGGCGTTCTCGGTCATGGCGGCGTAAGCCGTCAGGCCGAAGGTGGGCACCAGCACCTGGGCCGGAGGGCTCTGCTCCGCGCCCGGGGCGGCGCTTCCGGCGGGACCGGAGACCCCGGGGCCCGCCGTGGGCGCGGGCCGGAGGGAGAAGCCTCCCAGCACCAGCGCCAGGGCACAGGCGGCGCAGGCCGCCGTCCGCAGGAAGGGCCTTCCCCAGTTTCGCCGTCTCCGGCGGGAAACCTCCGCCTGCTCCGCTTCCGCCGCCCGGCGGCGGGCCTCAAAGAGCACCCGGTCATTCAGCCCGGCGGGCGTATGGATGGCCTCCGTCAGTTTCTGATAGCGGTTTTTCATCATCAAACCCTCCCAATAAATCTCTCAGTTCCGCCCTGGCCCGGCGGAGGCGGCTCCGCACTGTCGCCGCCGGAACGCCCAGCAAGGCCCCAATCTCGCCGCTTTCATAGCCCTCGCCGTAGAAAAGGTGGACTGCCGTCCGAAGCTTTTCCGGCAAACGCCCCACCGCGTCCCACAGCTCCGCCGCCCCTTCGTCTGCGGGCCGGGCCATATCCGGCACCTCCTCCAGGGACAGCGTCCCCCGCCTCTGGCGGAGCCGCCCCAGGTCGGCGCAGCGGTTCAGTGCCGTGCGAATCAGCCAGGCTTTCATGTGCTCCCCGTCCCAGCGCCCCGCCTGCTGCTCCAGCAGGCGGAGGAACACGTCCTGGTAGACGTCCTCCGCGTCGGCGGCGTTTTGCAGCCGGCATAGGGCCAGGCGGTACACGGTGTCGCCGTAGGTTTTCATGGCATTGCTCAATTCCTGCTCTGTCAAGGCAATGCCTCCTTTCCTTCGTCTGAAAAGCGCCTTTCACTACTAACACGTCTGGGGATGGCCTTCTGTTCACTCTACCGGGAAATTTTTATTAAAACGGGCGGACGCCCTGCGTCCGCCCGTTCCCTCTATTGTCCTTCTCCCCGCCTCACACGTTAAAGCGGAAGTAAATCATGTCGCCGTCCTGGACCACGTATTCCTTGCCCTCGCTGCGGAGAAGGCCCTTCTCCCTGGCCGCGGCGACGCTGCCGCAGGCGGCCATGTCGCTGTAGGCAATCACCTCCGCCCGGATAAATCCCCGCTCAATGTCGGAGTGAATCTTTCCGGCGGCCTGCGGGGCCTTGGTGCCCTTTTTGATCGTCCACGCCCGGCACTCATCCTTCCCGTAGGTCAAAAACGAGATCAGCCCCAGCAGAGAGTAGGAGCACTTGATCAGCCGGTCCAATCCCGACTCCTCCACTCCAATCTCCGCCAAAAACATCTGCTTCTCCTCGCCCTCCAGCTCGGCCACATCCTGCTCCAGCTTGGCGCAGATGGGCAGAACCTGACTGCCCTCAGCCCCGGCGATCTCCCGAACCTGCTGGTAGTAGGCGTTGTGCTCCAGGCCGGCAAATCCGTCCTCATCCGTGTTGGCAGCATAGATGACGGGCTTCAGCGTCAGCAGCTCGCTGGTCCGCAGAAGCGCCGCGTCCTCCTCTCCGCACGAAAAGGTCCTGGCCAGCTTTCCCTCATCCAGATGCTTTTGAAGCGCGGTGAACAGCTCCACCTCATGGGCGAACTTCTTGTCTCCCTTCATGGCCTTCGCCGCCTTCTCCACCCGGCGCTGCACCATTTCCAGGTCCGCCATCACCAGCTCCATGTTGATGATGTCAATGTCCCGTTTCGGGTCGGTCGAGCCCTCCACATGGACGACATTCTCATCGTCAAAGCAGCGGACCACATGCACCACCGCGTCGGTCTCCCGGATGTTGGCCAGGAATTTGTTTCCCAGCCCCTCGCCCCGGCAGGCTCCCTTCACCAGGCCCGCGATATCTACGAATTCAATCACCGCAGGGGTCTTCTTGTCCGGTTCGTACATCTCCGCCAGCTTGTCCAGCCGCTCGTCGGGAACCGCCACCATGCCCACGTTAGGGTCGATGGTGCAGAAAGGGTAATTGGCGCTTTCCGCGCCGGCGTTTGTAATGGCGTTGAACAGAGTGGACTTTCCAACGTTCGGAAGTCCTACGATTCCTAATTTCATATTGCTTTACATCTCCTTAGAAAGTCCTGATTTATCAAGGCTTAATAGTGACAAGTAACTATTTGCCGCAGAGGGCGGCGTGACCGAGTGTCACGCCGTCTTTCTGCGTCCATAGGTAGTTTGCGTAATTACAGGTTCGCTGATTTCCGGTACTTCCACTTCCTCTAAAAAGTTGAAAACGATTTTGACCTCCTGCGTCCGTTTGCCACTGGACTTGTCCGGGGCGTAGACGATGATCTGCTTGATGAACTCATTCACAATGGTCGGCGTTAGCTCCGGGATGTCCACATACTTTTCCAGCAGGGCGAGGAACTGGTCAACATTGTCCTCCATTTCCTCACGGGTCGCTACCCAGTCCTCAAGACCAATGACCTCATTGTTGAGCGCAGCCTGCTCCGCCTCGTAGCCCTCCAGCATCTTCTGGTAACGCTCCTGGCTCAGATTGCCGAGTACCATGTCCTCATAGATACGGGTGATGAGCTTGTCGATGTCCGCCAGACGCTTCTTTGCCTTTTCCAGCCGCCGCTTGTCCTCCCGGATGGACTTCTCCTGTTCGTCTCTCCGGCACATCAGCCAGTCCTCTTGAAAGCCCTCCACATCGGCCCGGATATAGTCCGTCACGGCCCGGATGCGTTCCAGCACCACATCCCGCAGAACATCCTCCCGGATATAGTGCGCCGAACAGGTTCCCCGTCCGCTCTTGTACTTGGCACAGACGTAGTGATCCTGCTTGCCGTCGAAGTTCTTACAAGTGGCAAAGTGGAGTTTGCTCCCGCAATCAGCGCAGACCACCAGACCTGAGAACAGTCCTTGCCGCTCCGCTTTGGTCATGCGGCGCTTGTGCTGGCGAAGCTCCTGCACCCTGTCCCACTGCTCTTTCGGCACGATGGCCTCCTGAGTGTCAGGCAGGATAAACATATCCGCACTGGCGTTGGGGATGCGCTTCTTGAGCTTATAGGACTTGGAGTAGGTCTTGAAATTGCAGACACAGCCGGTGTACTCCATCCGTTCCAAAATGCCGACAACAGACTGTTCCACCCAGTGGCAGGGACGCTCCGGCATGGGCTTGCCCTTGCGCTGGGCGTAGAGGGCCTTGGTAGTCAGCACACCGTCCGCTTCCAGGATTCGGGCAATCCGGGACGGGCCTGCTCCGGCAATCGCCAAGTCAAAGATACGCTTGACAACCGGGGCGGCATCTTCGTCCAGAATCCAGTGGTCTTTATCCTGCGGGTCAGGCTGGTAGCCATAGGGCGGCTTGCCCAGGTGCTTGCCACTGGTCCCACGGGTTTTCATCACAGAACGAACCTTTTTACTGGTGTCTTTGGCATAAAAATCGTTAAAAAGATTACGAAACGGGGTGAAATCGTCAGTTCCCCTGGCACTGTCCACGCCATCATTGACGGCAATGAACCGCACATCATAGCTGGGAAAAACGATTTCCGTATACCGGCCCACCTGCAAGTAGTCGCGCCCGAATCTGCTCATGTCTTTGACGATCCAAGTGCCGACCAAGCCCTGCTCCACAAGGGAAAGCCCCTCCTGTACGCCGGGGCGGTTGAAGTTCGTTCCGGTATACCCGTCATCCACCAGAATGCGGGTGTTCGTGAAGCCCTGGTCAGCGGCGTATCTGGTCAGAATAGCCCTTTGATTGGCAATCGAATTGCTCTCCCCATCAAGGGTGTCCTCGTTACTGAGGCGGCAGTACAAAATCGTGATTTTCTGCTGATCCACGTTGTCTTCTCCTTTCTTCTGTGGGTCAGCTGACAGTACCGTAGTGCATGGTTCTATGATAGCATGATCTTCCCGTTTTGTCGACATCAAACCGCCCCCTTATCCGAAAAAATCATACGGCGTATCAAACTGGGAAGCGGCTCGTCCCCGGCGCACTCCGTTTCGATGTTATACCAGGTGTTGCCGATTTTGCGGGTCACAGTGCAGGAAAACGGGTTCTCCTGTTCTCGCTTTCTGCGCCATTCCTCAACGAAGTCGGCAGGCGGCTCGAAGATGGGGTCAAAGCAGCTCTCAATGTCGATGGGCAGGTTCAGAAGTTCTTCAAAGGTCAGCAGTTCAAAATTTTTCGTCATAGTACCTCCATAATTCGTAGTTTGTTGGGTCAGTTAGCTTTTTGGGGCAGTCGAACGAGACTGCCTATAAAGAATAAGAACGAACTCAAAACTATCCGTACATGCGTACATCGGTACAAAGGCTGTGCCGTGTACTCGTGTACGCATGTACGGATGATTTTATTTCTCTGTTTATAATGCAGTCGGTCTTATCAGAACCTCGATGCCCACATAGCCCCGGCACCGCTTGCCACTGCCGATATACACATTATTGGTGGCCTCCAGCCGGTAGGCATCGACATTCTGGGCGATGAAGCCGGAAAAGCTCTTGGGGGAAAGCGGGTTCTCTGCGTTATCCTCGCACCAGACCTTATAGGCGGCATAGAGGTCACGGGTAGCGGCCTCGCTGTCCGCCTTGAACTGGACATAGCCATTAGAGGTCAGGAAATCCACGATGTTGTTGGCCTCCCGAACTACGACCGCAATGTTCTCCCTGGCCCGGTCGCTGATGGTGAAGCGGTAGTTGTTGACCAGCAGGCGGTGAAGTCCGTCCAGACACCAGAGGAATATCCCCTCGCGCTCGGCAATCAGCTTTTCAGAGAGGAAAGGGTCATCCGTCCGACCTGGGGGCTTGTCCTTGGTGGTCAGCACGATCTGGCGGCGGAAGAAGCCGTCAGACCGGTCATGGAGGGCGGTCAAGGCTCCGTTGCCGAAGCAGAGGAACCGCACATAAAGCTGACTCTGGTAGCTCTGTACCCCTTTGCGCTCCATGTCCATTTTGCATTCCGAGGTTACAATGGATTTGATATAATTGGTCTTGGGCAGGGCGCTCATATCCATATCATCGTCCACCATCAGGAGCTTGCTTTCCAGGTCGGCGCGGCTGAATCGGTTGTTCTCCACTTTCTGGATGCTGGTGGTGTTCATGCTGTCTCCAAAGATGGAACGCATCACCAATCCAATCCGGCTCTTGCCCTCGCCACCCTTGCCAATAAGCATGAGCATCTTCTGCCCCCTGGTGGTGGGGAGCAGGCAATAGCCCAGGTACTCCTGCAAAGTGGGGATGTCCTCTGGATAGAGCAGCTCCGACAGAAAGCGCAGCCATTTCTCCGGCGGCGGCGCATCGGGGCGGTAGCTGACGGTCAGGCGGTTGTTGCAGTAGGCTTTCTCCGGCGTAAACCGGCCATCTACAAATAATGTGCCGTTGGCAACATGGATACGGTCGCACTCCAACGCTATCGGTTCAGAATACGCCGCCATCCGCAGAGCGTTCAGAAGCTCGTCCACCTTCCTGGCGATTTTGGTTTCCAGCCACGGGCTGACCTGGTCATAGATTTCTTTTTTCAAGACGCTCTCGTCCGCCACCAGCCCGTCCACTGTGTAGAACCGCCCCCGGATACAGCGCATGGGATGTTCCCGAAGGAATGTCCGGCAGAAAACCGGTTCCAAAACCTTGTAGTCCTCCGTCAGCCAGTCGGGAAAACCGGACTGCAATTCTTCATTTTCATTCATTCTTGCATACCTCCAATCTGTAAAAATCGAGCGGCCACCGCGCCCTTCTGCTGTGGTTATGAGCAAATTTGAAAAAAACGGGCTAATGGCATGACAACCCCGTTTCAAAAAACATGACAGAGGGAATTTCGGCAGCGGCTACCATAATTCCCTCTGTCAGTGTAATAGCGATCACCTCTCCATGCTGTGCCTCGTTGTGGACTGTGCCGCCCTGCGCTCCGCATCCTGTCTGGCAATCTCGGCCTTGCCCTGCTCCAATTTTGCGAGGACGGACGCTCTGGCTTTCTCCTTGATCTGTTTGGTGGCGGCGGCTCTGACCTCCGGCTTTCGCAAAACGGCCTGCACTCTGGCAAGCACCTTCTGAGCGGCTTTGTGGATCAGCTCCTGCGCCTTTCCCAACACCCTGCCGATCAGCCCTTTCTCTGCTGGGGAAAAGCGCCGCTCCGGGGCAAGACACCAATCCTTGTAATCGGAGACGATCTTCTCATCCTGCAACTGTGTCTCGGCGTGGACGGCATCGGTCACAAGCTCCACGGCCTTGTCATAGGCAATTTCTGTAACTGCATCAATAAGAGTCTC
Source organism: uncultured Oscillibacter sp. (assembly GCF_910579365.1). Taxonomy (GTDB): domain Bacteria; phylum Bacillota; class Clostridia; order Oscillospirales; family Oscillospiraceae; genus Oscillibacter. The sequence continues at coordinate 177,420 of NZ_CAJTUX010000001.1, forward strand.
GGCATCTTCCAGCCGAAGCGACATGGCCTCTAACGCCTGTGCCTTTTCTTCAATCGCCGTCTCCTGCTCTGTAATCAATTTCTTCTGCTTCTGGATGATATAGTCGTTCTTCATCAGGTAGCTGCGCCCACGGTTGCCGGGGTCAGGTTCTTCCTCTACTGCCAGACCATGCCTTTTGCAAATATCAAACAGAATGACCCGGCAGACCGCATCGAAAACCATCTTCCGGTTGTTGGTGCGCCCCTGGTTTTTCTCAGGGTCAGGTAATTCAAAGCCAAGGGCCTCCAGCGCCTTTTCCTGCTTTGGCTCCACCTCGCCGTAGCGGTTCACATAGTCGAACACATGACGCTCATGGATATGGGGCGTGGCCTCGTCCAGATGAAGCGCCCAGTCAATAACATGGATGCGTTCACCGAAGCGCCGTTCCAGCTCCATCATAAATTCCCCGACAATTTCCAGAAGCACATCCGGGGAAACGGAGTCCTCTATTGTGCCGATCTGGTAAATGGTCTCCTCCGGGCAGAAGCGTTTGTCCGCCAGCAGATCATCCACGCTCCGGTCACGCTCAGAGTGACGGCGTTTGGCGTTCCGCTTATGCTGGCCGTCAAGGTAATCCGAGTAGCGGCTCAGATAAAAGGCCCGCTCCACATCCGCAAAGGACACCTCACCGTCCTGCTGGGCCGGATAGGTCGCACCCCGAAAGCAATCCCAATAGATGTTCTGCTGAATGCGCTCACCGTCAATGTGATCTGCGTGTTCGGTATTGAAGGTTCTGTCGTTGTGCGTTGATTTGTAGACGCCGCTTTTTCCGGCCCTCCCGTTGTGCCGGGTCAGTCTTTTTGCCATTCTGCTCTCCTTCCTGCTTTTCATTTTTTGCTGTTCCGGGAGTGACCAGGGAGCGGCGAAGCCGCCGAATCTGCGTGCTTTGCGCCAGATAATAACCCAGTATAAAGTGACGCAGAGCATCACTTTACTGGGCCAAGGGTTTCACCCTCTGGACACCGGAGCAGGCGTTGTCACCCTGCACCCGACCCAAAGGACTTCGCCCTCTGGACACCCAGCAGGCGCTGCCGCCCTGCACCCGGCCCAAAGGTTTCACCTCTGGACACTGACCAGACGCTCGCCGCTCTGGACTTGGCGCAAAGGGCCTGCCGCCCTCTGCACTCCCGCATTTTTCGGAAGTCGGAGGACTTCCGAAAAAGAGCCGCTGGCTGGTACGCTCCCACGCATCCAGCCAACGGCTTTCTATTATGGTTATGAGCAAAATCGAGAAAAACAGGCTAACAGCATGACAGCCCCGTTTCAAAAAACATGACAAGCCATCTTTCCAATCGAAGTTGGCTGTGGTATAATGGAAAATGAAAAAACATGACAGGAGGCAGCGCACTTGAATTTGATTGAACACACGCTCCTAACACTGGATTTCTGGCAGGACAATGTGACCTACGAGGGGAAGTCTATGCCGACCGGAACGCTGGCCTGTGCCGCGCTGAACCTCTCCGATGAGGTCATAGCAAAGCTGTCCCAGCTCTGTACGCCGCTCAACCTGTATATGGGGTCGCTCCAACTTGGACAGGCAGACATGGCGCAGATGGAAGCGGCGAGGGAGAGCGCCTTTCAGATCGTGGAGCTTTTGCGGAATGTACCGCCGTTCTCCTGCCTGGAATATGAAATTGTCCGCAGCTATGTCGATGCCGTTTTTACGGAGGACTATCTGCGAAACACAACGGACTTTGCTAAGTCTGGAAATCTTGCCGGGGCGGTTTCGCCGGAATACCAAAAGGCGCTCACTCTGCTGCGGGTACTGCCTGTCATGGCACACCTGGGTTTCTCCCTGGCAGAGTTCAAGCGGGAGCTTCTGCCGTTTGCGGAAAAACTCCATGAGAGCGACAGAACGCCGGACGGATACGCCGCCAGCTTTGGGCAATACTTTTCCAGCAATCCTGATATAGCGGCGGACAATCCTGGCTGGATGTCTCTTGCCAACGCCTCTGTTCAGTATGCCGCCGCGACCATTCCCGGCAAAGAGAAATCCCAGCTTGTGAAACGGATGCACTATGTTTCTTTTGTGGGAATGTTCCGCTCTGACTTGTTTGAGGGGCTGTGCGTAGGCCATGCGCCCCGCAAATGCCCCATCTGCGGAACATGGTTTCTGACTACGGACGCGAGGCCCACAAAATATTGCGGTGGTCTGGCTCCGGGGGACAGGCGCGGGCGCACTTGCCGTCAGGTCGGCAACCTCCGGGGGCGGGAGCAACGGGAACGGGCTGACGATCACCCGCTGAAGAAAATCTATGAGCGCCGCACCAATACGATCATCCAGAAACTGCACCGGGGAACGCTGGACGAAAAGACCGCTGCCGTGATGAAGCGACTGGCTAAGAACAAGCTGGAACGAGCCATCGCTGACCAGGAGTATGCCGCCGGTTCTTATGAAGCGGAAATGACACAGGAGGCACTACTGGCAGAGGCGCAGAACTATTTGAAATGACGGAGGTGGTGAGGCTGTGAAAGAGCGATTTGCAAAATATCCGTTTCAAGGAAATGCCCACGGCCTCACCATGTTTGAAGTCACCCATGTGTACCAGCTTACGCCCCCGCCGCCGGAACTGTATACAGTCAACGAGTATATCGTTGCCGCGCAAACGTGGCATGATCTCCGCTTTTTCGCTTTCTTCCTGCACCACATTGAACCTCGTCTGAATAGGCGGGTTACAAACTTTCTCTTGCGGGAGGGGCTGAACAGGTATGACCCGGAGCGGTTTCTGGACTATAAACAAAACTGTGTTCTCGCCATGCTGGAATGTCTGGAAAGTTACGACCCGTACAAGGGCGCGGAGTTCCTTACATATGCTCATCACGCCATTGGAAACGCTCTAATCCAATGCCGGGTGATAGAGGAAAGCGGTTCCTTTTCCTCTCTGGACGAGTACAAGCGGGTGAGGGGTATTGCGTGGCTCTACAATGAAACAGGCAAATCTATGGGCGAGGTGGTAAGCGAGTATGCCAAAAAAGAGGGCTGTTCGGATGAAACGGCGGAGCAGTATTTGACCGTGGCCCGGCTCAACCGTAGCCAGGTTTCACTTTATGTCACAGCCCAGGACGAGGACGGAGAGGAAACTGGCGAGGATGTGACCAGGGACGATTCCTGGGACTATACGGCGATCCTCTGGAATGGTACTCAGGCGGCAGCGGTTCAAGCCGCCTTTGAAAAGCTGACCTATCGGGAGCAGCGGCTTTTGGAGGAACGCAATGCCATCTGCATGACCTGTGGCCGGGTCAGTCCAATATCCGAGCGCAAGTCCTTTGAGGAATTGGCGGTGATGTTTGAGGGCAGTACCGTCAGCGGTGCAGAAAGGGCCTACCGCAAGGCGGTGGAGAAACTGACTGCCCTGCTGGTGGAGGCCGGTGCGCTCCACGCCGTCCGGCTCAAACGGAAATCGGTGAAGCAGATAAAAAAGAAAATCGCCGCCGCAGTCTATGAGTATCAGGCAGACTGCGACGGCGAGTGGGGAGAAATTCGGTTTGACTTTGTAAGCGGCACAGCGGAGATCATCCGACTGGCTGAGTGGGATACGATGAATAGCCATGTGTTCGCAGAAAGAGTAATAGTGTACGTTAGGGCTTGTGATGTAGACCATCTGCCTCAAAAGCTGCTGTTGACGTTTTGAAGTATCCAAGCATATATGTTTTTTATCTCTTGCGTAGTGGACAAATTTCTGCTAAAATTAAGATGGTTGAAGCATTTACAGTCATCCTCTTAATTTTTGACAACAATATGCCGACATAGATAATAAGAGTTGCAGAAAGGGCTTGACAAGCTATGACTTACCGCAATATACTTACGACAGACAGACAGACAGACAGACAGACAGTAGGGTAAGTCTGTCCTTTTGTGTTGTCCTGCCGTTGAAAATATTGCTTTGCCGGGCGTGTTGTGCCTGCGGTTTACCGCAGGTATAATGCGCCTTTCTACATTTCCGTAAAAGCGAAGGGGGAACTTCTATGACAATCACACAGATAGTACAGAACCATCAGCAGCAGCGCATCGGTGTGCTGGCCCAGAAGCGGCAGGGCAAGCCTCATGTCAATCCCTACGGCACACCTGGCATGAGCTTGAACGATGCCGGCGACTACCGCAAGATTGTCCCCGTGGATGAGGGCGTGGTGCAGCAGGTCAAGCAAATCGCTTTCGACCACATGAAAAACGGCTACGGGGTCAGCGATGGCGAGGACACCAGCAAGGTCATCCGGGACTATACCATGTCCCTGTCCCCAGAAAAACGGCTCAGTGCATCATGGACGCTGAATGAGATATTCCATAGCGAGGCCGTTCGGCTGGGCGAGTTTGTCCATCAGCAAGACCCAAGTTGGGATTGGGGAAAGCCCTTTGATACCAGCATTCTTGACGGCTACCGGCAGGGTGTGGATATGCAAATATAATACCTTTGAGATAGAATAGTTCTGATGTAAAGGTATAAAGAGAAAGGTTGGTATATGATATTATGAATGTGGCAAACTTCCCTAATTTTTATAACATCCAGCAAAAGCAGGTACAGCAGACCGCTCCTATGGATCGGCTTGTTTCCATGCTGAACGACAAAGCGGAGGGACAGTCTCCGCTGGAGGCCGCGAAACAGGCCCTTCTTGATGCAAAGGCCAAGTTGGATGAACATCGAAACGAGAAAATTGAAAACGCATTGAGCGGCTACCGCGCCCTGCGCTCTCGACAGACCTCCTATGAGGGTGAACTGGACGTACAACAAAAGCAGTTAGAGAATTTTCAGACCTTGAGTAGCCGCCGTGATGAACTTACAGATGAACTGTCTGCCGCCAGAGCTGATTATGAGGCTTACGCCGCAGCTGAAACCACATTGGATATTACCCAACACAACAGGCTATCCCTGCGTGTGTCCTCGCTGGAGAACGAGCTTGCAGCGGTAAACCATGACATCTCCGCCCTTGTGGAGCAGGCAAACCGATATACGAACTCGCAAAGGCAATATGCGGATTATTTGAAGAACACCGACCAGGGCGGATATGCCGCATATGAGTATCAGGATCAAACTGAATATACCGAGGAAAATTTTGTATCCCAAACTACCAGCATGATTGACCGTATGGAAACAGGGGCTAAACAATGGCGTGATCGCGTATCCTCCTACTGTGAGGAGTACGGTCTGACTCCATATGATTTTGAAAGCTATTTGCAAGAGCGGCATAAACTGACGGATGCCTATTTTGCCGCACAGCAGAGGGTTTCTGAATTACTATATGCCACAGAGGGTACGACTTTGGGAGAGCGCAGCAAACAGGCATGTTCCACCCAAGATAGCACTGATACGGTGGAAATCAGCGATGCCGCCCTCAATCGCTTTCAGCGGACACATCCCCAGAGCGATGTTTCAGTGATGAAACAAACAGAGCGTTAGCAACGATGCAGAGTAAATTCCGCTCAAACAAAGTGCTGGAAACTACGTTTTCTATCGATTCAACAGCAAGTAAGTTACTCATAGCTTTAGTTTCTAAATTAGGAGGATTTCATTATGTCTATGCCAACTATTTTGCCTTCGGGCCAACTCCATCCGAATCTGTTTAACGGTCCCTTTGTTAAGCAAGTTGACAGTAGTACGTCCATAGCCACAGGTGAACCGGGCGCTAAAGTCCACGGCAACACGACGGCAGAAAAGGGCAACAAAATCTGGCTTGAGGACCAAGGTAGCGTGATTGACCTCTCTGGCCGTTTCAGCAGCAAGCGGGTCGATTCCTATGATGGCAAAAAGGTCGTAGAAAACAAGGGCATGGGGCTTATTATTGAAACGATCCAGCCCGGTGTTTTCACTGCGGAGGACGCGAACAAGTCTGCATCGTCCGGCGGAGCTACCCACGGTTTCTTCTACCGCAAGACGGATTTCCTGTTCAGCGCCGCTCAGGAGTACACCGCCCTTGGTGAAAACGAGGTGTTCCGCCATCGCAACATCGACGATGTGAATTTTGTTCGGGACACACTGGACTTCTTCACCGATGGGAATTACACCCAGGCGGATGTGAACCGTATGCAGGATCAGATGACGGCGGTGGTTCGGGAACTGGCCCAGCAGATCAAGGACGGCGGATCGCCGGATTTGAGCAAGGTAAAAACCACTCTGAGTGTGGGCGGCAGTGAGGTTTCTATTTCTCAGCTTCTGGAGATGCAGAAAACAGGGCGGGAGTTGTCAGAGTCCTTTAGCGGGATGACCTCCGGCTCCCTGACCGGCCATAATATTGAGGCGTTTGCAGAAATGGGAATTGCAAAATCCCTGGGTAACTACTATGGCAGCAATAAGGGGGAAATCGGCAAATTGTTTTCCTCTGCTGTTGACCGCCTGTACGAAAAAGGCATGGCTCAAGTGGAAAAGGCTGAGGCATGGGGGCAGACTATAACCTATGCCGCTAATACATCCGGCAATAAGGATGCAGTGAAAACAGAACTAAATATTGCTGACCTGTTTTCCAAGCTGGATACCAGCAGCAAGAGCAACTTTGCACAGAGTTTTTCGTCTGCGCTGTCTCAAGCAAGAACGCTGGTGCAGCAGTATTGCAATCAGTATAATCTGCTGACTTCTCATGTTGGGCTGGCTGGCGCTACGGACAATATCTCAAAATTCTTCCAAGCATGGATGGATCGGAATTGATAAATGGAGGGAATGCGATATGGCTATCGTTTCATTATCTGGACAATATGCTGGGTGCAACCCTGCGGTTCAACACACCGTAGGCCAGACAAGTGAAGTGGGCCACAAAGCATCTTTGGACGCAGCCAAAGTACAAGCAGTTACAGATATGGTCAATCGTGATTATCATGCTGGAAAGTTTGACTTGTTTGATCCAAGCATCTGTCTCAACTATGACGGTGCCGATGATGCCGTTAGTGACTCGTCGCTGACTGGAAAAACAGTTGTTCAGAACAAACCTACAGGCTGGATCATCACTACAATCGACCCCAACATGACCACTGCTGACGATGCGAGAAAAAGTGCAAAAGCGGGCGGCGCTACCCATGCGTTTTTATATCAGAGCTTTGACTTTCTGACGGACGCAGCAAAGGAATACGCTACATTAGGGGATAATGAGGTATTCCAGCATCGGAATATCAATGATCTGTCCTTTGTGCGCGATACATTGAGCTTTTTCACAGGTGAGGACTACTATAAAACTGGATACATCGACGAAACGCAAAGTGCTTTGATGGATCAAATCACAAATGTTGTCCAGGAGCTATCCCAGCAGATTAAAAATGGGGAAAACCCGGATTTAAGTAAAGTGAAAACGACACTCACTATTGGCGGCTCAGATGTTACGATTTCCAAACTGAAGGAAATGCAGCAAATAGGCCGAGAACTATCGGAGTCTTTCAAAAATGTCAGCGCAGGGTCCTTGAATGGTCAAACCACAGAGGCTTTTGCCAAAATGGGAATTGCCAAATCCCTTAGTAGCTATTATGCCGGAGATAAGGGAGAAGCAGGTACAATGTTCTCCACTGCTATTGACCGTCTGTACGAACGGGGCATAGCACAGGTGCAACGGGGTCAAGTGTGGTCACAGTCTGTCATTGGCGCGGCTAAGACATCCAGCAGCCAAGATGCAGTAAAAGTAGGGTTAGATATTGCTGATACATTTTCAAAGCTGGGTGGTAGTAGCAAGAGCGGCCTCTCTTATAGTTTTTCTTCTGCGCTGTCCCAGATGCGGAGCATTGTGCAGCAATACTGTAGTCAGTATAATATGCCGACTTCCTATGTCGGGTTGGCCGGAGCTACAGTAGGAATTGAAAAATTCTTTCAAGCGTGGACAGAGAAACTTTAAGAGCCCTATCTGTAGAGTATTCATTGGTAACAGTCTATGAAATAAAGCCCGTCTGAATCCATGTAAGGACTCAGGCGGGCTTTTGTATGCACCCCGAAACCGTCAGCTAACAGTGATAAGTGAATTTAGTTCCTTATCACTATAAAGGCAATGGTTTTCAGGTTTTGCTCCTTTAGAGCTTCACCATTACTGTACCATTTCTTCACCATTTTGCCATTGACTTATGTGCAGTTACATTCTGCTGGCCTCAAATTGCCGTACACCGGCGGTCAGTGAGCTATCTGTCACATGCACATATTTATCCATGGTGGTCTGGATACTGGCGTGACCCAGTAGCTTCTGAAGTACCTTCGGCTGCATTCCGCTCTCATCGCAAATTTTGTAAAGATGGGTGTCATAGCTGCTATTTTTGCTGGGCTCCCCTGTCTGAAAATTGATAAAGACCAAATTTGTCATAACCAACGCACTATTTTGTCCAGCGCGCCGGTCAACATAAGCCAGTGTCTGATTCAGCAGAGGAGATTGTTTCCGAAATTCCTTGGATGCGTGAACCGCTAAGAGGATGTTATATGCTCTGATCGTGAGTGGGATTGTGCGGTAGCTGGTAACTGTGTTGGGCGGCCCTGCTCTCCGCTCTGTCCGCTTGTGCCGGAACTCCAAAGTCTTGTTTACTGTGCGTGTCCTTTTTCCCAGCCGATGCAGTCCCAAGTCAAACCAATCATCTCACCAGTACACAGACCGGTCTCTTAAATAAGTGCATACTGGTAATAATTGTGTGACCCTTTTACCACTTCCAAAAACGTTTCCTGTTCTTCGACCGTGAGATACTTGATATCGCCGGGAACGCGTACCGGCTTGGCGTATCTAACCCCGTCCATAGGATGTTTAGGGATCATACCATTCATCTCAGCAGAACGAAACATCGTACCCATTGCGATACAGGTTTGTCGGATAGTTGAGCCCGCGTAATCGGCATCCATTCCAATCAGAATTTTCGTACAGTGCATGGGTCGCACATCCCGCAGAAGCATTTTTCCAATTACCGGCTGAACATTGTTTACATACCTTTCACGGTAGTTTCGGCGAGTATTAAGGGCCAAATCACCTACAATGTTCTCAATCCAAAATTCAAACCATGCGTCTACCGTCATATCAGGCGACGCAAAGTTTTCTTCGTTCTGCTCCGCGCTCTGTCCTCCCTGCCTGCCGAGAACCCGTGCTTCCTCAGCCAGTTTACGGCTTCTGGACGCTTTCGGAAACATTTATCATGCCTTTTCCCTGCTTTGTCAACAAATCGTGCTAAGTATAACCCATCCTTTCTCCGGCAAATTCCTTTATCACATTCTTTGCCTTTCAAGTTCTTTCCCATAAACCGGCTCCTTTCTCACAAAGAAAGAGAGCACTCTACTACACCATGAGTATAGCAGATACCGCCCTCTATCTCAAGCGTTATTTTACCGCTCTTTTTAATAGGTCATATTATGACTTTCTGTCCAATATAATCCTCAAATTCCTTTCGCTTTACCAATTTTTTTGAACCGGAAAAAAGGACAAACGGACAGTTAGGCATATGCAGCAGCGGGTCCGCGGTTCGAATCCCCGCCAGGTCACCCCTCACTCATTAAAATTTTTCGCAGTTCATCCGCGGTCATGGGACTTGGAATGCGGCTCAGCGCCTCCTTCAGCCCCTCAATGGCCTCCACCGGGTGCTGCCCCTCCGCGTCCCGGTGCGTCAGCTGCCGGTGGTCCGTTACGCCGCCCGGGGACGGGACGGGCTCCGGCGGCGCTTCTCCGCTCACAACGGAGTCGGAGACGAACAGAAACCCCATATCGGACTTCTTGACAACCCCGGCTTCCGCCCGGATATTCACCGTCACTTCCCCGGGAGAGATAGTAAAGCCACTCTAGCCCGGTGTCCGTCTCGATTTCCAGCCGGGAGGACAGGTTTTCCCCCTTGTAGCCCTGGGACCGTTCACAGGGTGGAATCTCCAGCCTCCAGTTTTTCAATGTAATCATAGGCATGTCCCTTTCTCATTCCACAACCGTCTTGACGCCGTAGTACAAGATGATACAGCCCGCGGCCCCGTTGCCGCCCTGGCTGCCCGCGCCTCCCGCGCCGGCGGCTCCGCCGTAAACCGTGATACGCCCTCCATTCATAGCGGCCGCAAGGGTTCCCCCTCCGCCGCCACCGCCGTGAAGGTGCCGGCCTCCAGGCGGTTCCCCATCAGGCCGGAGGCCAGGTGAAGGGAAGCTGAGTCGATGTTGGCGGTGTTGAAGGTCCGGTTGCTGTAAACAATTTTATTTTGCTCCGCCACAACGTCACCTTCTTTGCGGGGCCATAGCGACAAACTGCACGGAGAGTCCCGCCCAGTAGTTGCCCTTGCCCTTGTTGGCGGGGTCGGCGATGGCCTTCTTCAGCTCCGCGACAAAATGATTCCGGGTGAACTCGTTGACGAATTCCTTGCCGTCCAGGGCCTGCTCCGCCGCCTCGGTAAGGATGCGGTCGGTTTCGGCCTCCTTTTCGGCCTTCTTGCGGTCGGCCTCTTCCTGCTTGTAGCGCTCCAGCTCCTTACGGATGGCCTCAGCGTTGCCGCTGGCCTCCTCCAGCTTCTTGATGGTGTTGTCGCGGTCGGAGAGGGCAGCTTTCAGCCGCTCCACCTCGTCGGCCAGGTCTTTGGCCTTGCCCTTAGCCACGTACTCGCCGCCGGAGAGGTCCGCCAGCTTCATGCCCTTGGTCTTCTCGTTGAACTGCTCCAGAGTCAGGGATTCGCCGTTAAAAATGCTTTTGAAGTCCATGAGGTTCCTTTCTGCCCCGAGATGGTTTTGATTTGTAAAGCCGCTGCACCACAGCGCGGGGGCGGGCGCTCTTTAAACCTCCGCGCCGGGAGGAAAAGTTGTATAAAACCACCTGAGTGGGTTTTACCAAAAGAAAAAGCGTGGTCACTCACCCATTTCCGGATGAATAACCACGCTCGGTTCTTCGCCGTCAACGCTTAGACGGCGGAAAAGTATTTACTTTGTCAGCCCTGTTTTCTTTGCCCAGTCGAGCCATAGCCCGCATTGATTATGGTTTTTGCAGCGCGGAGTTTCTTCCCCTTTGTGCTCGCAGGTATAGCACGGAAAACTGAACATCGGCGATTGGATAAAGCGCTCTACGAGTTCTGCCGGGAAAAGTCCAGCATTGCAAAGATTCCCGTCAAACATTCTTCTTCACCTCCTCCCGCCGCACCCGCACAACCTTCACGCCGTCCTTGACGGGTATCAGCTCCACGCGTTCGCCCTTGGAAAGGACAGCTTCGGCGGCTTTGATGGTCTTTTCATCTATTATCATACCTTTACCACCGTCGGCCCCGTCATGGACCGTGTCCTTTCCAGCCTGGGTGTCAGGCCGGTTTTCTCGCAGAAGGCTTTGTATTCCCGCCCAAGGGCGGCGGACTTTTTCCGGGCCTGGGCGGCCCCCAGCTTGTCCCCTGCCGCCGTCATGGCGTCCCGCTCATCCTTGGCATACCGGATGGCCGTTTCCAGCTGACGCTGCTTTTGGCTGGCCTCGTACCGGGTCATTTCAATGTCCTTCCACTTTACCGTCTCACTGCTCCGGCGGTTGATCTCCGACAGCTCCTTTTTGCTGTACACCGGACGGGAGACGCCGTAGATAATCGGCGTTGCGTAGTGGTGGCAGTTTAAGGTCCCGATAGGCCGTTTGAGGCCGCTGTTGATGCGGTCCCACTCCGCCTTGCGGTACTGTCGCCCTTGGATGTCAATGTGGTCTGGGGCGCACAAGGCATGAGCGGAGATTTCCACGCCGTCGGCCCCGAAGCGACGCCCGGTCTCCTCCATCATCTCCCCATTCAGCCGCCGCACGCCCTCCAGGATATTCATTCGGGCTTGGCTGTCCAGGCGGCGGGAGTATCCGGAATCGAACGTCACCCGCCGGAGGCCGCTTTTCGCCATGTCCTTGACGGTGGAGCGGACGGCGGTGTGGTAGTCCACCGTCCCGGTTTGGACAAAGGTAATGGCTCGGTCAATGGCGGATATGTAATACTCCTGGAGAGCGCACGGTGGCGGCAGGCCATACCACCACCAGCCATGTTAATGTATTCGGTGGTGAAACCACCCTTTACACAATACATCCCAAGAGCAGATACTTGCGCATTGCCCGGGGACATGATATACTGACATGCAATAAGGGGGGCTGAATGATGGAAGCCATTGAATATTTGTGGAAGGACCGTAAGCGTTTTTGGGGCATGCCCCTTTCGTTTACCCGGTACCGTCTCAGCGAGGACCGCCTGTTCTGCGAGACGGGCTTTCTCAACGTGAAATCGGACGAGGTGCTGCTTTACCGGGTCCGGGACCTGCGGCTGACCATGAATCTGGGGCAGCGTATTTTTGGCGTGGGAACGGTATGCGTCGTGTCCTCGGACAAAAGCATTCCGCATCTGGACCTGAAGAATGTAAAGGACCCCCGCATGGTGAAGGAGCTGATTCACCAGAATGTGGAAGCAGCCAAAGACCGGCGCCGCATACGGGCCACGGAGCTGTTGGGCGGAGAGGACGGTCCTGTCTATCAGGAGCATGACGAAGACGCAGACCTGGATATGGATGAGGATGAATTTTGATATGTATATACCGCACAGGGACTTCGAAAGGAAGTTCCTGTGTTTTTATTCGCATTTGCTTCTCCGGGACGCTTTGAAACCTGTGGTCTTCGGCTCCGCCGGACCGAAGGCGTGGGGCGGCAGATGAAAAACGGCGGAAAAAATCCGCAAGAGACCCCATCGAAAAGGATGGAATCTCTTGCGGAAAATTGACATGCAGACAGACGGTCTTACTGGTCCAGAAGCTCGCCTTGCATGCGCTCCAGGACCTCGGGGGCCTGCCGGTCCATCTTCTCGGGGAAGCCGAAATAGCTGACGCAGATGATGTTGTCTCCGCCCACTTTCGGCGCGGCGGGCTGGAGCTGCTTGCCCGCGAAGTCCATCTCCCGCAGCGTCTCGAAGATGCCGTCGAAGTCCACCTCGCCCTCGCCCATGGCGGCGTGCTGGCGCTGCTCCTCGGTGGGGCCGGACCAGCGGTAGACCACGATGAAGCTGGAGATTTCCACGCCGGTCTCCTTCAGGGCCTTGCGGTACTCCTCCTCGCACTCTTTCGAGAACAGAGGATGCTTATAAAAGGGGTTAATCCGGGGATGGGGAGACTGCTCGATGTACTTGTAGCCCCAGTCCGCCACCTTGCGGACGTAGTCTTTGATGGGCATCTGCTTGGCCAGGACGTCAACGTCGAACGCAATTTTCATGGTGGATGCTCCTTTCCCCGGTCACTGACTGATGATCTGCCGCAGCGCGTCGATGGAAGTATGGACCCCTTATTTATGGTGTTTTGATAATATTATCCAAATATCCCGCCTCTATTTTAGATGTTGTGCCGGTTTTTCCTGGCGCGTCCTGATATAGAAACGCCTTGAGACAGACCTCTGTCCCAAGGCGTTCCGCATTCTTCGTTTCAGCGGGCGGTGAAGAGACCGCCGGCCGGACACACAATCCAGAACGGCGGCCAATGGCCGCCGTCCCTGCAAAATTCTTGAAAAACGACGTCCCACGGGCCTTATTTTTTCAAAAGCCGCCACAGCGTGGTCCGGCTGATGCCCAGGCGCTTTGCCGCGGCGGTCTGGTTGCCTCCGGTTTCCTCCAGCACCCGGAGGGCCACGTCCTGATTGATTTCCTCCAGCGTCCGGCCCAGGTCCAGGGGGACGGCGGCATTTTCCGCCCGGAAGGTGAAGACCCCCACGTGCCGCTCCTTCCGCAGAAGCTGGCGGACGCTGTCGGCGGTGATGGACTGCCCCGGCGCGGTGACGGCCAGGTCCCCCAGGACCCGGCGGAACTGTGTATAGTTGTGGGGCCACTGGAAGTTTTGCAGCAGGGCCATGGCTTCCGGCTCCACGCCCAGAATCTGCCGGGGCAGGTCTGCGTTCAGATAGCTCAGGGAGAGGTTGACCAGCGTGGGAATGCGCTCCGCCATCTGCCGCAGAGGGGGCAGGTAGAGGGAGAGGCAGCACAGCTTGTCGGTGAACAGGGAGCCCACGCTGGAGATATACTCCCCCGGCTGGCAGACGCAGGAGAAGATCACCCGGTTCCGCCGGCAGACGTCCATCTCCGCCAGGACGGCCAGCAGCTGCCGCCGCCGCTCCGGGGAGAGTACGTCGACGCTGGCGAAATACAGCGTGTTTCCCTCGTCGGAGAGGGGGGAGTTGTGGTGCTCCAAAAGAAAGGTCCAGCTCCGGTCGTTGAGGAGGCTGCAATTGATGGAGACCAGGGGGTTGTTCCGCAAAACGCTGCGCATATACAGCGCCCCCACCATGGACTCCTTGCCGGTGCCGTCCTCCCCGGTGACCATCACCGGGGCGCTGCTCTGGTTGATGCGGGCAATCTCCTCCCGGAAGTCGCCGATGGTGCCGGCGAAGCTGAAGATGCTGTCGTAAAAGGCGCTTTCCGCCTCCGGCCGGGTGGCGAACTCGATGCCCACCTGACTGGGGGAGAGGGGGGTTTTTCGGGCGTCCACGAAGAAAGCGGTATAGGGCTGCCCGCCGGAGCTGATCTGCCGGGCCCGGATAGAGTAGAGCATCCCGCCGAGATTGCGGACGATCCGCCGCTCCAGGTCCTTCTGGGATTCCGGCAATTCCCGCCGGAGGAGGTCCAGCAGTTCCGGCACCGGGTCGTTCAGCGTGGAGAGGAAGAGGCTTCCGGATTGGTCGAAGACCACCGTCTGACTGATTTGCCCTTGAATCAGCTCCCGGAGAAAGAGGTTCTCCTCCCGCAGGCGCTGCTGGCTGGCGCAGATGCGCAGAGCCTGCTCAAAGGCTTTCCGGATACTCTCCACAGAGGAGGTGACCAAAAAGACGTTCATCCCCAGGCGCTTGGCAGTGGTGTTGGCCAGCGTGTCGCAGAGAACGGCCTGACAGTGGTTCTGCTGGAGTTCCAGCAGAATGGGCTCCACCATGTCATGGGAGTGATAGGTGTGTACCTCCATGGCGTAATCCATGGCCTTGCAGAGAAGGCGGGCGTTTTCCGCAATGCTGGGGGCGGCGATAAAGGCGGTTTTGCCGTCCAGCCCCCCCGCCAGCTTCAGCGAGCAGAGAAGATCGTACATGGACACCTCGATCTCCACCACCGGGAGGGACAGGTCCCGGCGCAGCATGGAAGCGGTGTCTCCTCTGGAGATCACCACATCGTAATTTCCGTGGAAGTTGGCCCGGGCGATTTCCAGGCCCAGTTCCCGGTCGCCCACAAACAGGGTCAGGTCCATTTGGGGATATTCTTCCGCCAGATTGCTCATCAAAGTCTTCATTCCCTCGTAAGGGGCGATGCCCAGCACGCGAATTGGCGTATCCATAAGCCCTCCAAAACTGTTTAAATTTTAAACGCATTATACCAAACGCACAAAAAGAGTGCAAGCCTTTTTCGGCGTGTTTCAAAATTAAACGCTTTGGGAAGAAAAAAAGATTGCGCATCGCAGAAAATCTTTATAAAATAAGCCCAAAGAAACAAAGCTGATGTGGGAATTTTTGATAAAAACGCTGGCGCAAAAGATGGAAGAAGAAATATGTTTCAAAAATGGACATATGCGGGGTGCGGCATGGTCAAGCTCTTGATGATAGCGGATGATTTTACAGGCGCACTGGATACAGGCGTCCAGTTCGCGGTGCGCGGGGCGAGGACCTGTGTGGTGACGGACCCGGCCTACGACTTCTCCCGGACCGGAGAGGATATCCAGGTGCTGGTCCTGGACGCGGAGACCCGGCACCTGCCGCCGGAAGCGGCCTATGACACAGTGTTCCGGGCGGTAACGGACGCGCTGGAAGCCGGATTCACCCATGTTTACAAAAAAACGGATTCCGCCCTCCGGGGCAACGTCGGCGCGGAGCTGGGCGCGGTGCTGGACGCCGCCGGGGCGGAGAGCCTGACCTTCCTGCCAGCCCTTCCGAAGATGAAGCGGATCACCCGAAAGGGCGTGCATTACATTGACGGCGTGCCCGTGGCCGAGAGCGTCTTCGGCCAGGACCCCTTCGAGCCTGTGGCGGCTTCCTCGGTGGCGGAAATTCTGAGAGCGCAGACGGAAAAGCCGGCGGTGCTTCACGAACTGGGGGAGGAGGCGGCGGCAGGCCGCCCCGGCATCCAGATTTACGACGCGGAGACGGACCAGGACCTGCTGCGAATTGGCCGGAGTCTGGGCGGGGAGGGGCTGCGCCTCTGCGCCGGGTGCGCGGGCTTCGCGTCGGTGGTGGCGGAGCTGCTGGAGCTGGAGGGGACGCCTCCCGGGATGCCATACCTGGTTCCGGCGCTGTTCGTGGCCTGCGGCAGCGTGAACCCGGTGACGCTGCGGCAGATGGAGACTGCGGAGGCGGCGGGGTTCCCCCACGTTCACCTGACGCCGGTTCAGAAGCTGGAATCCGCCTGGAGGGAGACGCCGGAGTGCGCCGGAGTGGTGGCCTCCTGGCTGGAGACTGCGGAAAGAGAGCGGCGCTTCATTCTGGACGTCAACGATCCGGCGGACTGTGAGGACACCGTCCTCTATGCCAGAGAGCGGGGACTTACCACCGAGGAGCTCCGGGTCCGCATTTCGGACCAGTTGGGCCACTTGGTGCAGCGGCTGCTGGACGGGGGACTGGACGCCACGCTTCTCTGCACCGGCGGGGATACTCTGCTGGCCCTGACCAGGGCCGTGGGAGTGGCGGAGCTGTCGCCGGTGTGCGAGCTGGATACCGGCGCGGTGTTGACGGACTTTGTGTACCGCGGGAAGACGTATCATATCATTTCAAAATCCGGCGGCTTTGGGGAGCCAGACCTGTTTTGCAGGCTGGCGCGGTCCCTGGGCGCCGGAGATCAAGAGGAGGATGGAGTATGTTGACAAAGTATGAACTGAAAATGCCCCACGCCGTCTACAGCGGCGAGGACGCGCTGGGCCGGATTCCGGAGATTTTCGCGGCCAATGAGGTGAAGCGCCTGGTGGTCTTCACGGACAAGGGCATTGAGGGCGCGGGACTGCTGGAGTTCCCCATGGCCAAGGTCCGGGAGACCGGCGTGGAGACCGTGATTCTGGACGACCTGCCGGCGGAGCCCTCTTATATGGAGGCGCAGAAGCTGGTGGACCAGTGCAAGGACTGCGGCGCGGACTTCATCATGGCCGTGGGCGGCGGCAGCGTCATGGATACCGCCAAGCTGGCCAGCGTCCTGATGACCGACGAGTACGGCATCAAGGAACTGCTGGACGAGCCGGGCCGGGCACGGAAGTGCATGAAGACCCTGATGATTCCCACCACCGCAGGCACCGGCTCCGAGGCCACGCCCAACGCCATCGTGGCTGTGCCGGAGAAGCAGCTGAAAGTCGGCATCGTCAACACGGAGATGATCGCGGACTATGTCATTTTGGACGCGGTGATGATCAAGAAGCTGCCCCGGAAGATCGCCGCCGCCACCGGCGTGGACGCCCTGGCCCATGCCATTGAGTGCTACACCAGCAACAAGGCCAATCCCTTCAGCGACCTCTTCGCCCTCCAGGCCCTGGACATGATCCTGAACAGCATCGAGCGGGCCTGCGACGACCCGGAGGCCATGGACGCCAAAAACACTATGCTGCTTGCCAGCTTTTACGCCGGCGTGGCCATCACCGCCTCCGGCACCACCGCCGTCCACGCTTTAAGCTATCCCCTGGGCGGCAAGTACCACATCGCCCACGGCGTGTCCAACGCCATCCTCCTGGCTCCGGTGATGCGCTTCAACGAACCCGCCTGCCGTCCCCTGCTGGCCAAGGCCTATGACCGCTGCCTCAAGGGAGACGCCAAGACAGAGGAGGAAAAGAGCGCCGCCGTCATCCAGCGGCTGGAGGGCATTGTGAAGCACTTGGATATCCCCACCAGCCTCACAGAGTTCGGCGTGCCCAAGGAGGATCTGGAGGCCCTGGTTGCCTCCGGCATGGAGGTCACCCGCCTGCTGGTGAACAACATGCGTCCGGTTACGGCCGAGGACGCCCGGAACATCTACCAGGAAGTCCTGTAAAGGAATTTTAATAAGGAGAGTGCGAATATGGAGCAACTCGAGATCAAGGGCATCATTCCGCCGGTCATCACTCCCATGAATCCTGAGGACGAGAGCATCAACATCCCCGAGCTCCGCAACCAGATCGAGCGGCAGATCGCCGGCGGCGTTCACGGCATCTTCCCCTTCGGCACCAACGGCGAGGCCTATATCCTCAGCCTGAAGGAGAAGGAGGAGATTCTGGAGGCCACGGTGGACCAGGTGAAGGGCCGTATCCCCATCTACGCCGGAACCGGCTGCATCTCTACCCGGGACACCGTGTACATGAGCAAGCGGGCCGAGGAGATGGGGGCGGACGTGCTGTCCATCATCACGCCCAGCTTCGCCCTGGCCAGCCAGAAGGAGCTGTATGACCACTACTGCGAGGTGGCCAAGCACGTGAACATCCCCATTGTGCTCTATAACATCCCGGCCCGCACCGGCAACAAGCTCCTGCCGGAGACCGTGGCCAAGCTGGCGAAGGATGTGGACGTTATCCTGGGAGCCAAGGACTCCAGCGGCGACCTGGAGAACCTGAAAGCCTACATTCAGCTCACCCGTGATATCGGCAAGGACTTCGCCGTTCTGGCCGGAAACGACGGCAACATCCTCCCCTGCCTGAAGGCGGGCGGCGCCGGCGGCGTGGCCGGACGGGCCAACCTGTGGCCCAAGACCATCGCCTCCATCTACGACTATTTCGCCGCCGGCGACCTGGAGAAGGCCCAGGCGGCCCAGGATGCCATCGTTCCCCTCCAGCGGGTGTTCAAGTTCGGCAACCCCAACACCATCATCAAGAAGGCCGTGGCCCTGATGGGCTATCCCGTGGGCGACTGCCGCAAGCCCTTCAACTACCTCTGTGACGAGGGCGTGGAGGAGCTGAAAGCCGTTTTGAAAGAGAGCGGGGAAAAGGGTCTTTGCTAAGCGGCTGTCCCCGGCAAAGCCGGTATCATGCGCTATAAAAACTGAGGAGGTGCTGTTATTATGAATAAGCCTATCCTGGGGATCACCATGGGCGATCCCTTCGGCAACGGCCCTGAGATCACCGTCAAGGCCCTGGCGGACAAGGCGGTTTACGACCGCTGCCGTCCCCTGGTCATCGGCGACGTCAGCGCCATGGAGTACGCCGCCAAGGCGGCGAAGAAGGTCTCCGGCATCGACATGAAAATCCGGGGCATCCACTCCGTCAGCGAGGCCAGCTATGAGTACGGCGTCATCGACGTGTACGACCTGGGCATTGTGAAGGCGGAGGACATTCCCGGCGACCCGGAGAATCCAAAGCCCTTCGGCCTGGGGGCCACCGCCCTGGGCGGCGAGGCGGCCTTCCAGTACGTGAAGAAGGTCATCGAGCTGGCTCTGGCCGGCGAGGTGGACGCCACCATCACCAACGCCCTGAGCAAGGAAGCCATCAACATGGCGGACCACCACTACAGCGGCCACACCGAGATTTACGCCGACTACACCAAGACTTCCAAGTACACCATGATGCTGGCCCATGAGGAGCTCCGGGTGGTCCACGTCTCCACCCACGTCTCCCTGCGGGAGGCCTGCGACCGGGTGAAGAAGGACCGGGTGCTGGACGTCATCCGCATCGCCAACGAGGGCTGCAAGGCCATCGGCATCAAAGAGCCCAAGATCGCGGTGGCGGGCCTGAACCCCCACTGCGGTGAGAACGGCATGTTCGGCCGGGAGGAGATCGAGGAGATTCAGCCCGCCATCGACGCCGCCATGGCGGAGGGCATCATCATCCCCGAGAAGAAGCCCACTCCGCCGGACACCGTCTTCTCCAAGGCGCTGGGCGGCTGGTATGACATCGTGGTGGTCATGTATCACGACCAGGGCCACATCCCCCTGAAGGTCAAGGGCTTTGTCTACAACAAGGCCGAGGGCCACTGGGACGCCGTGGCCGGCGTGAACGTCACCCTGGGCCTGCCCATCATCCGAGCCAGCGTGGACCACGGCACGGGCTTTGGCCACGCGGGCGACGGCCACGCCAATGAGCTCAGCCTCGTCAACGCCATGGACTACGGCATCCGCATGGCCAACGCAAAGGCCGAAGAGTAAACCGTCTTTATCCGGCCCAATGCCGGTGAAGAATACGACTTTATCCACAAGTATCAGAAAGGAAGAAATGAAATGAAGAAAGTATTTGCTTTGCTCCTTACCCTGAGTCTGGTGCTGAGCCTGGCCGCCTGCGGCGGTGACAGCGGCAAGACCGACGCCCCCGCCGACAGCGGTTCTTCCGCCCCCGCGGACTCCGGCTCCTCCGCCCCTGCCGACAGCGGCAGCGACTCCGCCGATTTCTCCAGCGAGACCATTGTTTTCTCCTCCGACGCTGTGGGCTCCGGCTCTTACAACATCATTGTTGAAATGAGCAAGTACCTGGAAAACCAGGGCGGCTTCGGCCTGGTAGACGTGCAGCCCACCAACCCCGGCGGCATGGGCGCTCCTTATCTGTTCGCCGGCGGCGGCGTGGATCTGGCGTTCATCAACGCCGCTCCCGCCAAGTGGGCCCGGGAAGAGGGCACCCTGGGCAAGGCTCCCACCAGCGGCTACTCCGCCGTCATCGGCGGCCTGACCGCGGTGTGCTACATCAACTGCATCTCCAACGATTTCCTGACCAAGCACAATGTCTCCACCATCGAGGAGATCTTCGAGCAGAAGCTCCCCCTTCGCATCGGCTGCT
>NZ_CAJTUX010000002.1 GCF_910579365.1 uncultured Oscillibacter sp.
GGCCACGGCCTTGGCCAGCAGGGTCTTGCCGGTGCCCGGGGGGCCCACCAGCAGCGCGCCCTTGGGCAGCTTCGCGCCGATCTCCGTGTACTTTCCGGGGTTGTGGAGGAAGTCGATGATCTCCGTCAGGGATTCCTTGGCCTCGTCCTGGCCGGCCACGTCCTTGAAGGTGACGCCGGTGGACTTCTCCATATAAACCTTGGCGTTGGATTTGCCCACGCCGCCGATGCCGCCGATGCCTCCCATGCCCTTTTTGGCCATCCAGCTCATGACCAGACTCATGACCAGAATGATGATGAAGAAGGGGGCCAGATTCACCAGGAAGAGCAGGATGGGACTCATGGGGGGCTGGTAGTCCTGGTTGATGCGGATGCCCTCTCCCTCGCCGTGGCTGCCCGACTGCCGGTTCAGCTCCTGAATGTGCTCCACAATGGCGTCATAGGACTGGAGGCGGACGGTGAACAGCTCCAGGGAGGCGTGCTGCTCCTGCCCTAAGGCGTTGGTGAAGGTGTAGGCGGAGGTTCCGTCCTCCAGGGTGGTTTTGGTGTATTCCCGCCCCTCCCCGTCCGTATAGACGTATCCGTCCACGGGGGTGATGAGGAGGATGGACTCGCTGTTGTCAAAATCCACCCCGGCGACCTTGCCGAAGTCCAGCATATCCAAAAACTCGCTGTACTCCAGCTCGACGGAGCTGGCCTGACGGCCCATGCTGGTCATGTAGGTGGTGGCGTAGCTCACCAGCACCGCCAGCAGCACGGCCCAGCAGATCAGGTGGATAAAGCCCCGCCAGTTGTTTCCTTTTTGATTGTTCGGTTTTTTGTTGTTGTTTTGGTCCATGTATGCAGTAGCTCCTTTCAGAGAGAAACGCGACGTCCCAGGCAGACCGTAAGAGTCGGCGAAATTATATGGCAGTATATCACAGAACCCCAAAAGTCTCAAGGATGTTTCATGAAGTTTCTGTAAATTCAAGTATGGCCCCTTGCCGCCTCTGAAAATTCCTTCTTTATTGTTGCCGCAACCTATGCTATACTATAATGTATCGACAAAATTTTTCGCCGAAAGAGGAACGCCTATGGATCACCGTGATTTCCCCGCCCCCGAGGCCGACGGCGTCATTGAGGGCCGCAACGCCGTCATTGAGGCCCTGCGGGCCGGGGCGGCTATCGACAAAATCTATCTCCAAAAGGGCGAGACGGACCGGACCCTGGGCCACATCGCCTCCAAGGCCCGGGCCGCCGGCGCCGTGGTGGTGGAGGCGGACAAACGGAAGCTGGACGCCATGAGCCGCACCCACGCCCACCAGGGCGTCATCGCCCTGTCCTCCGTCCGGGAGTACGCCCATGTGGAGGACATTCTGCAAGCCGCGGCGGACAGGGGGGAGCCCCCTTTGCTGGTGGTGTGCGACGAACTCTCGGACCCTCACAACCTGGGGGCCGTCATCCGCACGGCGGAGTGCGCCGGGGCCCACGGCGTCGTCATCCCCAAGCGCCGCAGCGCGGGGCTTACGGCGGTGGTGGCCAAGACCTCCGCCGGGGCGGTGGCCCATGTGCCCGTGGCCCGGGTGGCCAACATCCCCACTCTTTTGCAGGATTTGAAGAAAGAGGGGGTCTGGGTCTTCGGCACGGCGGCGGACGGGGCCACCTCCCTCTATGACGCGGACCTGAAGGGCCCCGCCGCCATCGTCATCGGCAGCGAGGGCAGCGGCATGGGGCGCCTGGTCTCGGAAACCTGCGACTTTCTGGTCCGCATCCCCATGCGGGGAAAGCTGAACTCCCTGAACGCCTCCGCCGCCGCGGCTATCCTGCTGTATGAGGCGGTGCGCCAGAGGCTGTAACCAACTGTGAACCGGCGCTTCCGTCCGCCGCATTCCCATCGCCTTCCAAAGGAGGGAAGTCCATGACCTCAAAAGATGACCACAACATCCCCGCGCCCGCCTCCCCGGAGGAGGACTACTCCCTGGAGGACATTCTGGAGGAGTTCGGCGGCAGTCTGGAGCGGCATCTTCTCCGCTCACTGGAGCCGCCTCCGGAGACGCTGGAGCCCCCCCGGGCGGAGGAGGCGGAGCCCGCCGCTCCGGCGGCGCAGCCGGAGGCACCGGCCAAACCGCCTCCCGCCCCGCCCCGGAAGCCCGCCCCGGTTCCGGACCCCATGCGGGCGGCGGAGGAGGCGGCCAAGGCGGAGGCGGAGCGTCTGAAAATCCCCCGGCCCCGGCCCATCTCCCTGGAGGACGTGGTGGGCAGCACCGTGGATGCCGTGATGGAGGAGGCCAAAGAGCCCCTTCTGCCGTCTCCCCGCCGGGGCCTGTTTTCCCGCCGGCCGGCGGAGGAGACGGAGCCCCTTCCTCCCCCGCCGGAGCCGGAACCGGAGCCCGACCCGGAGCCCATCGGCCCGGAACCCTCGCTGTGGGAGGCGGCCCACGACGCCCGGCGGCTCTACATGGCCCGGAGGCACAGTCTCCTCCTGCCCCTGCTGACGGCCCTGCCTCCCACCCTGGCCCTGTTTTTGGAGCGCTATCAGGTGAAAGTGCCCTGCTGGTCCGGGGACCCGGGCCTCCGGTGCGCCGTCATGCTGGTCTGCCTGGGGCTGACGGCGGCGCTGTGCCGGCACGTGTTTGTCAAGGGCGTTTGGATGCTTCTCCACCGGCGCTGCGTCAGCGAGCTGCTGGTCTCCCTCTCCGTTCTGGCGGCGGCGGCGGACTGCGCCCTCCGCCTTCTCACAAAGGAATACGGCGGCGCCATGCCCTATGCCGCCGTCAGCTGCCTCAGCCTGGTGTTCGCCCAGTGGGGCGTCCGCCGGGAGAGCAAGGGGAACTACGACATGCTCCGGGCCGCCGCTCTGGACGAAGACCCCCCGTATTTGGTCACCAACACCCCCCAGGGGGCCTGCAAGCAGCGGGGGTCCGTTCCCGGCTTCTTCACCACCGCCGCCCGGAGCGATGTGTCCACCCTTTGGCAGACGGCGCTGCTGCCGGTGTTTTTGGCGGCGTCCCTGGTCTTCGCGGGGCTCAGCTCTCTGGGCCAGGGCCGCAGCGGCGATTTTCTTCTGAACCTCTCCGCCATCCTCCCGGCGGCGGCCACCTTCTCCCTGCCCCTTTGCTGGGCGCTGCCCTGGTCCAAGCTGTCGGAGCATCTCCAGCGAACGGGCTGCGCCGTGGCGGGCTGGTCCGGGGCCCAGAAGATCAGCTCCCAGAGGCGGATGATCGTCACCGACACGGACCTCTTTCCCCCCGGCGCCATCCAGCTCAACGGCCGGAAGCTCTTCGGCGAGGAGTCGGAGGTGGCGGTCTCCCTGGCGGCCTCCATGGCCAGGGCCGCCGGGTCCGGACTGGAGCGGCTGTTCAACAGCCTTATCCGCAGCGAGGGGGGATGCTATGAAACGGTGGACGATTTCAGCTTTTACGAGGAGGGGGGCTACTCCGGGACCATCCGGGGCGAGTCCGTGCTGATGGGCAGTGCCTCCTTTATGCGGAAGATGAATATCCGCCTGCCGGGGGACCTGAACCTCCGCACCGGCGTCTTTCTGGCGGTGGACCGGCATTTGACCGCCGTCTTCGCCGTGAAGTACAACCCGGCGGAAAACGTGGACTATGCCCTGCGGATGATGCAGCGCAGCCGCATCCAGCCCATTCTGGCCTCCCGGGACCCCAACATCACCCCCGCCCTCATCCGGCGGAAATTCAGCAAGACGATCCACCTGGAATACCCGGACCTCTCGGAGCGCATCGCCCTCAGCGAGGCGGAGAAGGACCGGGACCTGCCCCGGGCCCTGCTGTTCCGGGAGGGGCTTTTGCCCTACGCGGAGACCGTGGCGGGCAGCCTCCGGCTGTGCAAGGCGGTCCGCCGGGCGGCGGCGTTGTCCCTGCTGGGGGGCTGGGCGGGAACCCTGCTCACCTTTTACCTCACGTCCCTGGGGGCCTATGACCTGCTCAACCCCCTGGCGCTGGAGCTGTTTCTGCTCCTGTGGACCCTGCCGGTCCTCCTGATGGCGGACTGGACGGGGCGGTATTAAGAACCTGTATTCACAACCGTTAGACGCCGCCTGGGCGGTCTTTTGCAATCCGTCAGGATTGCTGCGGAAAATCTCCTTGTCTGGCAGGAAAAATCCTCGCCCATCCGGCATCCCCCGGTTATGAATACAGGTTCTAAGAAAGAAGTCCCGTGCCGGCGCTGTACCGGCACGGGACTTTGTTTTGGTTTGAACGCGCCGTCAGACGGAGAACAGAAGCTCCGAGTACACCGGCATGGGCCAGTACTCCGAGGCGGTGAGAACCTCCAGAGAGTCGACGAAGACGCGGGCGTCGTTCATGTCGGGAATCAGGGTGTCGTGGCAGTAGCGCATGGCCTCCTCCGGCCCGGCGGGCATATCCTCCAGGTCCGAGGCCAGGACACGGCATGCCTCCATCAGGTTGTCCGTGATTTCGGAAATCCCCTTGGCCGTGTTGATCTCGTAGGCGCAGGGGAGGCCCAGGCCCTTCTTGCGCTCCGCCCGGCCGCAGAGGTCGGCGGCGTACTTGGAGACGGCGGGAAGAATCTCGTGGCGGATCATGTCGATCATGGTGCTGGCCTCAATGGAGAGGACGGTCCGGTAGTTTTCCACATGAATCTCATACCGGGCCCGGACCTCCGCCTCCGTATAGATGCCGTGCTTGACGAAGAGATCGATGTTCTTTTGCTGAATGTAGGCGGGCAGGGCGTCGGCGGTGGACTGGAGGTTGCTGAGCCCCCGGCGCTCCGCCTCGGCGATCCAGTTGCCGTCATAGCCGTTGCCGTTGAAGATGATGCGCTGGTGCTCCGTGAACACCCGGCGGATCAGCTTCTGAAGGTCCCCCTGGAAGTCGGCGGAGGGCTCCAGCTCGTCGGCGAACTGCTTGAGCTCCTCGGCCATGATGGTGTTCAGGGCGATGTTGGGCCCGGAGATGGACTGGGAGGAGCCCAGCATCCGGAACTCGAACTTGTTCCCCGTGAAGGCCATGGGAGAGGTGCGGTTGCGGTCCGTGGTGTCCTGCCGGATGGCGGGCAGCACGTCCACGCCGATCTGCAGCGTTTTCTTGCTGGTATCCGTGTACTCGGTCCCATGGATGATGGACTCCACCACGGCGTTGAGCTCGTCGCCCAGGAAGATGGAGAGGACGGCGGGCGGAGCCTCCTGAGCGCCCAGGCGGTGGTCGTTTCCGGCGGTGGCCACGGTGGTGCGGAGGAAGTCCTGGTAATCGTCCACGCCCTTGACGAAGGCCGCCAGGAAGAGGAGGAACCGGGCGTTCTGGCTGGGGGTGGAGCCGGGGCGGAAGAGGTTCCTCCCCGTGTCGGTGGAGAGGGACCAGTTGTCGTGCTTGCCGGAGCCGTTCACCCCGGCGAAGGGCTTCTCATGGAGGAGGCACACCAGCCCGTGCCGGTCCGCCACCTTCTTCATGACCTCCATCACCAGCTGGTTCTGGTCGCAGGCGGTGTTGGCGTCGGTGTAGACGGGGGCCATCTCGTGCTGGGAGGGGGCCACCTCGTTGTGCTTGGTCTTGGAGGGGACGCCCAGGGACCAGAGGGTCTCGTCCAGGTCCTTCATATAGGCGGCGACCCGGGGCTTGATGGCGCCAAAATAGTGGTCCTCCAGCTCCTGGCCCCGGGGGGGCTTGGCGCCGAAGAGGGTCCGCCCCGTCATGCGCAGGTCCTTGCGTTGGTTGAAAAGCTGCTTGTCAATGAGGAAGTACTCCTGCTCCGGGCCCACCTGGGCGAGGACCTTGCGGCTCTCGGTGTCGCCGAAGAGGCGGAGGATGCGGATGGCCTGGCGGCTGACCTCCTCAATGGAGCGGAGGAGGGGCGTCTTCTTGTCCAGGGCGTGGCCGGAATAGGAGCAGAAGATGGTGGGGATGCAGAGGGAGCCCTCCTTCAAAAAGGCGAAGGAGGTGGGGTCCCAGGCGGTGTAGCCCCGGGCCTCGAAGGTGGCGCGGAGGCCGCCGGAGGGGAAGGAGGAGGCGTCCGGCTCGCCCCGGACCAGCTCCCTGCCGGAAAACTCCATCATGATCCGGCCGCCGCCGGTGGGGTTGATGAAGCTGTCGTGCTTCTCGGCGGTGACGCCGGTCATGGGCTGGAACCAGTGGGTGAAGTGGGTGGCCCCCCGCTCCACGGCCCACTGCTTCATGGCCTCGGCGATCTCGTTGGCGGTGGAGATGTCCAGAGGGGCGCCCTCGGTGACACAGGTCTTCCAGGCGCCGTAAGACGCGGGGGAGAGGCGGTCCTTCATGGTCTCCTCGTTGAAGACTCGGCTTCCGAAGAGCTCGGGGAGCTGTAAGGTGGTACTCATATCATGTTCCTCCTAAATTTCTGAGTATTATGTTAGCATAAAATTGCCCAAACACAATTGGTAATACTTCTAAACTTCGGGGCCTCCCGGGGCCCGTCATTGTCCGCTGGCGCCGTAGTTGCGCAGGACCCGGGCGGAGGGATCGTCCACATCGCAGCCCTCCCAGGACTTGTTGGGCATCCAGAAGTCCCGGATCATGGCCGCCTGGCCGGGGTAGTGCTTTTCGAAAATCTCCCGGTACAGCAGACTTTCCTTGGTGAAGGGAAGGGCGTGATAGCCGTACTGACGCCGCCGGGCTTCAAACTCCGCGTCCGTGTATTTCTGCCGGGCATATTCTTTCAGGTCGTCCACCATGGAGTGGCCCACGGCGTCGGAGAAGGCGGCCTTCTGCCGCCAGAGGATGCCGTCGGGGAGGAGGCGGTCCCTCTCAAAGGCGTGACGGAGGAGGTATTTTCCCATGCCGTAGGTGTTCCGCTTCATCTCGGGGTCCAGGGACATGACGTATTTCACGAAGTCCAGGTCCCCAAAGGGAACCCGGGCCTCCAGGGAGTTGACGGAGATGCAGCGGTCCGCCCGGAGCACGTCGTACATATGGAGCTCGTCTACCCGCTTCTTTGCCTCCTTCTGGAACTCCTCGCCGCTGGGGGCGAAGTCGGTGTACTTGTAGCCAAAGAGCTCGTCGGAAATCTCCCCGGTCAGCAGCACCCGGAGATCCGTCCGCTCATGGATGGCCTTGCAGCAAAGATACATGCCCATGCTGGCCCGGATGGTGGTGATGTCCCAGGTGCCAAGCAGCGCGATGAGGCTGTCCAGGGTGGCCAGGACCTCCTCCCGGGTCATATAGACCTCCGTGTGGTCCGCGCCGATGTAGTCCGCCGCCTCCCGGGCGTATTTGAGATCGATGGCGTCCTTGTCCATGCCGATGGCGAAGGTGCGGATGTTCTTACCCAGCACGACGGAGCTGATGGCGCAGACCAGACTGGAGTCCAGCCCGCCGGAGAGGAGGAAGCCCAGGGGCGCGTCGGCGTCCAGGCGCTTATCCACGGCGGCGATGAGCTTGCCGCGAATCTTTTTGCAGGCGGTCTCCAGATCGTCGCGGCAGTACGCGTCCACGGAGGTCAGGTCGGCGTAGCGGACGAAGCGCCCTCCGGCGTAGTAGTGTCCCGGCGGGAAGGGTCGGATTTCCCGGCACAGGCCCACCAGGTTTTTCGCCTCGCTGGCGAAGACCATGCCGCCCGCCCGGTCCGTGCCGTAGTACAGGGGACGGATGCCGATGGGGTCCCGGGCGGCGATGAGGGAGTCCGTTTTCCCGTCGTAGAGGACGAGGGCGAACTCCGCGTCCAGCCGGGAGAACATCTCCAGCCCATACTCCTGGTAGAGGGGCAGCAGAATCTCGCAGTCGCTGCCGCTTTGAAAGACGTAGCCCTTCTCCCGAAGCTGGCGCTTGAGGGGGCGGAAGCCGTAGATCTCCCCGTTGCACACCAGAGAGTTCTCCCCCAGATGGAAGGGCTGCATGCCCTCCGGGGTCAGCCCCATGATGGCCAGCCGGTGGAAGCAGAGCCAGCCGGAGGGGGTCTCCGCAATGCGGGACATGTCCGGCCCCCGGGAGATGGTGCGGTCAAAGAAAGGCTGAAGCTCCTCCTTCGTGACCTCTTTTTTCTCAAAACCCATAATCGAACACATAAAAGCACCTCCTGATTTCATCCCGTCCGGGAAAATAAAAACGCAGCTATCTCCTAATATTTTAGGACGAATAGCTGCTATCCGCGGTGCCACCTAATTTACCTTCCCCAGGGGGAACGGTCACCTTCAAGGCTCCAACAAGCCCGTGTGAGGTAACGATCACAACTCGCCGCGCCTACTGCCGGAGGGACCCGGGTTCAGCTTAGGGCTCCGGAGTGTTCTTCGCGCAGGTTCTTTGTGCGGGGTTTGCACTGTCTCCCGCTCACTGGGACGGAACGCCTGCGGTACTTTTCTCCATCAACGCCGTTTTCTGTATCGCTTTGTTGTGTTGAAGTTTACACCGTAAAAGGGCCCGCTGTCAATGGAGGAAGTGACAAAATCCAAGGGTCCGTGAGATCATATTTCTACATAGATGTATGATGTCTTCTCTGTGAGGACAAAATACGCGTCGTCTGACCGCGTGGACATTGGTCCAGGTGCCGCGCGGGTTTGTATTCTGATGGCAGCCGTGCGCGCATCCGGACGAAAAAAGGAGCGGCGCCGCCTGCGCGGTCCCGCTCCCTTTCGCGTTTGAACGCCCTGTTTTTCTGCTTCAAGCCGCTTTTGGCGCGGCCCTGCGGCCTGGGACGCGTTGCCCCGGCCAGGGAATTCCTCATTCCTTTGTCCAGAACTCCCGAACCCGCTCCGCCTCCCGGCGGCCGTCGAAATAGCCCTCCTGCCACAGGGCCCGGAGGGTATCCAGATTCTTCTCCGTCCGGGAACAGCCCAGCGTGTCCTTCGGGGCGATGACCAGGACCTTTCCCTCCCGCTCCAGAGCGAACAGCTCCTCCCGGCAGGCGTTGTAGCGGTCGGACCGGGTCTCCATGGTCTCCTGAAACCGGGGGTGCTTCCGAAAGGCCCGGGCAATGATCTGGTCGGACCGGCCGGGCTTTTTGCGGTAGTCCCGCTCCCGGGTCAGCACCACCACCACCCGGTCGCAGCCCTCGTCCAAAGCCCGCCGCCAGGGGACGGCGTCGGCGCAGCCTCCGTCCAGATAGGGCTTTCCGCCGATTTCGATGACGGGGAACATCAGCGGAATGGCGCAGGTGGCCTGGAGAAGCAGATTCGGCGTGTCCCGCCGGGGGACGGGCAGATACTCCGCCGCTCCGGTGTCCAGATTCGTCACCACGGCCTCCGCCCGGCCAGGGTAGGCGGCGAAGGCGTCGTAATCAAAGGGGACCAGCTCGTTGGGAATGGTCTCGTAGGCGAACTTGAGGCCGAAGTAGGAGCGGTTCCTGGGGTTCGCCAGGTTCCGCAGGCCCATATAGCGCTTGTCGCCCACGTAGTGGCAGATCAGTTGCAGGTTCCGGCGGCTCTGCCGGGAGAGGTAGCTGACGCCGTAAGCGATGCCGGCGGAGACGCCCAAAGTGTAGTCCGGCAGGGGCAGGCCCCCGTCCAGAAAGGCGTCGCACACGCCGGAGGAATAGATGGTCCGCAGGGCGCCGCCCTCCAGAACCAGCGCGGTTTTCATGGTATCACCTCAATCAGAATGGGTCAGGCCGGATGCAAAGGGCCTAACGGTACAGATGCTTTTTCAGTTTCCAGTGCCAGATGCCGGTGAGGCGGGACAGGGTGGAGTCCGTCAGCAGAAACACCACGTTGCCCATGACCAGCAGCAGGGCGTTGAAGTACCAGGCGGACTCCGCCAGCTCCTCCGTCAGGCCCAGGAGGCGCAGGACCAGCCCGTAGAGCAGCAGGGCGGCGGCGTTGCACACCGTCAGCCGGGCCAGAACCCGCAGAAGCCGGGAGGGCAGGGCGGCGATCCTGGGCCGGAGGATGGGATACCAGCCGAAGAACAGGTACACAAGAGCGGTCTCCCGGTTCGGAACCAGCAGCAGGGCCAGGAGGGACACGGCAGCGTACACCGTTCCGGCGGTCTTGGGGCCCAGCTCCTCCAGCACGGGCAAAAGCGCGATCATGGCCAGAATCGGGGCGCAGAGCACGGCGGCGGGAAGGATGCCCCCCAGGCACAGCAGCACCACCGCCAGGGCGGTCAGCACCCCGCAGAGGGCCAGGGGCCGGGCGCTCATGGGACCTCCTTGTACTGGAGCTTATAGTAGCTCCAGCTCCGCCACTTCCGGAGCAGCTCCCGCTGCCCGCCGCTGAGGCTTCCGGTGTCCGTGAGGGAGCCGTCCGCCAGCTGGCAGAGGGTTTTCTGCACGACGGGAAGTTCCCGGCGCAGCTGGTTCAGGAAGGAGAACCAGGGGCTCTCCTCCCCCCGGCCCGTCAGCTCCAGCACCGCCGCGCCCAGGAAGGCGGCGGACACCGTCTCCGGCAGGTCCAGGGACGCCGCCGCCGCGTCCCAGTCCAGCGCTTCCGCCGCCGCGCCGTTGGCCCAGATGATATAGGGCGTCTCATAGGCCGCCGGATTCTCCTGCCCCTCGGGACCGGGGAAGACGTCCAGCCCCAGCTGGCGGTAGCCCAGCATGTCGTTTCCGAGATAGGGGAGGTGGTCCCCGAAGAAGACCAGAACCACCGGCTCGCTCTGGGCCTGGAAGTACCGCCAGAGGCGGCCCAGCATGGCGTCCGCGTCCCGGACCCCCTCGATATAGACTTGGAGAAGGGTCTCCGCTTCCTCCGAGAGGCCGGGGACGCCGGTGGGGGGGAAGGGATAGTCCGGACCGTACTTGTCGGCGGTGTAGGACATGTGGTTTTGAATGGTGGTGGTGAAGTGGAAGAGGGGGGCCTCCGCCTCCTCGAAGGCTTCTTCGATGAGGCCGGCGGCGTAATCGTCGGTGACCCAGCGGCCCTTGTACTCCGGGGCCTCCATGTCCGCGACGAACCGCGTCTCCTCCGCCCCCAGCCAGCGGTAGACATTTTCCCGGTTATAGAACCAGTTGTCCCCCGGATGGTAGAAGGAGGTCTCATAGCCGTCGTTCCCAAAGACCCGGAAGAGACTGTCCAGGTTCCGGTTCACCACCCGCATGGCGGAGGTGGCGGAGGCGGAGAGGGCTGTGGTCTGCATTCCCGTCAGCACGTCGAACTCCGTGTTGGCGGTGCCTCCGGCGAAGCCGGGCACCACCACATGGCCGCTGAGGGAGTGGGGGTCTTCTCGCAGGGCGTGAAGGTTGGGCAGGGGATCGCTCTCCTCATCGTACGCGAAAATGTCCGCGTCGGTGATGTCGGAGAAGGCCTCGTTCATCACCATGACGACGCTGACGTTCTTCCCCTGGCCCGGGCGGTCCCCGGTCTCCCAGGACGCCGCCTCGGAGCGGCTGAAGCCCTCGGGCCGGTCCACGAGATAGGTGGTAAAGTGGTGGCAGAAGGCGTAGGGAAAGCCCAGGTCGTTGAAGACGGAGGGGACGTATTCGGCGTTGCGGACGCGAAAGGACTGATAGAGGTCCTGGGAGGCGTAGACCGTGAGGATCAGCCCGGTCAAAACCGCCAGAGCGGCGGCGAAGCCCGAAAGCCGCCCCGGCCAGCCCCGGAGCCGTTCCGCCGGGAAGGGCCGGCAGCCGATGAAAAAGCCCAGGGCCGCCAGAGCGGCGGTCACCAGGACCACCGCCCCGATCTGCGGGAGGGGAAAGCGGATGTCATAGGTTCCCAGGGCGCTGCCCACCTCTTTTAAAAGGGCGAAGTCCCGGGGAAATACCGGCTCGTCCCGGACCTCGATCTTCACCCGGTTGGCGATGGACAGGGTGCAGACCAGAAGATTCACCAGCGCCGCGCCGAAGAAGACGTTTCGCAACAGCGCCGCCGCCGCCAGGACCAAAAGGCCCACGGGAAGGGCGTTGAGAACGATCAAAAGCGGCTGCTGGAGAAGGCCGGAGAGCAGCGTCCGGAAAGAGTTGGGCTGGCACCAGAGGGCCAGAAGGGTGACGCCTCCTGCCAGCAGCGCCGCCGCCAGCAGGCTGAGGGGCAGGGACAGGCGGTATCGGGGACTTGAAAGCGGATGAATCAAACAGGTCACTCCTTGAAATGCTCGTGATTGAAAATGTGGTCCATGCAGAAGCAGTGGTATCCGGCGCAGCGGGAGCAGTACCGGAACTCCAGGTCCGGATACTCCGTGTCGGTCCGCCCGCAGACGGAGCACTTGTGCCGGTAGCCCTGCTGGGCCTCCTTCTTCCGCTGCTGGCGGACGGCGGACTTGAACTGGATGGTCTGATGGGAGTTGCGGTGCCGGGCGTAGGCCCGCCGCCGGCCGATCTGGTCCGTGATTTCGCACCAGAAGAAGATCAGGAAGTTCAAAAGGGCGATCACGGGCAGCAGGGCGCTGAGCCAGTCCCCCCGGAGCAGGGCCCCGATAATGTCCACGGCGAAAAGAGCGATGTCCGCCAGGGCCAGCCACTTGGCCTTTACGGGAATGATGTACAGCAGCATCAGCCGCGCGTCGGGATACAGGGCGGCGAAGGCCAGGAACATGGACATGCCCACATAGTAGGTCCCCATCAGTACGCCGTAGCCGAAGGCGTAGTAGCTGAGGATGCCCGTGACGAGGGTCAGAACCACGCCGGAGAGGTAATAGAGGCAGAACTTCGGCGTGCCCCACTCCCGCTCCAGCATGGTGCCGATGAAGTACATGAAGTACAGCGAGAGAATCAGGTTGAAGGGCTGAGTGCTTTCCGGGACGAAGATAAAGGTCGCCAGCCGCCAGATCTGACCCCGAAGAACCTGTCCCCAATCGAAGTACAAAAATTGAATGGCCGCGCCGTTGGTCATGCGCAGCAGAAAGAAGGCGGCGGCGTTGCCGATGACGATGTACAGCATGAGGTTGGCGACGCCGAAGTTGGGATGCCGGAGCGCGAAACGCTCCACGGCGTTGTTCAGCTTTCTCAAGGGGTTCCCTCCTAGTATCCGAAATCGCAAAATCGTAAAGGACATTATACCCCGTTTGCCGGAAAAAGTCACCTACTTTTTATGAACATTGCCGGAGCCGGCAAAAAAATCCGGCGAAAAAAAGAGCGGGAGCCCTTGACAAACCCGCAGGACCTGATACAATACTAATCAAGTAAATATCCTTATCAAGAGTGGCGGAGGGAACGGCCCGATGAAACCACGGCAACCTGCATTTGAAAGGTGCCAAATCCGGCGGAAACGACAGATGAGGAACGAGAAGGAATTTCCCGTGCGTTTCGCGTCGAAACGCGCGGTTTTTCTTTGGATCTCAAGGGCCTTTCAGCCGGCAAAAATCGTCCCAGCGCGCGGGAGAAAAGAGGCGCGCCGCCCCAGAGGGCGCAAAGGAGCACTGCTATGGCAAGACATTATCTCTTCACCTCCGAGTCCGTGACGGAGGGGCATCCCGACAAAATCTGCGACCAGATTTCCGACGCCGTGCTGGACGCCATCCTGGCCCAGGACCCCCAGGGCCGCGTGGCCTGCGAGACCACGGCCTGCACGGGGCTGATCCACGTCATGGGCGAGATCACCACCAACTGCTTTGTGGACATCGACAAGATCGCCCGGGAAGTCGTTCGGGACATCGGCTATGACCGGGGCAAGTACGGCTTCGACTGCGACACCTGCGGCGTCATCACCTCCATTGACGAGCAGTCCGCCGACATCGCCATGGGCGTGGACAAGTCCCTGGAGAACAAGAACAACGAGGAGGCCGAGCTGAACCACGGCGCGGGCGACCAGGGCATGATGTTCGGCTATGCCTGCGACGAGACGCCGGAGCTGATGCCCCTGCCCCTGTCCCTGGCCCAGAAGCTGTGCCTCCAGATGACCAAGGTGCGCAAGAGCGGCCTGGTTTCCTACATGCGCCCCGACGGCAAAAGCCAGGTCACCGTGGAGTACGACGAAAACAACAATCCGGTCCGCATTGACACCGTGGTCATCTCCACCCAGCACAACCCGGACGTCACCCTGGAGCAGATTCGCCGGGACATGATCAACCTGGTGGCCAAGGAGGTCCTTCCTGCCAATCTGCTGGATGAGAACACCAAGTACTATGTGAACCCCACCGGCCGTTTTGTCAAGGGCGGACCCGCCGCCGACGCGGGACTGACGGGCCGGAAGATCATCGTGGATACATACGGCGGCAGCGCCCCCCACGGCGGCGGCTGCTTCTCCGGCAAGGACCCCACCAAGGTGGACCGCTCTGCGGCCTACGCCGCCCGCTGGGTGGCCAAGAATATCGTGGCCGCGGGCCTGGCCAAGCGCTGCCAGATTGAGCTGGCCTACGCCATCGGCGTTGCCAAGCCCGTGAGCATCATGGTGGACACCTTCGGCACCGGCTCTGTCAGCGACGGAAAGCTGGAGGAGGCCGTGGCCAAGGTCTTTGACCTCCGTCCCACCGCCATCATCCGGGACCTGGACCTGCGCAAGCCCATCTACCGCAAGCTGGCCGCCTACGGCCACATGGGCCGGGAGGACCTGGGCGTCGCCTGGGAAAAGACGGACCGGGTGGAGGCCCTGAAGGCCGCCGCGGCGGAGTGACTTTCATAGAGACCCCTCTATCATTTGCAGGGACGGCATGACAGGCAGCATGCCGTCCCTGCTTTTGCCGTAACGAAAGGCTGACAGGCATGCGGGAGGCGGCCTTTGTAACGGGCGCCTCCGGTTCGGAGGAATCCTCCATATTGCGGAACACTCTCCGTTTACCACATTATAACTCCATGGAAAAATACACCATATCCACCAGCTGCCGCCCCGCCTCGAAAATGGGATGGTCATAGTGGTCCGGGAAAAAGTTTTTCACCCGCCCGCACTCCCGGAAGCCGCACGCCT
Organism: uncultured Oscillibacter sp.; assembly: GCF_910579365.1. Taxonomy (GTDB): domain Bacteria; phylum Bacillota; class Clostridia; order Oscillospirales; family Oscillospiraceae; genus Oscillibacter. The sequence continues at coordinate 14,686 of NZ_CAJTUX010000002.1, forward strand.
CGTAAAACGGCGCCGTCAGCGGGCTGTCCCCGGTGCCAACCAGCAGCCGCGTTCCCCGGCCCCGGCAGGTCTGGACCACAAACTCCACCATGGCCCGTCCGTAACCTCGCCGCTGGCTCTCCGGAGCCACGGCCAGATTTTTGATCTCAAAATCCCCGCCGCCCTCCTCCGTCACCACGCAGACGCACCGCAGAGCGCCGCCGTCATAAAGGGCACACAGCGTTCCCCGGTCCAGATAGCGGTCAATCATGTCCTCCTGCTCATCCCCCAGGAGGAGCAGGGGGAGGAAGGTCCGCTTGTTGTCAGAAATTGTTCGAAATTCCATCATAAGCTCCCTTGAAATCCGGGCAAACTAAGCCCGGAGGTGATTTGGATGTACGGCGCGGAATACCTGAGCCTGGAGGACCTGCTGGATCAGGACCCCTCGGCTTACGAATTTTTCCAGACCCTGTCTCCGGAGGCCAAAGTCCTGCTGGAAGAGGACGGCAGCGTGACCTCCTTCGCCCGGCTCCAGTCCAAAACGGCGCAGATGCGGCGGGCAGGACTGATGGAGTAAAGGAAAGGGCCGCCTGGACAGTTCCGTCCGGGCGGCCCTTTTGCATTTGCATGGCGCTTGCGTCAGCCCATATAGGAGTGGCCCGCGCCGCCCCGCTTGAGGCGGAACTTCTTGGTCTCATCCTCCAGCTTGTGGACCTCCTCGAAGAGCTCCGAGCTGACGGCGGCGGACTCCTCGCTGCTGGCGGAGTTGGTCTGAACCACGGCGGAAATCTGGCCGATGCCCTCGGTCACCTGGGCGATGGAGGCGGCCTCGCCCTGGACGGCCTCGGCGATGGCGTTGATGGTGGTGTTGGACTGCATCACAAGATCCAGGGTCTTTTTCAAAGACGCGGAGACCTCGCCCACAATGCGGCTGCCCTGCTCCGTGGCTTGGACGGAGTTGTCAATCAGGTCCTTGGTGGCTTTAGCGGCCTCGTCGGACCGGGTGGCGAGGGAGCGCACCTCGTCCGCCACTACGGCGAAGCCCTTGCCGGCGCTGCCCGCCCGGGCGGCCTCCACGGCGGCGTTCAAAGCCAGGATATTGGTCTGGAAGGCGATGTCCTCAATGGTGGCGATGATCCGCCCGATCTGCTGGGAGGAGTTGGTGATGTCCGTCATGGCGGCCACCATCTGCTCCATCTGCTTGCTGCTGATGGTGACCTGCTCGCCGGTGAGGCGGGCGTTTTCCAGGGCGGCGGAGGCGGACTGAACATTCTGCTTTGCGCCCTTGGAGAGGTCGTCCAGCGTGGCGTAAAGCTCCTCCACGGCGCTGGCCTGCTCCGTGGCGCCCTGGGCCAGAGCCTGCGCGCCGCTGGAGAGCTGACCGGCGTTGCTGGAGACCCGGCCCTGGGTCTGGACGATGCTGCCCAGGGTGTCGGAGATGGTGGCGGTGAAGCTGGCAAGGGAGGTCTCGATGGACTGGAAGTCGCCGATATAGGGCGTGGAGGTGGCGACGTCAAAATTGCCCTGGGACAGCTGCGCCATGATGCGGTTGATATCCTCCACATAACCGCGGATGAGTTTCATGGAGCCCTCCAGAGTCTGGGCCAGCTCGCCCAGCTCGTTTTCGGAGTGGTAATCCATCTTCAGGTCCAGGTGGCCTTCCTGAAGGGGACGGGCGTGGCTGGTGATGAGGAGGATGGGCTTCACCACATGCTTGCCGACGAAGGTGACCAGGCTGATCAGGCAGATCAGAGCCAGCACCAGGCAGAGGAAGCACACCAGCTGCATCTGGAGTATCATGGTGTGCATGCGGGTGAGACCGTCGTTATTGACGGTGGTCTGATTCGTCACCACCTCGTCCAGATGGCCCACCAGGGTGCTGATGTTGGTCAGAATGGTCTTTTGATAATAGTCCTGGGCCTGGGAGGGACTGGTTTTCAGCAGGTCCAGCACGTAGGTGGCGGACTCGTGAATCTCCTTGTGGAGGGGCTCCATCTGGCTGCGGAGAGCCAGGACAGTGGGATCGTCCGTCTCCGGGTCGCCGTAGAGCCACTGGCCCAGGGTGCAGGAGGTGGGGTCAATGCTGCCGGTGAACTCGCTTCCGGCATAGAGGGCGTTGCTGAGGTTGCTGGCCCAGCGGTAGTGGGCGGTTTCCGCCGCCTGGGCCCGCTGGAGCAGGGACGCCGCCTGGGTGTTGGCATTCTGAACGCTTTGGATGCGCAGGATGTTGGCTGTGGTCACAAAGCTGAACAGCAGCACGGAGGCCAGGGCCGCCACCGTGCGGATCCACACGGTTCTTTTGATGCTTTTTTGCATAGCTATGTATCCTCCCATTTTGTTTTTACATGACCGCTGGCGCGGTTGTCTGGCCCCGCGTCCGATTTCGCGCCTCGCAAGGGGGGTGGAAAAACCGCCGTTCCGATGGAGAGTGGGCGGCGAAAAAGCTGGAGCGGAGCGGAGTATTGTGTTCATTATAGCAATCGTTCCCCGATAATGCAACAAAAACCAGAGGCCGGAGGCGAAAAATTCTCTGGAAAATTTTCTCTCCCAGCCTCCGCGCCCGCCCCGGAAGTGTGAAAAATCCCGTTTTGTGCGGACTGGGCGTTCAGCAAAATCACGAAAACGACTGTCCGCCGGCGGCGAACAGGGATCGGGCAGAAATTTCCGGGTTCCCCGGAATGTCCTTATCTGGAGGACAAAAGGACGCCCTTTTGAAAACGCGCCGCGTTGCCGCATTAAAATTGAAGGAATCTTTCTGTGTAGAATTTAACTTGCAAAATCAGAGAAAAGAACGTAAAATAGTCGGCATACTAGGGACGGAAGGTCCCATCTGACAGGAGGATGAAAAGAATGAAGAAATGTTTTGCGATGCTTTTGACCCTCGCCATGGTCCTGAGCCTGGCCGCCTGCGGCGGCAGCGGCGGGTCCGGCGGCTCCGGCAGCGGCGGCTCCGGTGACGCCCAGCCCTCCGGCGGCGCGTCCGGCGGCGATAAGGTCGTCCGCATCGGCGTGTTCGAGCCCGCCACCGGCGACTCCGGCGCCGGCGGCAAGCAGGAGATGCTGGGCATGCAGTACGGCAACAAGGAGACCCCGACGGTGGTGATCGGCGGCGAGACCTACAACGTCGAGCTGGTCTACGCCGACAACGCCTCCGACGCCTCCAAGGCTCCCACCGCCGCGTCTCAGCTGGTGAGTCAGGACGTGAGCCTGGTGCTGGGTACCTACGGCTCCAGCTCCGCCATTGCCGGCGGCCCCATCTTCGGCGAGGCGGGTCTGGCCGCCATCGGCGTCACCTGCACGAACCCCGGCGTCACCGCGGGCAACGACTACTATTTCCGCATCTGCTTCCTGGACCCCTTCCAGGGCACCGTCCTGGCGAACTTCGCCCAGGAGAAGTTCGCCGCCAAGAAGGCGTACCTTCTTGGCGAGCTGGGCAACGACTATGACCAGGGCCTTCTGAACTACTTCGAGCAGGCCTTTGACGGCGACGTGGTCAAAAAGTCCTTCCCCACCAACACCTCCGACTTCTCCACCTACCTGAACGAGGCTGTGGCGGAAAACGCGGACGTCATCTTCTGCCCCGTCTCCATCGCCTACTCCACCCAGATCGTGAAGCTGGCCGCCTCCATGGGCCTGAGCATCCCCATCCTGGGCTCCGACACCCTGGACAGCAACATGGTTCTCGAGGCCGCCAAGGGCTCCGACGTGCAGATTTACGTCTCCACCTTCTACCAGGAGGGCGGCGCGCCGGACTTCGATAACGGCATCAAGGCCTGGCTGGCGGAGGACTCCACCGCCATGACCAACAACGGCGGCAACGATACCATCGCCGCCGTCACCGCCATGGGCTATGACGCGTACTACGTGGCCCTGGAAGCCCTGAAGGCCGCCGGCTCCACCGACAAGGGCGCGGTCAAGGCCGCCCTGCCCAGCCTGACCTACACCGGCGTGTCCGGCGACATCGCCTTCGACGAGGTGGGCGACGCCATCCGCGACACCGCCTATATCAAGACCGCCGACAACACCGCCGGCGCTTGGACCCTGGAGACTGTCCAGACCGCGAAATAAGGATTCCAGAGCCGCTTCCATGCGTCCGGCGTTTTGCGGGCGCGGCGTCTGAATCCTGCCGTGACACCTGCCGGGGGAGGCTTCCTCCGGCAGGTGGCGGCGTTTCCTGGGACCGCCTCGAAAGGGGCTGGCCGGGCCTTTTTCGAGACGGTCCTTCGCGTTCCATCACTATCAAGACAAAGGAGGGTTCCCGCGTGCAATACGCCATTTCCATTCTGCTCTCCGGTGTGTCTCTGGGCGGACAGTACGCGCTGATTGCCATTGGGTACACCATGGTTTACGGCATCCTGCGCCTCATCAACTTCGCCCACGGCGATCTGTTCATGGTGGCGGGGCTGCTGATGGTCTACCTCAGCGCCAATCTGCCGCTGGCGGCGTCCATCCCCCTGGTGCTGGCCCTGACGGTGTTTTTGGGCTTCGTCATCGAGCGGGCGGCCTATAAGCCCCTGCGGGAAGCGCCCCGGATGAGCGTTATGATCTCCGCCATCGGCGTGAGCTATCTGCTCCAGAACCTGGCGACCTATATCACCGGCGGCCTGCCCCAGATGTACCCCGAGATTCCGGGCATTTCCAAGACCATCACCATCGCCGGCGTGCCCACCAAGGTGGTCACGGTGGTGACGCCCATTTTGGTGCTGGTGCTGGTCGTCGCCCTGACCCAGCTCATCAACCACACCAAGGTGGGCATGGCCATGCGGGCCGTGGCCAAGGACTTCGAGACCGCCCAGCTCATGGGCATCAAGATCAACGCCGTCATCTCCGTCACCTTCATCATCGGCTCCTTCCTGGCGGCGGTGGGCTCCGTGCTGTACTTCACGAACTATCAGTCCATTGTTCCCCTCTCCGGCGCGCTGCCGGGCCTGCGGGCCTTTGTGGCGGCGGTGTTCGGCGGCATCGGCTCCATTCCCGGGGCCGTGGTGGGGGCCTTCATCATCGGCCTTTCGGAAAGCGTCATTAAGGGCTCCAGCTGGAGCATTTTCTCCGACGCCTTTACCTTCGCCCTGCTGATTGTCATCCTGGTGGTGAAGCCCACGGGCCTCTTCGGTGAGAAGGTCACCGACAAAGTGTAAGGGGGGCTGCGGATTATGAATAAGACATCGAAACGGGGCGTCTGGACCGCCCTGCTGGGCATCGCGGCTCTGCTGGCCGTGGTGGTGGTGCTGGAGAACGTGCTGGACCCCAACAAGAACATCATGGTCTTCACCGCCCTGAAAAAGGGCGCGGTGTACGCCCTGGTGGCGGTGTCCATGAACCTGCTCAACGGGTTCACGGGCCTCTTCTCCCTGGGGCAGGCGGGCTTCATGCTGCTGGGGGCGTATACCTACGCCATTTTGACCATCCCCGCAGCCCAGAGGGACGCTGTATACTATATCTATAACGGCTCCGCCATCAACTTCTCCCTGCCGGAGCTCTTCGGCGGCGGAGCGGTGGGACTGGTGCTGGGCGTCCTGACGGCGCTGGTGCTGGGCGGCTGCGTGGCCGCGGCGGTGGCGTGGCTTATCGGCCTGCCGGTGCTGCGGCTGAAAAGCGACTATCTGGCTATTGCCACCCTGGGCTTCGGCGAGATCATCCGGGCGGTGTTCCAGTGGGATAAGCTGGGCCCCGTCACCAACGGCGCCAACGCGCTGAAGAGCTTCCCCACCTTCACCAGCTTCAATATCCAAAACGAGAGCGGGGAGACGGTGCTGCGGCTGTCCACCTTCACGGCCTTCCTGCTGGCGGGAATCTGCATTGCCGTCATCGTGCTCCTCATCAACTCCACCTACGGCCGGGCCTTCAAGGCCATCCGGGACGACGAGGTGGCCGCCGAAGCCATGGGCATCAACCTCTCCAGGCACAAGCGGCTGGCCTTTGTCATCAGCTCCTTCTTCGCCGGGGTGGGGGGCGGCATGTTCGCCATGTTCGCCAACCAGGCCCAGGCCAAGACCTTCACCACCGCCATGACCTATGAGATTTTGCTGATCGTGGTCATCGGCGGTATCGGCTCCGTCTCCGGCAGCTGCATCGCGGCCTTCCTCTATGTGGCGGCCAGCGAGTGGTGGCTCCGCTTCCTGGACGCGGAGACCTTCATCGGCGGATTCAAGGTGCCCCTGCTGCGCAATGGCTTCCGTATGGTGGTGTTCTCCGTGGTCATCATGATCGTGGTGCTGTTCTTCCGCAGGGGCATCATGGGCGACAGGGAGCTGCCGGACCTCTTTCAGCGGCGGAAAAAGGAGGCGGCGAAATGAGCGAGAATGTTTTGAAAGTGGAAAACGTCACCATGCAGTTCGGCGGCGTGGTGGCGGTGGATAATCTGAACCTGGAGGTCAACCAGGGGGAGATCGTGGCCCTCATCGGCCCCAATGGCGCGGGGAAAACCACGGCCTTCAACGTCATCACCGGCGTCTATCAGCCCACCAACGGCGCGGTCTGGTTCCGGGGGGAGAAGATCGTGGAAAACCACCCCCAGGGGAAGATGAAGCAGCAGTACAAGGGCCGGCACGCCGGGGAGTACCATCAGGTTCTGGCTCCCACCCCGGACCGGATCACCCGCCTGGGCATGGCCCGGACCTTCCAGAACATCCGGCTGTGGAAGAGCCAGACAGTGTTTGACAACGTGCTGATCGCCAAGCACTGCCGGACCACCAGCAACGTCTTTTCCGCCGCGTTCCGCCTCAACCGGAAGGAGGAGGCGCGGCAGCGGGAGAATGTGGAGGAGCTGCTGGAGACCGTGGGCCTGGCGGACGTGAAGGACGAGCTGGCCACCTCCCTGCCCTATGGCAAGCAGCGGCGGCTGGAGATTGCCCGAGCCCTGGCGGCGGAGCCCCAGCTGCTGCTTCTGGACGAACCGGCGGCGGGCATGAACCCCCAGGAGACCGAGGAGCTGACGGCCTTCATCGGCCAGATTCGGGACCGCTTCCAAATGACGGTTTTCCTCATTGAGCACCACATGAATCTGGTCATGAACATCTCCGAGCGGATTTACGTCCTGGATTTCGGCGAGCTCATTGCCCAGGGCACCCCGGCGGAGATCCAGAACAACAAGCGCGTCATTGACGCCTATTTGGGGGTGAGCGAGGATGCTTAAAATTGAAAACCTCCACGTCAGCTACGGCGGCATCCAGGCTCTTCGGGGCATCTCCCTGGAGGTGCCGGAGGGCAAGATCGTCACCCTGATCGGCGCCAACGGCGCGGGGAAGTCCACCACCCTGCGGACCATCACGGGGCTGGTGAAGGCCTCCTCCGGCTCCATCCAGTGGAACGGGGAGGAGCTTCTGGGCCGGTCCATCGACAAGATCATTGGCTCCGGCATTGCCATGAGCCCCGAGGGGCGGCGGGTCTTCGCCGACATGTCGGTGCTGGAAAACCTGCGCATCGGGGCCTACCTCCGCAAGGACAAGGCGGGCATCGAGGAGGACGTCAAATGGGTCTACAGCCTCTTCCCCCGGCTGGAGGAGCGGAGCTGGCAGCTGGCGGGCACCCTCTCCGGCGGCGAGCAGCAGATGCTGGCCGTGGGGCGGGCGCTGATGTCCCGGCCCCAGCTGATGATGCTGGACGAACCGTCCCTGGGGCTGGCCCCTCTGGTGGTGCAGGATATCTTCTCCATCATCCAGGAGATCAACCGCCAGGGCGTGACGGTGCTTCTCATCGAGCAGAACGCCAACATGGCCCTGAAGATCGCGGACCTGGCCTACGTGCTGGAGACGGGCAACATCACCATGTCCGGCACCGGCGCGGAGCTGCTGGCCAACGAGAAGGTCCGGGAGGCGTACCTGGGAAAGAATGGGTGAGGAAATACGGTGAAAACCAGCCTGAGAGGCCCGAAAGGGCCTCTCTTTCCTACTTTTTCCAGAAAATTGGGCAAGCAGGCGAAAAGTCGCGGGTTAGCATGTACAAAGCACTAGACAAGGAGAAAAAAGTTTGATATAATCCGAGAAAATCGATTACGGGGCGGACTGCTGGCAAAAAAAGGACATTTTAGCCTTCCGCCTCATAAAATAAACAGACAGGAGGCCGGTATCATGGACGTAACAGCGATTGGTGAGATTTTGATTGACCTGACGCAGACGGGGGTCAACGCGGCAGGGGTGCCTCAATTTTCCGCCAACCCCGGCGGAGCACCCGCCAACGCGGCGGTGGCGGCCGCCCGGCTGGGGGCCGAAACCGCCTTTTGGGGCAAGGTGGGGGACGACAGCTTTGGCGCGTATCTCCGCCGGGTGCTGGCGGAGAACGGCGTGGACCACACGGGGCTTCATGTGGGGAGCCAGCCCACCACCATGGCCGTTGTCGCCGTGGATGAAACCGGGGAGCGGAGCTTCCGCTTTCTCCGGGGGGCGGACCGGGACATCTGCCCCGAGGAGGTGGACGAGGACGCGGTGCTGCGGACGAAGATTCTGCACTTTGGCTCCGTCAGCCTGACGGCGGGCATGAGCCGCAGCGCCACCATCTTTGCCGCCCGGACGGCTCACCGCAATGGCAGGCTGGTGAGCTACGACCCCAACTACCGAGCCGCCCTCTGGGCCAGCAAAGCGGAGGCGGCGGAGTGGATGACCATTCCTCTGCCTCTGGTGGACATCATCAAGCTGGCGGAGGAGGAGCTGCCCCTTCTCACCGGCACGGCGGACCTGGAGAAGGGAACCCGCATTCTGGAGGAGCGGGGGGTCTCCCTCATCATGGTCACCCTAGGGGGCGAGGGCGTCTTCTGCCGCTGGCAGGGAAGCGGCTGGCATCAGCCCGGCATCCCTGTCAAGGTGGCGGACACCAACGGCGCGGGGGACACCTTCCTGGGGGCGGTGCTGAGCCGCCTCTGCCTCCGGGGGGAGAGGCCCCTGGAGGGGCTGACCCGGCTGGAGCTGAAGGATATTCTGGCCTTCGCCAACCGGGCGGCGGCCTTCACCTGTTCCCGCAGCGGGGCCATTCCCGCCATGCCCACCCTGGCGGAGCTGTTTGACGGGAAGGGACAGCCGCGCCTGCCCTGAAAAGGGGAGGGGCTTTCCGGCACCCGGAGGGGAAACCCTCCGGGCGCATGTGTTGTCCGGGCGCCGGGGGAGGGCCAAGGCCTTGGGACAAAATTGGGTAAACGATTAAATAGTGTTTGCAAATGGAGCTGGGACGTGGTATTCTATACTCATAAAGCCGGTCGTTCCGGCCACCACGATCAGAAAGGAAGCCGTCTCATGAAACAGTTCACTTATACCATCACCGATCCCGTGGGCATCCATGCCCGTCCCGCCGGTATGCTGGCCAAGGCTGCCAAGGCGCTGGACAGCACCGTCACCATCTCCAAGGCCGATGGCAGCAAGTCCGCCGTGGCCACGAAGCTCATGGCCGTTATGGGCCTGGGGGTCAAGACCGGGGAGACCATCACCTTTACCATCGAGGGCGGGGACGAAGAGGCCAGCGCCGCCGCCATGGAGCAGTTCTGCAAAGACAACATGTAAGACCGCTGGGAGGAAAGCGCTATGCAAGTTGCGACCGGAAAATCTATTCTGAACGGCATCGCCATTGGCCCCCTGCGCATCTATAAGAAGGAGGAGGTCCAGACCACCGCCGCCTCCACCCTTACCCCTGAGGAGGAGTACGCCCGCTTCGACGCCGCCCGCGTCAAGGCGCAGGAGCAGCTGGGCGTCCTGTACGAAAAGGCCCTGGACGAGGTGGGGGAGGACAACGCCTCCATTTTTGAGATTCACCAGATGATGCTGGACGACGACGATTTCCTGGATGCCGTGAAGGGTATCCTGGACACCCAGGGGGCCACCGCGGAGTACGCCGTGTCCGCCACGGGAGAGAACTTCGCCGCCGCCTTCGCCGCCATGGAGGACGCCTATATGCGGGCCCGGGCGACGGATATCAAGGACATCTCCCGCCGGGTGGTCAACATCCTCCTGGGAGAAGACGACGCGGAGATGATGGCCGACCAGCCCGCCATCCTGGTGGCGGACGACCTGACCCCCAGCGAGACCGTCCAGCTGGACAAGTCGAAGCTTTTGGGCTTTATTACCCGCCACGGCTCCTCCAACAGCCACACCGCCATTCTGGCCCGGACCATGAACATCCCGGCCCTGGTGGGTGTGGACTTCCAGGACGACTGGGACGGGAAGCTTGCCGTCATCGACGGGTATAACCACTGCGTTTACATTGAGCCCGCGCCGGAGCTCCTCAGCGCCATGGAGGAGAAGCGGAGCAACGACCTCAAGCAGGAGGCTCTGCTCCAGAGCCTGAAGAAGAAGCCCAATGTGACGCTGGACGGCAAGGAAATCAAGGTCTACGCCAACATCGGCAACGCCGGGGACGTGGGTCTGGTCCTTCAGAACGACGCCCAGGGCATCGGGCTGTTCCGCAGCGAGTTCATCTATCTGGACTCCCAGGATTACCCCAGCGAGGACCAGCAGTTCATGCTGTACAAGCGCGTGGTGGAGACCATGGCCGGGAAGAAGGTCATCATCCGGACCTTGGATATCGGCGCGGACAAACAGGCGGATTACTTCGAGCTGGAGAAGGAGGAGAATCCCGCCCTGGGCTATCGGGCCATCCGCATCTGCCTGACGCGGAAGGAGGTCTTCAAGACCCAGCTTCGGGCCATTCTCCGGGCCAGCGCCTTTGGAACCGTCTCCATCATGTTCCCCATGATCATCTCCGTCCGGGAGGTGCGGGACGCGAAGGAGATTCTGGAGGAGTGCAGGGCCGAGCTTCAGGAGCGGGGCGTGGCCTTCGGCAATGTGGAAATCGGCATCATGATCGAGACCCCCGCCGCCGTCATGATGGCTGACGAGCTGGCCGGGGAGGTGGAGTTCTTCTCCCTGGGGACCAACGATCTGACCCAGTACACCCTGGCCATCGACCGGCAGAACCCCAAGCTGGACAACTTCTACGACGCCCATCACCCGGCGGTCCTCCGCATGATCCGCCACACCATCGAGGCGGGCCACCGCCATGGCTGCTGGGTGGGCATCTGTGGCGAACTGGGCGCGGACCAGACCCTGACGGAGACCTTCCTCCGTTACGGCGTGGACGAGCTGAGCGTGTCTCCCGCCTCGGTGCTGCCTCTGCGGAAGATCATCCGCAGCCTGGACCTGAGCAAGGAGCCGGAAGTCTGATTATTGGATCGAATGGAAGAGCGCCGGAGGCCAAGCCTCCGGCGCTCCTTTTATAGATGAGCCCTATTTTGGGCGGGGCTTCCGCCATGCTCCGGGTGGGGAGGCCCTTCCCGGCCTTGTGTACACGGGGGCCTGGCGGGGGTCTTGCCCCCGCTTTTGGGAAAAGGCCCGTTCCACCCCCTCCGGGGGCCTTGGCTTTTGGCGGAAATGCCATTGTAATTTGGGAGGCGGCAGGGTACAATAAGGCAATCAACCGCCCGGGCGGCAAAGGAGGTCATCCCTATGAACCGGCAGGAAGCCGCAGCGCAGTACGCCAGCGCCCTGAAGCAGGGACGAAAAGCCTATAAAGAGGCCCTGACGCGGGGGCGCTATCCCTATCCCCAGGTGCTGGACGAGATCATCAGCGAGACCATGATTGCGGGACAGGTGGAGCTGGGCGTCGTGGAAATCCCCATCGACCAGATTGCCGGTACCAAGACGGCGGGCCGCCGCTCCGCCTTCTCGGCGGACTTTCTGCCGCTGCTGGACCCGGACACGGAGTTCGCGGGGAAGTGGATGAGCCTCTGTGAGGCACATCTGGGGGACGAGGGCATCCGGGACCCCATTCGGTGCTTTGAGTACTTTGGCCGCTTTTACGTGCAGGAGGGCAACAAGCGGGTCAGCGTCTTGCGGAGCTATGGCGCGCCCACCATTCCCGCCCACGTTATCCGGATGGTCCCCGTCTGGTCAGAGGACCCGGCGACGGCGGCCTATTACGATTTTATGCAGTCCTTTGTGCAGACCAAGCTCTACCGGGCCCGGTTCAGCCGGGCGGGGAGCTTCGTCAAGCTCCAGAAGGCCCTGGGCTATGAGCCGGACCACGTCTGGACGGAGGACGAGCGCCGCCGCTTCCTGGCGGGATTCACGTATTTTCAGGAGCCCTTTCAAAAGCTGGGGGGCAATGAGCTGCCCATCACCACGGCGGACGCCCTGCTGGTGTGGCTGAAGGTTTACCATTTTGACGACCTGATTTCCTTCTCCTCCGCGGAGCTTGCCAAAAGCGTCAAGGCGGTGTGGGCGGACATCCAGGCCCTGTCAGAGCCCATCGCCGTCCGGACCGACGCGCCGGAGGCCAAGGAGGGCAAGCTGCTCAGCCGCATCTTCAAGCCCCGGCAGTGCCTGAACGCGGCCTTTGTCAGCGACCAGCTTCCCGATCAGAGCGACTGGGCCAGGGCCCACGACCTGGGCCGGGAGTACCTGGAGACCGTGATGGAGGGCCAGGTTGTCACCCAGACGTTCTACGGCGTTCACCCCGGCCAGGAGGCCGAGGAGGCCATGGAAACGGCCATTGAAAACGGGGCGCAGCTGATTCTGGCGGTGACGCCGCCGCTGATCGGAGCCTGCCGGAAGACGGCGGCCCGGCATCCGGAGGTCCGGATTTTGAACTGCTCCGTCTCCATGCCTTACGCCGGCGTCCGGACCTACTACAGCCGCATTTATGAGGCGAAATACATCGCCGGCGCCATCGCCGGGGCCCTGAGCCGCAGCGGGCGCATCGGATATGTGGCCAGCAATCCCATTTTCGGCGTTCCCGCCAGCATCAACGCCTTCGCCCTGGGAGCCCAGCTCACCAATTCCCGGGCGGAGATCACGGTCCGCTGGTCCTGTGTGGAGGAGGACGCCATGGATGCCCTGGCCTGGGAGGGGGTCTCCCTGATCTCCAACCGGGACATCCCCACGCCGGACCGCATCCAGGAGCCCTGGGGCCTGTGCCGCATTCAGGACGGGAAGTTCCACTCCCTGGCCTCCCCCTACTGGCACTGGGGCAGCGTGTATACCAATCTGGTTCGGGCCGTCCTGGCCGGCGGGTGGGAGGTTCTGGGCTCCCAGGCAGGGCAGGCGGTGAACTACTGGTGGGGTATGGACAGCCGGGCCATCGACATTTTGCTGGGAGACGATCTCCCCGCCGGAATCCGCCAGATGGCGGGCATCCTCCGCCGGGGCATCATCGACGGGTCCATCCAGCCCTTCCCCGAGGCCACGCCGGAGGAGATTCTGCACATGGACACGCTGCTCCCCTGTGTGCACGGCAGCATTCCCGCCTATGAGGACCTCCTGCCCATGGCCCGGCCCCTGGTCCGCCTCCAGGGAGTCTACCGTGACGCCATTCCGCCGGAAAAGGAGGACCCCATCCTGTGAAGCTGCTGCTGATCTCCGACAAGGAGAGCGAATACCTTTGGGACTACTACCAGCCCGGCCGCCTGAAGGACGTGGACGCCATTTTGTCCTGCGGGGACCTGAATTCCAAGTACCTTTCCTTTCTGGTGACCATGAGCGGCCGCCCCCTGGTCTACGTCCACGGCAATCATGACAAGGGCTATGAGAAGAACCCGCCGGAGGGCTGCGACTGCGCCGAGGACCGCCTGATCAACATCCGGGGACTTCGGATCGTGGGCTTGGGGGGCAGTTATCTCTACAGCGGAGGGCCCCATCAGTATACGGAGGCCCAGATGTCCCGGCGCATCCGCCGCTTGCGCTACCGCATCTGGAAGGCGGGCGGGGTGGACGTCATCCTGACCCACGCCCCCATGGAGGGCTACGGTGACGGAGAGGATTACGCCCACCAGGGGTTTGAGAGCCTGGTCAGGATGGTGGATACCTACCATCCCCGCTTTTTGATTCACGGGCATGTCCATGTGAACTACGGCTGCAACGTCCCCCGGGTGCTCCACCGGGGGGAGACCACCATCATCAACGCCTATGAGCGTTATATCCTGGATTTGGACAACCCCCCGCAGTAGAGCCCCGTCCGGCGGGGAACGCTCCGGAGGCATAGACAGTTTGCGGGCGCGGCCCCAAGGCACAGAGCCTCGGGGCTGCGCCCGCTTGGCGAATGGGGGGGCTCTCTGCCCGCGTGCAAAGGGCGGGACTCTGTGCGGGCGCGCCGTACAGAGATGGCCTTGCAATTGGTGAGCGGCGGGACAAGAAACGCACCCACAGCCATCATGGCTGTGGGTGCTCTGTGCTGGAGCAGGGTACGGGAATCGAACCCGCCTTCACGGCTTGGGAAGCCGTTGTATTACCGATATACGAACCCTGCGCATTATGATCCGTCCGCTGCAACATTGTCATTATAAACGAAGCGGAAGGAAAAATCAAGTCTTTTTCCGCCGCGGCGGCAAAAATTTCCCGCCGGAGAAACGCCCGGCCTGTCCCCCTTCCGGGAACAGGCCGGACCTTGTGTGTTTCCAATCCTCCGTCAGTCGGTGACGTAGGGCAGCAGAGCGATCTGCCGGGCGCGCTTGATGGCCTCGGTCAGCTGGCGCTGATGCATGGCGCAGGTGCCGGTGGTCCGGCGGGGCAGAATCTTGGCCCGCTCGGAGATGAAACGGCGCAGCTTGGCGGCGTCCTTATAATCGATATGCTCGCACTTCTCGGCGCAGAACTGGCAAACCTTGCGGCGCTTGCCCCGCGTCGGACGGGCGGGTCTCGCTTCACGATCAAAAGCCATGAAATGGTTCCTCCTTTAAAGAATGGCGCCGGTCCGGTCCCTGGGACCGTCCGCGGACCAAAGGTCCGCCCGCCGGCGGCTTCTCCGCCGGGGAGCGCGTGTGGAAGGGCCGGGAATCCCGGGCCCGTCAAAGTCAAAACGGCAGTTCGCCGTCCTCCTCGCCCAGCTCGGCGAAATCAGACCCTCCTCCAAAACCGGCGGCGGGGGCCCTTCCGGCCGGGGCGCCGTAAGCGCTGGACGCTCCGGCGGCAGGGGGCGCTCCGTAAGAGGGGGCGCCGTAGTCGCCGCCGCTGTCCCGCTTGGAGTCCCCGAAATAGACGTTGTCAGCCACGACCTCCGCGCTGCGGCGCTTTCCGCCGTCCCGGTCGGTCCAGTCGCGAATCTGCAAACGGCCCTCCACCACGGCCATGCGGCCCTTGGCGAAGTACTTGCTGACAAATTCCGCAGTGCCGCGCCAGGCCACCACGTCGATAAAATCCGTCTCCTTCTCGCCGCTCTGGGACTTGAAGTCCCGGTCGCAGGCGACGGAGAAGGACGTGACGGCGGTGCCGCTCTGGGTGCGGCGCAGCTCGGGGTCACGGGTCAAACGGCCCATGATGACGATCCTGTTCAGCATCCGGAGCCCTCCTTACTCGCCCTTGCAGACGATCAGGGAACGCATGATGCCGTCGGTGATACCGAGAACGCGGTCCAGCTCCTTGGGGAAGGACGGTTCGCTGGTGAAGCTCATCAGCACGTAATAGCCGTCGTTCTTATAGTTGATGGGATAGGCGAGGCGGCGGGCGCCCCACTCCTCCACCTCAACGGCGGAACCGTTCTGCTCAGCCAGGGTCTTGAACTTCGCGACGAGAGCGGCGATGTTCTCCTCCCCCTGTGCAGGGTCGATGATATACACGACCTCGTAATTGGCAGAAACCTTTGCCATGTTTGCACCTCCTTTTGGACAAATGGCCCTCATTCCTGGATGAGAGCAAGGATATGCCTGCAACCGCAGGCTTATTTATTATATCGGAATTTGAAGAAATGTCAAGGAAAAGTTTGCCCGCCGGAGACGGCGTATCTTACAAAACTGTAAGACACCGGGCCCGAACTGTAAGGCAAAACCATGGCATCCCTCCGCCGGGCCTGCTATAATCACAGCATAACCCGATAGGAGGACATGGATATGTCATTACTGGAAGTACAGCACCTGCAAAAAATCTACACCACCCGGTTCGGCGGCGCCCAGGTCACCGCCCTGGCGGATGTGAATTTCTCCGTGGAGCCGGGGGAGTACGTGGCCATCATGGGCGAGTCCGGCTCCGGCAAGACCACCTTACTAAATATCCTGGCGGCCCTGGACCGCCCCACCGCCGGGGAGGTTTTCCTCAACGGCAAGGCCCTCTCTGATATCCGGGAGCGGGACCTGGCGGCTTTCCGCCGGTCTCACCTGGGATTCGTGTTTCAGGACTTCAACCTCCTGGACACGTTCTCCCTTCAGGACAACATCTTCCTGCCCCTGGTTCTGGCGGGGCGGGACTACCGGGAGATGCACAAAAAGCTCCGGCCCATCGCGGAGCAGCTGGGCATCGCGGACATCCTGGCCAAATACCCCTACGAGGTCTCCGGCGGGCAGAAGCAGCGCTGCGCCGTGGCCCGGGCCCTCATCACGGACCCCCAGCTGGTCCTGGCCGACGAGCCCACCGGCGCCCTGGACTCCCGGGCCTCGGACCATCTGCTGGAGCTCTTCGGGGAGATCAACCGGGGAGGACAGACCATCGTCATGGTCACCCACTCCGTGAAGGCCGCCAGCCACGCCGGGCGGGTCCTCTTCCTCCGGGACGGGCAGGTCTATCACCAGCTTTATCGGGGAGAACAGAGCGCCGAGGCCCAGTTCGCCAAAATCTCCGACACCCTGACGGTGCTGACGCAAGGCGGTGAGCTTCGTGGGTAAGTCCGGCTTTTTCTCCCGCCTGGCCCTGGTGAATCTGGCGCGGAACGGGCGGTTTTACGGCCCCTACCTCCTCTCCTGTGTGGTGACGGCGGCCATGTACTACATTCTGCTGTTCCTGGAGTATAACCAGGGTCTGGATAACGTCCGGGGAGCGATGTACCTGAAGAGTTTCGCCGGAGTGGGCTGCTTCGTGGCGGCGCTGCTCTCGGCCGTCATCCTGCTCTACGCCAACAGCTTCGTCATGAAGCGGCGGCAGCGGGAGCTGGGACTGTACAACATCCTGGGCCTGGAAAAGCGGCACATCGCCCGGATGTGCCTTTGGGAGACCCTGTACTGCGCCGCCGTCACGCTGGCGGGGGGCATCCTCCTGGGAATCTTGTTCTCCAAGGCCGTCATCCTGCTTCTTTTGAAGATGGTCCGCATTCCCGCCCAGTTCGGGATGGAGATTTCCCTCCGGGGCATTGGGGAGACCGCCCAGCTCTTCGGCGTCTTGTTTCTGCTGACCCTGGCGCAGAACCTCTTCCGTCTGAGCCGGGCCAGGCCGGTGGAGCTTCTGCACAGCGCCTCCGCCGGAGAGCGGGAGCCCCGGACGAAGTGGCTGCTGGTGGTCCTGGGTGTTTTGACCCTGGGGGGCGGCTATGCCATCGCCATCGTCACCCGGAACCCCATTGAGGCCATGCTCTTCTTCTTCGGGGCGGTGTTCCTGGTCATCATCGGCACCTACTGCCTGTTCACCGCCGGGTCCGTCGCCCTTTTGAAGCGCCTCCGGGCCAACCCGAAGTTCTATTACCAGACCCGGCACTTCACCGCCGTCTCGGGGCTCTTGTACCGCATGAAGCAGAACGCCGTGGGTCTGGCCAGCATCTGCATCCTCTCCACCATGGTGCTGGTGACGGTCTCCACCACCATCGCCATGAACATCGGACTGGAGAACTCCCTGAACGAGATGTTCCCCTATGACATTGAGTTTATCCAGGACCTGGAAAACCAGCCGGGGGACCCCATGGACGAGATGCGGGAGGTGGAGGCCGCCGCGAACGCCTCCGGCGGCTTCACCGAATCCCGGTACTACACCCGCTATTGGGTTTACTGCGGCGTCCGGGGCGGCGAGGTCTCCCTGAACCTGGATCCCAACTGCCTCCGGACGGAGGTGGAGGTGGTGACGGCGGAGGACTACGGCCGTCTCACGGGAAAGCAGGTCATTCTGGCCCCGGACGAGGTGCTGGCCTGTCCCCGGAACCTCCCGGACTTCCCGGCGGACTTTACCGTCTCCGCCCGCTTTGGCCAGGAGGGCCTGTCCTTCCACGTCCGAGAGGAAATCACGGAGATCATCCGCCACGGCGCCACGAACCTGCTGGGCTCGGAGGATTCGTCGCTGTTCCTGGTGGTGGCGGACCGGGAGACGGCGGAGACGCTCATGGACCTGGATACCTCCCGCAGCGCCAGGCAGTTCCGCGTTCAGATGAACCTGGCCGGGGAGGGCTACGAGGAGAAGCTGGCCCAGACGGAGCGGCTGCTTCTGGAACTGAGCCGGCGGGACGGCGGCGTGAGCTCCACCAGCAAGCAGGATCAGGCCCAGGAATTCTACGCCATGTACGGTGGCTTCCTGTTCCTGGGCATCTTCCTGGGGCTGCTGTTCCTCCTGGCCACGGTGCTCATAATTTATTACAAACAGATTTCCGAGGGCTACGAGGACCAGAGGCGCTACCTCATCCTCCGGCAGGTGGGCATGAGCCAAAAAGAGGTGGACGCCTCCATTCAGAGCCAGATTCTCCTGGTGTTCTTCCTGCCCCTGGGGGCGGCGGCGCTCCATGTGTTCATGGCCTTCCCCATGCTTTCCAGGATGCTGGAGCTCTTCAATCTCTACAACGTGGGGCTGTTCGCCCTCTGCACGGCGGGAACGCTGGCCATGTTCTGCCTGATTTACGCCCTGGTCTTCGCCCTGACCGCCCGGACCTACAGCCGCATCGTCGTCGGAAGAAATTCCGCCCGCTCCGTTTCCGGCTGATGCCGAAAACTCCGCTCTGCTTCATTCCTTCCTCCTCTCCCCGGCGGACCCGCTGCGCTGGGCTCCGCCGGGGGAATACGGGGGAGCGTGAGAGACGAGGGACGAGGGACGGGGGACGAGGGACGGGGGACGAGGGACGAGGGACGGGGGACGGGGATGCTGGGGCTTGGTGAGGCTGGCGCACGGGGATGCGCCGCTTTGGGACCCAATGGACCTTGCACCCCTTGGTTTGGGCCCCGTCGGTTTGGATTTTTCCGCCGGCGGGGCTTGTTTGGATTCTTTCAGGTCCGTTAGATTCTGGAAAGGACTTGGACAGATTTGGGTGGTAAATTCTTTTCCGGAGGCGAAAGAACCTTGAAAATAACAGAGGAGTTCTAAAATTGTACCTTTTTTGTAACTACCTTTTTCCGAAAACCGTGTATTCTGATTGCGTTGCCAAGAAAAAAGCGGACGCGGGTCTTGACAAGCTGTATTAACTGTATTATTATTGCTAATACGATAGTACAATAACACAGGAGAAAAATTTTTCCGCCTTGTGAAGAATTTTCCTTCCCTGGTCCGTAATATACACATACACAGGAAGCGAGGCTTGCTATGAAAATTCTGATTACCTCCGATTGGTACATTCCCGCCGTGAACGGCGTGGTCACTTCGGTGAAAAATCTCCGGCGGGAGCTGGAGCTCCGGGGCCATGAGGTCCGGGTGCTCACCCTGTCCCAGAACCGGCGTTCCTATGAGCGGGACGGCGTCACCTATCTGGGCTCCGTGGCGGCGGGGCTGGTCTATCCCGGCGCCCGGCTGCGGACGGCCCTGGCGGGCCGGTGGGTCCGGAAGATCGTGGAGTGGGGGCCGGACGTGGTTCACTCCCAATGCGAGTTTTCCACCTTCTTTCTGGCCCGGCGCATCGCCGAGGAGCTGGACATCCCCCTGGTTCATACGTATCACACGGTTTATGAGGACTATACCCACTACTTCTCCCCCAGTGTGCATTTCGGCAAGAAGGCCGCCGCCGTCTTCACCCGCTGGGCCGCCTCCCACACGGACTGCCTCATCGCCCCCACGGGGAAGGTGCGGCTCCTCCTCCAGGGCTACGGCGTGCAGAAGCCTGTCTTTGTGGTGCCCTCCGGCATCGATCTGCGGCACTTCCGGGACGAGGCGGACCCGCTGCGGGGCGCGGTGCTCCGGGCCAGCCTGGGCATCCCCCAGGAGCGGACCATCCTGGTCTTTGTGGGCCGTCTGGCCGAGGAGAAGCGGGTGGATGAGCTCCTGCGCTTCCGGGCGGACATGGGCCCGGGGAATGTGACGCTGCTTTTGGTGGGGGATGGTCCGGACCGGCAGCGGCTGGAGGACACGGCCGCCGGACTGGGTCTGACGGCTCCGGACGTGGTCTTTGCCGGCATGGTCCCGGCGGATCAGGTGGCGGAGTGGTATCAGTTGGGGGACCTGTTCGTCAGCGCCTCTACCAGCGAGACCCAGGGCCTGACCTATGCCGAGGCCCTGGCCGCCGGGGTGCCGGTGCTGTGCCGGGCGGACCCCTGCCTCCTGGGCGTGGTCCGGGACGGGGAGAACGGCTGGCAGTACCGGGATGAGGCGGAGTTCCGCCAGCGGCTGGAGGAGTTCCGGACCCGGCGGCGGGAGGATATGGTCCGCTGCGCCCGGGAGACGGGGGAGGAGTACTCCGCCCAGCGCTTCGCGGAGCGGGTGGAGGCCATTTATTTGGAACAGATCGAGCGGAACGCTGTGCGGAGGATACCGGCATGAAACCCGTACCGATTGAAAAAAGAGCCCTCCAGACCGTGTCCCTCATCGGCTTTGCCATCTGCGTGGCGGTGGCCGTGTGGGGCTGGCAGACGGGGGTGCTGACCTCTCAGGAAAAGCTCCAGGAGCTGGTGGGCAAATGGGGCCCCGCCGGGGCGCTGCTGTTCACCGTCTTTCAGGCGGTGCAGGTGGTGGTGCCGGTGCTTCCCGGGGGACTGGGCTGTCTGGTGGGGGTCATCCTCTTTGGACCCATTTGGGGCTTTACCTATAATTATGTGGGCATCTGCATCGGGTCCCTTCTGGCCTTCGCCGTGGCCCGGAGCTGCGGGAGACCCCTTTTGTACCTCCTCTTCTCGGAAAAGACCATCGAGAAATACGACGCCTGGACCGAGAAGCGGGACCGCTTCGCCAAGCTCTTTTTCTGGTCCATCTTCCTGCCCATCGCCCCGGACGACTTCCTCTGCTATCTGGCGGGCACCACCAGCATGACCTGGCGGCGCTATACCGCCATCATCCTCCTGGGTAAGCCCTTCAATATCGCCCTGTACAGCATGGGCCTGATGGCCCTTTGGCAGGTGCTGTTCCCCGGCTGATTTCAAAAAAGAACGCCGTCATAAAAAGACGGTTTTTGCGGAATACTCTCTATACCCAAATCCGGGAACGAAAAAAGCGGACAGGCCGTCCGCTTGGTTTTGTGCACCCAAAATTGGAAAACCATGACAAAAACAGGCGGGCCGCCGGCCGGAAAACAGCGGCGCCACAGCGTGTAAAACCACTGCGGCAGGGAGGCTGTATGCGGATTTTCATTTACAGCGGCGGGGAGAAGCTTGTCGGCAAAAGCGGCGTGGGACAGGCCATCCGCCAACAGCGGGAATGCCTGCGGCGCTCCGGCGTCGCCACCACGGACCGCTGGACCAAGGACGCCGCCGCCGTCCATGTGAACACCGTCCTTCCGGACGCGGTGTTCGCGGCCCTGGGAGCCAAACTCCGGCGGCGAAAGGTGGTGTGGTACGGTCACTCCACCATGGAGGATTTCCGTTCCTCCTTCAAGGGGTCCAACGCCCTGGCCCCGCTGTTCAAGCGGTGGATCACCTTCTGCTACGGTCTGGGGGACGTGGTGCTGACGCCCACGGAGTACTCCCGGTCCCTTCTGGAGAGCTACGGTTTGAAAAAGCCGGTCTACAGCATCTCCAACGGCGTGGACACAGACTTCTTCCATCCGGACCCCGCCGCCCGGACCGCCCTTCGGAGCCGGTACGGCTTTGAGGAGGGGGAGCGGGTGGTGGTCTCCGTGGGACATACCATCGCCCGGAAGGGCGTGACGGAGTTTTTGGAGCTGGCCCGGCGCATTCCCGAGGCCCAATTTCTCTGGTTCGGCTGGACGGACCCCAAGCTCATCCCCCGGGAGATCGCCCAGGCCATCCGGAATGCCCCGGACAACGTGCGCT
The DNA here is from genome assembly GCF_910579365.1 of uncultured Oscillibacter sp. GTDB lineage: Bacteria > Bacillota > Clostridia > Oscillospirales > Oscillospiraceae > Oscillibacter. The sequence goes on from NZ_CAJTUX010000002.1 coordinate 36,446, forward strand.
TCCCCGGCTATGTGGGCCGGGAGGAGCTGCGGGAGGCGTATCAGGGGGCGGACGTCTTCGCCTTCCTCAGCCATGAGGAGACCGAGGGCATCGTGGTGCTGGAGGCCCTGGCCTGTGGCGTGCCCACGGTGCTGCGGGACATCCCCGTCTACGGCGGCTGGCTGGAGCAGGGGGAGGCGGTATACAAAGCGTCGAACAATGACGAATTTCAACGGATTGTATCGGGCCTTCTGGACCATAGCCTGCCGGACCTCACCGCCGCCGGGCGGTCCGTGGCGGAGTCCCGGAGCCTGGAGCAGGTGGGCAAGCGGCTGCGGGAGATTTACCTGGAGCAGCGGGTGCTGCCGCCCCTTCCGGCGGCTCTGCCGCAGAAGCGCGCGCAGGCGTGAGGCGAAGAAACAGGAAATACGAAGAGGATTGTCGAAGCGCGGCAGTCCTCTTTGTATTTATTTTTCGGCGTGGATTGGAAAATAGCCGCGGGGGGACTACCCAAACGGGGAAAAACGTGATATGATATTTCATCAGAAATCTCAGGCCCTGTGGGAGGCGAAGCGATGCGCAGAAAAATCCGGGCCCTGGCGGCGGCGCTGCTGCTGTCCGTGACCCTTTCCGGCTGCGGCGGTTTTCATATTGTGTTCAATCCGGAGGAGCTTTACGCCCTGCCGGAGCTGCCCGCCAAGTATACGGAGCTCAACGCTCAGCTGAACGCCATATTGGAGGACGGCGCGGAGTACGCCGCCCCCGCTTCCGGCACCAATATTCAGCCCGTGCAGCTGATGGACCTCAACGGGGACGGCCAGCAGGAGGCGCTGGCCTTCTTCCGCAAGACCGAGGACGAGAAGCCCCTGAAAATCTATATCTTCTCCGCCAGGGGGGACAGCTACGAGCAGTCCGCCGTCATTGAAGGCAGCGGCGCGTCCGTCTACAGCGTGGTGTACAGCGATCTGGACGGGGACGGGCGGACGGAGCTCATCGTGGGCTGGCGGGTCAACGCCGAGCTTCAGGCGCTGTCGGTCTACGCGCTGAGCCATGGCGGCACGCGGGAGCTTCTGCGCAGCGTCAGCTATGTCCGCTACGCCAACGCGGACCTGGACGGCGACGGCCTTCAGGAGCTGGTGGTCCTCCGTTCCGACGAGGAGGGCGAGGGCGTGGCCGATTACTATGACTGGCAAGGGTATAGCCTTGCCCCCCAGTCTCCCGCGCGCATTTCCATCACCATGGCGGAGCTGAACCAGCAGGGCCGGCTGAGCACCGGGACGCTGCGGGACGGCGAGCCGGCCCTCTTTGTCACCGGGGTGACGGAGGAGTCCGGCGCGGTCACGGATATTTTGGCCGTGCGGAACGGGGAGCTGACGAACATCGTCCTCTCCGAGGCCACCGGCGTCTCCGGGGAGATCGCCCCCTTCACCGGCCTCTATCCCGCGGACATCAACGGCGACGGATGGACGGAGGTCCCATCCCCCGTCTCCCACGATGGGATGAGCCCCTTCCAGCGGGTGGACTGGCGCTCCTTCAGCCTGGACGGCACGGGGGAGCGGGGAATCAGCACCTACCACTGCATGGAGGACGGCTGGTATCTCACCCTGCCGGAGAGCTGGGTGGGCCGGGTCCAGGGGGAGCGAAGCGTCTCCAGCGGCGAGTCCAGCGTCACCTTCTATATATTGAAGGAGGACGGCACCCAGGGCGGGGCCATCCTGCGGATTTCCGCTCTCACCGGCTCCGGCCGGGAGATGCGGGCCACCCGGGGCAGCCGCTTCTCCCTCAGCCGCCAGAGCACCACGATCTACACCGCCGAGCTGCCGGAGGTCCCGCCGTGGGAGCATTCCATGACGGCGGAGGAGGTCCGGGGGGCGTTCAGCCTGATTGCGCGGGAGTGGATTCCCGGGGATAATTAGTTTGCGCGCCTGCGGGGGCGGTCCCGCGGGCCAAAAGGAGTGAACACGGTGAAAAAAGTGTTGGTTTTAGAGGACGAGGCCAGCATTCGCGGCTTTATCGTCATCAATCTGCGCCGGGCGGGCTATGATGTCATCGAGGCGGAGAACGGGGAAGAGGCCCTGGAGCTCCTGCGGGAGAATCCGGACGCCCGGGTGGCGCTGCTGGACATCATGCTTCCCGGCATTGACGGGTTTGAGGTCTGCCGCCGCATCCGGGCCACCAACAGCCGGATCGGCATCATCATGCTCACCGCCCGGTCCCAGGAGATGGACAAGGTGACGGGGCTGATGACCGGGGCGGACGACTATGTGACCAAGCCCTTCTCCCCGGCGGAGCTCACCGCCCGGGTGGACGCCCTGGTCCGCCGCTCCGGCGGCGAGGAGCCGGTGCAGACCGGCGAGCTGCTCCAGCCGCCCTTCCTGCTGAACACCCGGAACCGCACCCTGGAGAAGAACGGACAGCGGATCAAGCTGACCCAGGTGGAGTATTCCATCATGCGGGTCTTTATGGAGAATCCGGGAAAGGCCCTCTCCCGGGAGGAGATTTTGGACATGGTGTGGGGCCGGGACTACTTCGGCGAGCTGAAAATCGTGGACGTGAACATCCGCCGCCTGCGGCTGAAGATTGAGGACAATGTGCAGAACCCCGCCTATATCACCACCGTCTGGGGCTATGGGTACAAGTGGGGACTGTGACGGGGAGGCGCGGCTATGGAAAAGGAACAGCGGTGGACCTCCCTGCGGCTGCGGGGCCTGCGGCAGCGGTGGATATTCAATTCCATTCTCCCGGTTCTGGCGTTTCTGGTGCTGGTGGTGGCCCTGTTCTCCGCAGGCGTCTCCAATTATTATTACGGCACCATGCAAAAGGGGCTGGAGACCCGGGCCCAGGCCCTGGCCAATTCCTTTAATGAGTATTTCATGGACAACGGCTTTAGCAGCTACTATCAAAAGGCTGTCCGCTCCGCCGAGAGCTTTGAGGACAAGAACTGCATCGAGCTTCAGTTCATCGGCTCCGGCGGGCGCATTCAGGTCTCCACCTCCGGCCTGACGGCGGGCACCTCCCCCGGAACAGAGGACATCAGCCGGGCCTGGCAGGAGAACCGGATGGTTCCCTATCAGGGCCGGGACCTGGAGACGGGGGAGGAGATTCTGGCGGTGTCCTGCCCGCTGACGGTGAACGGCCGGGTGGTGGGCGTCATGCGGCTGGTGACGTCTCTGAGGTCCGTGGACCGGCAGGTGCTGGTGGTGGTGCTGGCCATGTTCCTGGTGGCCATGCTGTGCATGCTGCTGGTGGCCATCTCCAATCTGCTGTTCATCAACAACGTGGTGGAGCCGGTGGCGGTGGTGACAGAGGCGGCCAAGCGCATCTCCGCCGGAAGTTATGGCGCGCGGATCGAAAACAAGTACTCCGACGAGCTGGGGGAGCTGGTGGACAACATCAACGACATGTCCATGAAGATCAGCCAGAACGAGAAGATGAAAAGCGAGTTCATCTCCTCCGTCTCCCATGAGCTCCGGACCCCCCTCACCGCCATCAACGGCTGGGGGGAAACCATATTGGAAGACGGTCTTATGGACGACCCCGAGCAGCTCCGCCGGGGCATCCGGGTCATTGTCAACGAGTCCCGGCGCCTGTCCAACATGGTGGAGGAGCTGCTGGAATTTTCCAAAATGGAGGATGGGCGCTTCACCCTTCAGATTGAGGACGTGGACCTCCAGGCGGAGCTGGAGGACGCCATTTTCACCTATCAGGAGCTTTTCCGACAGGACGGCATTGCCCTGGAGTACCACCCCGGCGACGGGGACCTGCCCCTGATCCGGGGGGACTCGGAGCGGCTGAAGCAGGTGTTCTGCAACGTGCTGGACAACGCCGCCAAGCACGGCGGCGCGGGCCGCCGCATCGCCGCCTCCATCACCCAGGAGGGCGGCGTCCAGGTGGTCCGGGTCCGGGACTACGGCCCCGGCATTCCGGAGGAGGAGCTGCCCTTTGTCAAGCAGAAGTTCTATAAGGGCACCTCTCGGGCCAGAGGCAGCGGCATCGGCCTGGCGGTGTGCGACGAGATCATCGCCCTGCACAACGGCGAGTTTACCATCGGCAACGCCGCCGGCGGCGGGGCGGAGGTGACCATCCGGCTGCCGGTCAGGGCCTGACCGGCGGGAGCGGACGCCCGGAGCCGCGTTTTTGTAAACCCTGTGGAATACGATACCAACGCAAAGGAAAGGAAACTCCATGGCAGAAGAAAACAAATCCTGCGCCTTCCGCACCAGCATCGGCGGGCAGGCGCTGATTGAAGGCATTTTGATGCGGGGCCCGGAGAAGCAGGCCGTCGTGGTCCGGGACCAGGAGGGGAACCTGGTGGAGAAGGTGGAGGAGCTCCGCTTTATCAAGGACCGCTTCCCCATTCTGGGCGTGCCGCTGATTCGGGGGACGGTGAACTTCCTGGACTCCATGGTGAACGGCGTGAAAGCCCTGATGTACTCCGCCGAATTTTACCCGGAGGAGGAGGCGGCGAAGCCCTCCGGATTTGAGCTGTGGCTGGAAAAGCACATCAGCAGCAAGAAGCTGGAGAGCGCCGTGGTGGCCCTGGCGGTGGTGCTGGGGGTGGGTATGTCGGTGTTCCTCTTCATGGTGCTGCCCACGCTGCTGACCGGGGGCATTCTCCACTTCTTCCCCGGCTTTCCCCTGTGGGGGCGGAATTTGGTGGAGGGCGTTTTGAAGATTGCCATCTTCCTGGCCTATCTGATTCTCTGCTCCCGGCAGAGGGACATCTACCGGGTCTTCCAGTACCACGGGGCGGAGCACAAGACCATTTTCTGCTACGAGGCGGGGCTGCCGCTGACCGTGGAAAATGTCCGGGCCCAGCCCCGGCACCATCCCCGCTGCGGCACCAGCTTCCTCTTTGTGGTCATCGCGGTGTCGATTTTGTTCTCCAGTGTGGTGTTCGGCATCTGGCCCATTACCAACGCCTGGCTGCGGACGGCGGTGCATCTGCTGCTGCTGCCCCTGGTGGTGGGAGTGACCTATGAGTTCAACCGCTGGGTGGGGCGGCACGTGCAGGAGAATCGGCTGGCAAAGGTCTTGACGGCCCCGGGCCTCTGGATGCAGAATTTCACCACCAACGAGCCCGACGACAGCATGATCGAGTGCGCCATCCGTTCCCTGGAGCTGGTGGCGCCCGCGGAGAAGGGCAAGGACGCGTGGTAACAAGATAGGGGGGGTTCCCTTGGCGATTACCTATAATGACCTGTATTTGGACATCCGCCGGCAGCTCCGGGAGCACAGTGTGGAGGCCTCCACCCTGGAGGCCCGGGAGCTGGTGTGCTTCGGCACCGGCAAGAGCCGGGAGGAGCTGAGCCGGGACGGGCGGCTTTACGCCTCTCCGGAGCGGGAGGAGCAGGTGCGGCGGCTGGTGGCGCGGCGCATGGCCGGGGAGCCGGTGGCCTACCTCATCGGCGAGTGGGAGTTTTACGGCCTCTCCCTGGACATCTCCCAGGACGTGCTGATCCCCAGGGCGGACACCGAGACCCTGGCGGAGCAGGCCATTGCCTATGTAAAAAGCCTGGGGGAGTGCCGGGTGATGGACCTGTGCGCCGGAAGCGGCTGCGTGGGGCTGGCGGTGGCTTCCCAGGCTCCCCAGGCCCGGGTGGCCCTGGGGGAATTGGACGACAACGCGCTGAAAATCTGCCGTCAGAACATCCGGCGCTGCGGCCTCTCCGGCCGGGTGGCGCCGGTGCAGGTGAACGCCCTGAAAAAGCCGGGGCGCATTCTGGGGGAGTTTCAGTGCATCGTCAGCAACCCGCCCTACATCCCCACCGGCGACATTCCGGGCCTGGAGGTCTCCGTCCGGGAGTACGAGCCCCATCTGGCCCTGGACGGCGGAGAGGACGGAATGGACTTTTACCGCTCCATCACCCAGGACTGGAAGGAGGTTCTGGCCCCCGGGGGGCGGCTGTACTTTGAGGTGGGCATCGGTCAGGCGGACCTGGTTCTGCGGCTGATGCGCGGCCAGGGCTTTGGAGATATACAGGTCGTGAAGGACCCCCGGGGGGTTCCCCGGGTGGTGTTCGGCACGCTCTGTTCGGAAATCTGAAAGGGAGAGACGGTTATGTATAAGAGACTTTACAAGATCAGCGAGGGCAAGATGGTGGACGGCGTCTGCGGCGGCATTGCCGAGTACTTCGGCCTGGACCCCACGCTGGTGCGGCTGGGCTGGGTGATTTTCAGCGCCATGGGCGCCAGCGGCATCCTGGCCTACATCATCTGCGCCGTCATCATGCCCCGGGAGTGAGGAGCTTAACGACAGATCAGGAGGATAGAAACTATGGCAAAGGATAAAGCGCCGCTGCCCAGCGCGGCGCCCGCGACGGATAAGAAGAAGGCCATCGACACGGCCATGAGTCAGATCGAGAAGATGTACGGTAAGGGCTCCATCATGCGCCTGGGCGACCGGACGGCCATGAATGTGGAGGTCATTCCCACCGGCTCCCTGGCGCTGGACGTGGCCCTGGGCATCGGGGGCCTGCCCAAGGGGCGGATCATCGAGATTTACGGGCCGGAGTCCTCCGGCAAGACCACCCTGGCCCTCCATGTGGTGGCGGAGGCCCAGAAGCAGGGGGGCGAGGTGGCCTTCGTGGACGCGGAGCACGCCCTGGACCCCACCTATGCCCGGGCCCTGGGCGTGAAGGTGGAGGACATGCTGATCTCCCAGCCGGACACCGGCGAGCAGGCCCTGGAAATCACGGAGGCCCTGGTGCGCTCCGGGGCCATCGACGTCATCGTGGTGGACTCCGTGGCCGCCCTGGTGCCCCGGGCGGAGATCGAGGGCGAGATGGGGGACAGCTATGTGGGCCTCCACGCCCGGCTGATGAGTCAGGCCCTGCGGAAGCTCACCGGCGCCATCGGCAAGACCAACACCATCGTCATCTTCATCAACCAGCTCCGGGAGAAGGTGGGCGTGATGTACGGCAACCCGGAGGTCACCACCGGCGGCCGGGCGCTGAAATTCTATGCCTCCGTCCGCATCGACGTGCGGCGCATCGAGGCCATCAAGAACGGCAGCGAGCTCATCGGCAACCGGACCCGGGCCAAAGTGGTAAAGAACAAAATGGCGCCCCCCTTCCGGGAGGCGGAGTTTGACATCATGTACGGCGAGGGCATCGTCCGGGAGAGCGAGCTGGTGGACCTGGGCGTGAAGCTGGACCTTGTGCAGAAGGCGGGCTCCTGGTTCTCCATGGGGGAGACCCGCATCGGCCAGGGCCGGGAGGCGGCGAAGAAGTACCTCCAGGAGAACCCGGAAATCCGGGACCAGCTGGAGGCGGACATCCGGAAGAACTTCGACAAGCTGATGAGCAGCCAGGCCCGGGCCGCCGCCAAGGCCGCCGGACGGGCGGTGGACGTCAGCGCCGACGACTTTGACGACTCCGGCAATGCGGATTGAGCGGATCGAGGCGTCGAAGCACAAGAAGGGCCGGGTCCTGGTGTTCCTGGAGGATGGAGCCTGCCTGAAGGTGACGGAACAGGAGCTGCTGGACTTCGGCCTCCGTTCCGGGGACGATCTGAACGAAGAGACGCTGGGACGGCTGAAGGAAGCCGCCGGGGTGTCCAGTACCCGGGCGGCGGCGGCGGAGCTCATCGGCAAACGGGCCATGAGCCGCTTCTGCTTGGAGCGGAAGCTCCAGGAGAAGGGGGCCAGCGAGGCGGAGGCCCGCTACGCCGCCGAGTGGCTGGAGGCCATCGGGGCGCTGAACGACGCGGAATACGCCGCCGCCCTGGCGCGGCACTACGGCGGCATGGGCTACGGTCCCGCCCGGGTGCGGGAGAAGCTCTATGAAAAGGGCGTCCCCCGGGAGCTGTGGGAGGACGCGCTGGAGGAGCTTCCGGAAAATGGCGGACAGGTGGACGCGTTTTTGCAGAGCAAGCTCCGGGGCCGGACACCGGACGAAAAGGAGAAGCGGCGGCTGACCAACGCCCTGCTTCGCCGGGGCTTTCCCTGGGGGGAGGTCAAAGCGGCCTGGAGGCGGCTGGGGGACGCCGTGGAGGAAGAGGAGTAGAGGCGGCAATCTGTCCCTCCGGCAGAACGCCGCCCCTACAGCGGCGTTGACGTGCGCCCTAAAAGCTCCGCCATAAGCTGAGCGCCGAAGCGCACGCCGGAGTAAAAGCCCTGCTCCGATTGTTTGTCCGCAAGGTCCTCCATGCTGGACCGGAGCAGTTCCGCCGCTTCCTCGTTGACAGCGCGGAGCTGTGTGGCAATTCGCTTTTCCTCCGCGCTCTCCGGATGTTCCAGACAACATAATATCTGCTGAGGCGGGATGTCGTCGTGGTAGATTGCATGTAAGATGTCGAGCATAAGCTGCACTCCTTTTAAAATCACGATTCGTGTGATATGATTATAAAACACGAATCGTGGGTTGTCAAGAGGGTTTATGAGAACTGTCATCATTTTTAAAGATCGTCTACAACAGCTTCGCAAACAAGCAAACTTACAGCAGAAGGAATTGGCATCTCAAATTGGAATGAGTGCAAATGCAATTAGCATGATGGAGACCGGAAACCGGGAAACGACATTTGAGAAGCTGGTCCTTCTGGCGGAATATTTTCATGTCTCCACAGACTACCTGTTGGGCGTTACGGACGACCCCGCCTGGCGGGGCCCCCTCCGGGAAGAGGAATCATAACTCATATCGCTCTCTTTTTGGCAGGAAAGATGTAGAGTCCTTCTCCTGCGAGATGGTCTATCGGGAGAAGGGCGGGCCCAGGGAACAGGCGGCAGATTGCCGCCCCTACGGGAACCGCCAGGGAAAGAACCGCCAAAGTGGGAACCACCGGGCAGAGCCCCAAGCTGAACCCGCCAGGGCAGCGGCAGCGGAAAGAGAAGAAAGCCGATTCGACGCCCGCCAAAACCCCAGCCCGCACCGAGCTGCGGGCAGAGACATGCGTACCCGAAAGCCAGTCCCCAGGCGCGTCCCCCGTCCCCCGTTTGAAAACGTCTTTTTTTCTTTTGGACCGTGCACGGCCCGTTTTCTCTTTTTCTGCGTATCAGAAAAAGAGAAAATGGGGGGTGCATTGGACCAGCCATCGCTGGCCGCCAATCCTCCCCGCCCGCAAGGGCAGAATCAACGAAAGGGGGCATACCATGCCCTACAAAGTATATTTCCTTTCCCTTGGCTGCGCCAAAAACCAAGTAAACTGCGAGCAGATGATGTCCCTGATCCAATCGGCGGGCCACGAGATCGCACCCGACCCCGCCGGGGCGGACATCGCCGTGGTCAACACCTGCGGCTTCCTGGCCTCCGCCTGTGAGGAGGCCATCGGCCACATCCTGGAGCTGGCGGAACTGAAAAAAGCCGGCCAGCTGAAAAAAATCCTGGTCACCGGCTGTATGGCCCAGCGCTATCAAAACGGCGTGCTGGAAGAGCTGCCGGAAGTGGACGGCATCCTGGGCACCGGCAGCTACGGCGAGATCGCCGCCGCCGTTTCCGAGGTTATGGAATCCGGCCTCCGCCCCTGCCGCCTGGGCAACATCCACACCGCGCCCCAGAACGGGCCCCGCATTCTCTCCACGCCCCCCTGGTACGCCTATCTCCGCATTGCCGAGGGCTGCGACAACCACTGCGCCTACTGCGTCATCCCCTCCCTCCGGGGCAAGTACCGCAGCCGCCCCATGGGAGAGCTTCTGGACGAGGCTGGCGAGCTCTGCTCCGCCGGGGTGAAGGAACTGCTGGTCATCGCCCAGGACATCACCCGCTACGGCACGGACCTGAACGGCGAACACCAGCTGGCCGCCCTTCTGCGGGAATTGTGCAGGCTGGACTTCCATTGGATTCGCCTCCACTATCTCTACCCCGACGAGATCACGGAGGAGCTCATCGAGACAATTGCCTCCGAGCCGAAGATTCTGCCCTATCTGGATATCCCCATTCAGCACTGCAACGATGGCATTCTGAAGGCCATGAACCGCCGGGACACCAAGGAATCCATCCGCTCCCTCTTCCGGACCCTCCGCCGGCGCATCCCCGGCCTGGTCCTGCGGACCAGTCTGATCGCCGGCCTTCCCGGCGAGGGGGAGGAGGAGTTCGAGGAGCTGTGCGAATTCCTCCGGGAGCAGAAAATCGAGCGGGCAGGGGTCTTCCCCTTTTCCCCGGAGGAGGGAACCCGGGCGGCACAGATGGACCACGCGGACGCCGGCGAGGCCGCCCGCCGGGCGGAGCTGGCGGTGGACGTGCAGTCCGATGTCATAGACGAGTACAACGAGTCCGTTCTGGGAACGGAGCGGGAAGTCCTCTGCGAAGGCTTTGACGGCCAGATGTTCTTTGGCCGGAGCTATGCCGAGTCCCCGGAGATCGACGGGCGGATTTGGTTTGACGCCGGGGAGGAGCCCGCGTCGGGGGACTTCGTCACTGTCCGCCTCACCGGGGTAATGGACGGCGAGCTCACCGGGGAGCGGGTATGAAGCACCCGCTGACGGAAATTCCCGGCGTGGGGGACCGCATTGCCGCCGTTATGGAGACCCTGGGCATCCGGCGGGTCTCGGACCTCCGGGGCCGGGACCCGGAGGAGCTGTACGCAAGGGAGTGTCTGATGAAGGGATACCAGGAGGACCGCTGCGCCCTGTACGTCTGGCGGACGGCGGTATACTACGCGGACCACGAGACCAGGGACCCGGAGAAGCTGAAATGGTGGTACTGGAAGGACAAGACCTATCCGGAGAAGGAGGACCTATGAATCTGCCCAATAAATTGACCATGCTCCGCATCATCCTGACGCCGGTTTTTCTGGCGGTGCTGTACTGGGGCTTTCCCGGCGCGGACTACGCGGCTCTGGCCATTTTCATCATCGCCAGTCTGACGGACCTGCTGGACGGGAAGATCGCCCGGAAGTACAATCTGGTGACGGACTTCGGCAAGTTCGCCGATCCTCTGGCGGATAAAATCCTGGTGGTGGCGGCCATGCTGTGGTTTGTGGAGCAGGGCCGGATGCCCGCCTGGATGGTGATGATCGTGATTACCCGGGAGTTTGCCGTCAGCGGCCTGCGCATGATTGCCTCGGACAACGGGCGGGTGATTGCCGCCGGGTGGTCCGGGAAGGTGAAAACAGCCTCCACCATGGTGTGTATCGTGGTGATGCTGCTAATGGGGCCCACCGTCGCCATGCTCCGGGACCCGGCGGCCCTCACGGCTCTGCCCGACGAGCCGTTCTTGTGGCTGGACATGATCTGCGGCTGGGTCATCACCCTGACGACCCTGTACTCCGGCGTGGAATACTTCCTCAAAAACAAAGACGTCATCCGCTCCGCCTAGTTCCTTTTTTTGAGAAAAAAGGAACCAAAAAAGCTTTAGCGCGCTCTGGGGGTCTGGAGGTCATTCAAGCCGAAGCGACGGCAACGAACCATTTTCGTTGCCGTCGCTTCGTTTTGGTTTCTATCCAGACTGCCGGATCGCGCGAGAGTTCTTTGGATACGTTCTTTCAAGGAAGTATCTTTACGGGGGCGCCGGTTTTCCATGCTTCGGTGGTGGCGTAGCCGATGGCGGTGGATTTGGTGCCGTCGTAGACGCTGACGCCGGGAGCCCTGCCTGTCAGGGCGCAGTCCACGAACTCCTGGAGCTCGGTGAGGTACGCCTCCGCGAACCGCTCCGGGAAGGAGCCTACGCACTCGGCGCATACGCCGTTCTGATTGTACAGACGGGCCTGGTTCTTCTCCGGGACGGCGGAGATGCGGATGGTGCCCTCCGTGCCCACGATCTCCGTCTCCACGTGGTAGCCGTAAGGCGCCGTCCGGCCCACGTGAATCATGCCCATAGCGCCGTTTTCAAACCGGTAGACGGCCACGCCGGTCTCGTCATCCCCGGCCGCCCGGAACTCCGGGTGCTTGAAGGTGGCGCCCATGGCGTACACCTCCGTGGCCTCGCAGCCCAGGAACCAGCGCATGAGGTCGATGTCGTGAATGGCCATGTCCAGGAAGATGCCGCCGGAGTTTTTGGCAAAGCGGATGGCCCCGTCCACGAGGGCCTCCGGGTCAATGCCCGTGGCCTTCACCAGGTAGGGCGTGCCGATGGCCCCGGCGTCAATCTTTTCCTTGGCGTAGGCATAGGACTTGTCATAGCGCCGCATGAAGCCCAGCATGAAGGTCAGCTCCGGGTGCCGCTCCACGGCGGCCTCCGCCTGTTTGCACTGGGCCGCGTCCACCCCCAGGGGCTTCTCGGAGAAGACGTGCTTCCCCGCGTCCAGGGCGGCCTCAATCTGCCAGCAGTGCTCGCTGGAGGTGGTGACGATGACCGCGGCGTCCATGTCCGCATGGGCCAGCATCTCCTTGTAGTCCGCGTAGACGGCGGCGACGCCCAGCTCGCTTCGGGCGTACTCCAGCTCGGCGGGGACGATGGAGCAGACCGCCGTCAGCTCCGCTCCGGGAATCTGATAGCGGATGTTATGCGCGTGGACCCTGCCCAGACGGCCCAGGCCCACCACGCCGGTCTTCAAATTCTTCATAACGGTCTCCTTCCTCCGATCCTGGGTGAAACATGACCGGGTATCCAAGATATACGGTGTTCTTCCCCAGGGCGGCGGCTCAGGCCCGCAGGCCCGCCCGCCAGTCCTGAACGGCCTGGAGGAAGGCCGCGCCATAGCGCTCCGCCTTGACCCTGCCCACGCCGGAGACCTGGAGAAATTCCTCCATGGTCAGAGGCCGGAGGGCGGCCATGTCCGCCAGGGTGGCGTTGGAAAAGATGACGTAGGCGGGAACGCCCGCCTCCTGGGCCAGGCGGAAGCGGAGGGATTTCAGCGCCGCCAGCAGGCCGTCCTCCTCCTCCGCAGAGGCGGCGGGGGAGAGGGGCCGCGCCTTTGCCTCCTCCGCCTGGGGGGCCGGCTCCCGAAAGAGGACCTTCTTCCCCCGGAAGAGGACGTCCCCCGCCTGGGCCGTCAGACGGAGGACGGGGTACTCCTCCCCCTCGGTGACGAGATAGCCCTTCTCCATCAAAGCGTCAATGTAACGCTGAATCCGGTCCTGGTCCACGCCCTTCAGGGCCCCGTGGGTGGGCAGCTGGTCCAGCCCCAGCTGGAGGACCCGCTTGTCCCGGCTGCCCCGGAGGAGCTTGATGATGACGGCGGCCCCCAGGCCGTAAGCGTAGCGCTTTTCCACCCGGGCCACGGCAGAGAGGATTTTCTGCGCCTCCACGGTGATGTCCCGGTCCACAAAGGACCCGGCGCAGTTCCCGCAGCGGCCGCAGCGGCCGCCGTGAATCTCGCCGAAGTAGTCCAGAATGTCCGCCCGGAGGCAGCCGCCGGTCCTGCAGTAGCGCACCATACGGTCCAGGCGGCTGAGATCCCGGCGCAGACGGTCCGGGTCCCCCTCCTGGGTCTCCTGGGAGTTGGCGATGAGGAATTTCGCCGTCCGCACATCCCCGGGGGCGTAGAGCAGGACGCAGCGGGCGGGGCCGCCGTCCCGGCCCGCACGGCCCGCCTCCTGGTAATAGCTCTCCAGGTCCTTGGGCATGTTGTAGTGAACCACGAAGCTGACGTTGGACTTGTCGATGCCCATGCCAAAGGCGTTGGTGGCCACCATGACCCGCACCTGGTCGTAGACGAAGGCCTCCTGGCTCCGGCGGCGCTCGCCGTCCTCCATGCCGGCGTGGTACCGGGCGGCGGGGACGCCCTGGGCCAGCAGGGAAGCGGTGACGGCGTCCACCGTCTTCCGGGTGGCGCAGTAGACGATGCCGCTCTGCCCGGGACGCTCCGCCAGGAAGCGGCGGAGCCAGAGGTCCTTGTCCTTGGGGCGGTCCACCTCGAAAAAGAGGTTGGGCCGGTCGAAGCCCGTGGTGATCCGAAGGGGGTCCCGGAGGTCCAGCAGCGTCTCGATGTCCCGGCGCACCGCCGCCGTGGCGGTGGCGGTGAACGCCCCCACGGGGGGCCGGACCGGCAGGGAGGCCACCAGTCCGGCAATGTCCAGATAGCTGGGGCGGAAGTCCTGCCCCCACTGGGAGACGCAGTGGGCCTCGTCCACGGCCACCAGGGAGACGGACAGCCCCTCCAGCAGACGGCGGAAGCTCTCCGCCTGGAGGCGCTCCGGCGCGGCGTACAGGAGCTTGCAGTCCCCCCGCCGGATCTGGCGGCAGGCCTCCCGGTACTCTCCGGCGTCCTGCGAGGAGTTGAGAAAGGCGGCGGGGATGCCCGCCTGGGTCAGGGCGGCCACCTGGTCCTTCATCAGGGAGATGAGGGGGGAGATCACCAGGGCCGTCCCCGGCAGCAGCAGGGCGGGGAGCTGATAGCATACGGATTTTCCCGCTCCGGTGGGCATGACGCCCAGAGCGTCCCGGCCGGAGAGCAGCGCGTCCGCCAGGGGCTCCTGACCGGGGCGGAAGCCGCTGTGGCCGAAGTGCTGCTTGAGAAGGGTCAGCTTGTCCATGGGGCGGGCCTCCTGTCCGTTTCGGTAAGGGGTTCTGAAGGACACTATACTAGAGAAAGCCGCCCCTGTCCAGAGGGGAGGGCCGTTTCCGGCCTTGAAAAAATAAAGTTTCCAAGAGCAAGAAAAAGCTTGCAATTTGAAAAACACCGTGATATACTAACCAATGCTGTGATAGCGCAAGCTGTTTCGCAATTCGTTTTAGAAAGGGGTGAACAGAGCAATGAAGGAAGGAATCCATCCCAATTATCAGCAGACTACGATTACATGCGCCTGCGGTAATGTGATTGAGACAGGTTCTACCAAGAAGGATATCAAGGTGGAAGTCTGCTCTAAGTGTCACCCCTTCTTCACCGGCAAGCAGAAGCTGGTGGATACCGGCGGCCGGGTCGCGAAGTTCAACAAGAGGTTCGGCCTGGACAAGTGAGTCCGACACCGTCACATGCGAGAGAGCGCGCCGTAGTCCGGCGCGCTCTTTTTTCTTCGTCCGGGAATTTTTTGTTGCGTTTTTCCGGAAAACGCATATACTGGAACCAGCGGAACAGGAACATTTTGAAAGGAGTCCTTTGCCATGCGCTTACATTCTGCGGACCCCAAGACCACCGCCTCCGCGCTGCTTTCGGCCTTCGGCGGGGCCAACGCCCTGCTCACCGCCGGAACGGCGGAGCGCTGCAACACCATGACCATCGGCTGGTGTCAGGCGGGACGGCTGTGGAATCTGCAAACCTGTACGGTCTACGTGCGCCCGGAGCGCTATACTTATGATTTCATGGAAGGCAGCGAGTATTTCACCGTGTCCGTTCTGCCTGCGGACCAAAAAAAGACCATGGCCCTCTGCGGCACGAAGAGCGGACGGGACATGGACAAGATCCAGGAGTGCGGCCTGACGGTGCGGACCGGCGCCGGCGGCGCCCCCTTCTTCGAGGAGGCGGAGCTGGTCCTGGTGTGCCGGAAGCTCTATGTCCAGGATATGGACGCCGCCTGCGTGCTCCCCGCCGGGGAGAAGGGCATCCTGCCCCACTACGGCGAGAAGGGCGGCTGGCACCGGGTTTACACCGGCGAGATCGTGGAGGCCTACTCCGCCAAGCCGCACGCGGACGAACCGTAAGGAAGGATTACCCTGTAGGGGCGGACTCCGCCCCGTTCTTGGCCAGCGCCTGTCTGACGCGGGCGTTCCGCCTGCTGTGAGCGCCCCGGCGGCGGAGAAAGGGCCGGGACAGGGCCCCTACAGGAAAGCAAGGAGATTTATGCAAGAGACAAAGGAAATTCGAGACAGAGTCGTTCTGGTGGGCCTGAACTCCCCGGTCCTCAAACGGGAGGAAACCGCCGGGGAGGACACCCTGGAGGAGCTCTCCGCCCTGGTGGAGACCGCCGGGGGCGAGACCGTGGGACAGGTTTTGCAAAACCGGAACGCCCCGGACCCCCGGACTTTCATCGGCGAGGGCAAGTGCGCCGAGGTAAAGCTCTACTGCGAGAATACCGAGGCCACCATGGTCATTTTCGACAACGACCTCTCCCCCTCCCAGCTCCGGGTGCTGACGGAGCTGCTGGGGGTCCAGGTGCTGGACCGCTGCGGCCTGATTCTGGACATCTTCGCCCAGCGGGCCCGGACCCGGGAGGGGCGGCTCCAGGTGGAGCTGGCCCAGTATCAATACCTGCTGCCCCGCCTCACCGGCATGTGGACCCATCTGGAGCGCCAGGCGGGCACCAGCGGCAGCGGGCCCATCGGCTCCAAGGGCCCCGGCGAGACCCAATTGGAGACGGACCGGCGGCACATCCACCGGAAGATCGACAAGCTCCGGGAGGACCTGGAGGACGTGCGCCGGGTGCGGAACACCCAGCGCCGCCAGCGGCGGAAGAACGAGATTCCCGTGGTGGCCCTGGTGGGCTACACCAACGCGGGGAAGTCGACGCTTCTGAACCGCCTCACCGGCGCGGGCATCCCCGCCAACAACCGCCTCTTTGACACCCTGGATACCACCAGCCGCCTCCTCCACGTCAGCGACACCACGGACGTGGTCCTCAGCGACACTGTGGGCTTCATCCGCAAGCTCCCCCACCAGCTGGTGGAGGCCTTCAAGGCCACCCTGGAGGAGCTGGAGTACGCGGATTTGCTGCTCCATGTCATCGACGTGTCCAGCCCCGAGTGGCAGACCCAGGCCCAGGTGGTGGAGAACCTGATTCTGGAGCTGGGGGCGGGAGAACTGCCCCGCATCGACGTGTTCAATAAATCGGACCTCCTTCCCCCGGGGGAGATCATGCCCCACGGGGAGGACATCTGCGCCATCTCCGCCAAGAGCGGCCGGGGAGTGGACAAGCTGCTGGAGATGATCGCCCGGCGGCTGGACAAGGGGTCCCGGCGGGTTACCATTCACCTGCCCTATGACCAGGGGGGACTGCTGGACCTCCTCTATAAGGAGGCGAAGGTGGAAAAGGTGGAGTACGGCGAGACTATCGACGTGACGGCGGTCTGCGCCCCCCGGACCCTGGGCCGGGTGAAGGCGTTCACGGACGGCTGAGGGCCAGCCCCTCCCCGGTGCGCAGGCCCAGGAGGAAGGCTTGAATGGCCGTGAATTCCAGGGCTTTGTCCAGGTCTCTCCGCTGGGCCTCGCACAGCTCATTGTGCAGGGCGTCCAGCGGAAAGGCGTAGGGCCCCCGGAGAGCGGCGTCTACCTGGGGCTTGATGTAGTTTTCGTGGAGCCAGAATAGGAAATCCGTCATGTGAAACAGCCTCCTTTTGATGATTTTATATTGATAATTTTATCAAAACCAGGGTGGGTTGTCAAGAGGTTTCTATGGGAATTGAGAAGAGATTAAAAGAGCTGCGCAAAGAACGGGGAGAGTCACAGGAAACGGTTGCCAGGGCGGTCGGCATTGCCTTGCGCAATTATCACAGGATCGAGACCGGGGAGGGTCTTCCGAGACTTCCAGTGTTCAGCGCCCTGGCAGACCATTTTGAGGTCAATGCGGACTATCTGCTGGGCCGGACCGATGTCCGGGAGATGCTGCCGCCCTCGGAAGAGGTGCCGGAGGAAATTTAAAAACGGTTTACTGATGGTCGGCGGTTCCGGGAAAAGGGCGGACCTGCGTGTCCGCCCGTCCCCCGCAACCGCCAACGGTATCGTACTACGCACAAAAACACCCCCCTGAAAGGAGGCTCTGCCCATGTCCGGCTACCGCGTCCCCTTTGCGGACGCCGAAACCGAGTTTACGGAAAAACGCTCCCGCTTCATCACGAACCTCTACCGGGTGGAATCCGAGGCGGAGGCCCGGGCCAAAATTGAGGAAATCCGCAAACGCCACTACGACGCCCGGCACCATTGCTGGTGCTACCTCATTCAAAACGGCGGCGTGGTCCGCTACTCCGACGACGGCGAGCCCCAGGGCACCGCCGGACAGCCCATGCTGAACGTCTTCCAGCGCCAGGAGGTCACCAACGTCTGCTGCGTGGTCACCCGGTACTTCGGCGGCGTGCTGCTGGGAGCCGGGGGGCTGAGCCGGGCCTATGGCCGGGGGGCCAAGGAGGGTCTGGACGCGGCGGGAACGGCCTGGGTCAGCCTTTGGACCCTCTGGGACGTGCCCTGTCCCTACCCGCTTCTGGAGCGGCTGAAGCTGGAAATCGCCGCCCAGGGCGGCGTCCTCCGGGACGCGGACTACGGCGCGGAGGTGACGCTGCACACGGCTTTTTCCCGGGAGGGGGCAGAGGCTTTCGCTGCGCGGCTGACGGAGCTGTCCGCCGGCCAGGGGACGATGATCCCGGCAGGGGAGGAGTATTTGCCCGGTCCGAAAGAGTTGCTTTTCTCGGGAGAAACGGAACCGAAAGAGCGTTAGCCCGCTCTGGCGGTCCGGTGCTGTACCGGACTGAAGCGGCGGCAGCGCGGAATATAGAACGCCGGAAGGTCGGTTCCTTCCGGCGTTTGCTTATAGTCTTTCCGATTTTTCCCCGGCGTACCACATGTTATAGGTCTGGCGGTAAATCTTCGCGGCCTGCTCCGTGTGGCAGACCATCCGCACCCGCCGGGGCAGCTCATGGTCCCGGAGGAAATCCAGGATGGCCTTCAAGGCCACGCTGGCCGCCTGGGCCATGGGATACCCGTACACCCCGGTAGAGATGGAGGGGAAATCGACGCTTTCTATACCCCGTTCCTCTGCCAGCAGGAGGCAGGAGCGGTAGCAGGAGGCCAGCGCCGCCGCCTCTCCGCAGTCTCCGCCCCGCCAGATAGGGCCGGGGGTGTGAAGAACGTATTTCGCCGGAAGGCGATACCCCTTCGTCAGCTTGGCCTGTCCGGTTTCACAGCCCCCCAGGGTCCGGCACTCCGCCAGCAGGCCCGGCCCGGCGGCGGCGTGAATGGCTCCGTCCACTCCGCTGCCGCCCAGCAGGGCTGTGTTGGCGGCGTTGACGATGGCCTCCGCGCCGGATTGGGTGATGTCGCCCACGAGAATGGAAAAGCGGTCCATATTCGGGCCCTCCTTGTTGGATTGATACAGGATAATACCAGTATAAAACAAATTTCCGTGGAGGCAAGAAAAAATTTTCGACGCCTCAAACTTTTCCGCTTTCTTCTCCGTCTATACTACAGAAAAACCGCCCGGAGCCCAGGCGACGGACGGGCGGAACCCTTTCAGAAAGGAGCATCGATGTGACGAAGGAAACGAAGGAAGAGACCTTGACCTCGTTCCTCATCGAAACCCAGGCCCGGTCCTACCGGCTGGCCTACAGCGTCCTCCGCGACCGGGAGGAGGCTCTGGACGCGGTGCAGACCGCGGTCTGCCGGGCGCTGGAGCGGCAGGACAGCCTCCGGGACCCCGGGGCCGTGAAGACCTGGTTCACCCGGATTTTGGTGAACGTCTGCCAGGACGCCCTCCGCCGGAGGAGCCGGGTGGTTCCCTTCCCGGAGGAGGGGCTGGAACCGGGCCGGGAGGACCCGGAGCCCGCCGACGAGACCCTTGCCCAGCGGGTGGAAGCCCTGCCGGCGGAGGTGGGAACCGTCATCAAGCTGCGGTTTTATGAGGAGCTGACCCTGAGGGAAATCGGCGAGGTCACCGGGCAGAATCTGAGCACGGTGAAAAGCCGTCTGTACGGGGGGCTGAAGAAGCTGCGCATCGCTATGGAAGGAGCGGAAATTTGATGAACGAATTCAAGCGCGCGAAAGAGGAATACGATAACGTCCCCATTCCCGAGGAACTGTCGGAGCGGGTCCGGGCGGGTATCCGGGAGGGCGAGGAGCGGTACCGGGCCCGCCGGAGGCAGAGCGTCCGGCGCTGGGTGGCCACCGCCGCCTGCTTTTCCCTTCTGCTGGCGGGGCTGAACCTGTCACCGACCCTGGCAAAGGCCGCCGCGGAGGTGCCTGTGCTGGGGGGATTGTTCCGGGTGCTGACCTTTGTGAACTACGATAAGACGGAGGATGGTATTCACTACGACGTCTCCGTCCCCAAGGTGGAGGCGGAGGGCAGCCTGGCGGAGCGGGTCAATGCCGCCATTCAGGAGAAGGTGGACGCCCACCTCGCCAGGGCCCAGCAGGACTGGGACGATTACCGGGAGGCCTTCTTCGCCACCGGCGGCACCGAGGAGGAGTGGGGCGGCCGGGAGATGGACGTCATCGCGGGCTATGAGATCAAGAGCCAGAGCGACACCCGGGTTTCCTTCGTGGTAACCCTGGGAGAGGGCTGGGTGTCCTCCATGGAGGAGCGGTACTACTACAACCTGGACCTGAGCGGGGACCGGGACCTGACCCTCCGGGACTACCTGGGGGATACTTGGGTGGAAACCTGCAACGCCGCCATTGAACGGCAGATCGCCGAAAGCGTGGACGAGGAGGGCTTTACCCTCTTCTTCGCCCCGGAGGAGGGGGGCTTTACCACCGTGGACGAGACCACCGGCTTCTATGTCCGGGAGGACGGGACGGTTGTGGTGTGCTTCCCCCGCTACAGCATCGCCGCCGGCGCGGCGGGGATTCCGGAGTTCCCCATTAACTGAAAACGCGAACAAGAGGCCGCCCCGGCTGGGGCGGCCTCAGGCTGTCGAAAACGTATTTTCGCCAGCCTGCGCAAGTTTTTCAAACCTTTAAAAAAGTTTTGAAAAACTTCTGATTGAAAACGAAAGGAACCCTTCCTGGGTTCCTCTCGTAACTCTCTTCCTTCCCGTTGCGTCAATCTTCTGCGTTTTTTGACACGCTGAGGCCGCCCCGGCTGGGGCGGCCTTCTTTGATGTTCTTTTCCCAAAGGATACGGCGCGGCCAGAGGGCCGCGCCGCTGTTTGCGCGGTTCAGTTCAGCCCCGGAATCTGGGGCAGCTTGGCAAAGCTGGCCTCCAGCTCCGCGTCGGTGGGGATATAGTCTGTCATCTCCCCGTTATGGAACCGCTCATAGGCCACCATGTCGAAGTATCCAGTGCCGGTGAGGCCGAAGAGAATGGTCTTCTCCTCCCCGGTCTCCTTGCATTTCAGAGCCTCGTCCATGGCGGCCCGGATGGCGTGGCTGGACTCCGGGGCCGGGAGGATGCCCTCCACCCGGGCAAACTCCTCCGCCGCCTCGAAGACCTTCGTCTGCTCCACGGACACGGCCTCCATGTAGCCGTCGTGATAGAGCTGGGAGAGGACCGGGCTCATACCGTGATACCGCAGGCCCCCGGCGTGGTTGGCGGAGGGGATGAAGCCGCTGCCCAGGGTGTACATCTTCGCCAGGGGACAGACCATGCCGGTGTCGCAGAAGTCATAGGCGAACCGGCCCCGGGTGAGGCTGGGGCAGGAGGCGGGCTCCACGGCGAGGAAGCGGTAGTCCCGCTCGCCCCGGAGCTTCTCGCCCATGAAGGGGGAGATCAGGCCGCCCAGGTTGCTGCCGCCGCCGGCACAGCCAATGATGATGTCGGGGACCACGCCGTACTTGTCCAGAGCCGCCTTGGCCTCCAGGCCGATGATGGACTGGTGAAGCAGCACCTGGTTCAGGACGCTGCCCAGCACATAGCGGTAGCCGGGGTTGGCGGCGGCGGCCTCCACGGCCTCGGAGATGGCGCAGCCCAGGGAGCCGGTGGTGCCGGGGTGCTCGGCCAGGATTTTCTTCCCAACCTCCGTCTCCATAGAGGGGGAGGGGGTGACGGACGCGCCGTAGGTCCGCATAACCTCCCGGCGGAAGGGCTTTTGCTCATAGCTGACCTTCACCATGTAGACCTTGCAGTCCAGCCCCAGATAGGCGCAGGCCATGGAGAGGGCGGTGCCCCACTGGCCCGCGCCGGTCTCGGTGGTGACGCCCCGGAGGCCCTGCTGCTTGGCGTAATAGGCCTGGGCGATGGCGCTGTTCAGCTTGTGGGAACCGGAGGTGTTGTTCCCCTCGAATTTGTAGTAAATCTTCGCCGGGGTCTGGAGCTTTTCCTCCAGGCAGTAGGCCCGGACCAGGGGGGCGGGACGGTACATCTTGTAGAAGTCCCGAATCTCCTGGGGGATGGGGATTTCCCGGCTGTCGTTGTCCAGCTCCTGGCGGATGAGCTCGTCGCAGAAGACGCCGCGCAGATCCTCGAACCCCATGGGCGCGCCGGTGCCGGGGTTCAGCAGGGGGGCGGGCTTGTTCTTCATATCGGCCCGGACGTTGTACCACGCCTGGGGCAGCTCCTCCTCAGAGAGGTAGATTTTGTAAGGAATTTTCTCGAATGTCATGACCCTCGCTCCTTTCGATTCTCCGGCCGCTTCGGGGCGGAGGCGTCAAAAAAAGACCTCCATCCCAAAAGGACCTGTTACAGGTACTTTGGGACAAAAGTCTGAGAACTTCTGCGGTGCCACCCAAATTGGCGGTCTGGAAACCGCCCGCTCGGCGGCGTGCGGACACACGCCTTTCCTTGGTAACGGGGGAAAAGCCCGTCGGCGCCTACTCCGCCGCCTGCAAAGTCCCGTGATTTCACGGAGACACCATAGGGGAATCGTTTCGGCCCGCCCTCCGCAGTCCATTCAGCAGGGTCGCTTCTGCCGCCATCCCACCGCCGGCGGCTCTCTGAGAGAACCTCGTCCTGTTTACTCGTCTGCGTCATCGGTTTGCGCTTTTGAATTTGAAAAAAGCATACGCTCTTCCGGCGCGGTTTGTCAAGTGGAAAAATGAATTTTGAATAATCGGCCAAAAAATGAGAACGCATCACGGAAATTATCGTTTAAAATGACGGGTCTGGCTGAAGCGCGGCGGCATGTTTTCCCGCCGTTCCGGGCAAGCTAGGGCGGAGGTGATGGTATGGATTCCATATGGACCCAAACGGAGAAGCTGCCGGAGTTCGCCCCTTTGGAGGGGGACCTGAAAACGGACGTGCTGATCATCGGCGGCGGGATGGCGGGGCTCTTGTGCGCCTATCAGCTGGCCCAGGCGGGGGTGGAGTACGCCCTGGTGGAGGGCGACCGCATCTGCGGCGGCGTCACGCGAAACACCACGGCGAAGCTCACCTCCCAGCACGGCCTGATCTATAGCCGGCTGCTGCGGGAGTTCGGCGCGGAGCGGGCCCGCCTCTATCTGGAGGTCAACCAGGCGGCGCTGGAGCGTTACCGGACGCTGTGCCGGGGGGTGGACTGCGATTTTCAGGAGCGGGATTCCTTCGTCTACTCCACAAACGGCCGGCGGGAGCTGGACCGGGAGCTGGAGGCCCTGGAGCGCCTGGGCTTTTCCGGGGCCTTCTGGGCGGAGCCGGCGCTGCCCTTCCCCACGGCGGGGGCGGTGGGCTTCCGGAGGCAGGCCCAGTTCCACCCGCTGAAGTTCGCCGCCGCCATCGCCAGGGACCTTCGTATTTACGAGCATACCAAGGTGCTGGAGCTGGGGCCGGGCACAGCGGTCACCAACGGCGGAACCGTCTCGGCGGAGAAGATCGTCGCCGCCACCCATTTTCCCCTTCTCAACAAGCACGGGGCCTATTACCTCAAGCTGTACCAGCACCGCTCCTACGTCCTGGCCCTGGAGAATGCCCCGGCGGCGGAGGGCATGTACGTGGACCGGGAGGAAACGGGCCTCTCCTTCCGGAGCTGGAAGGGCCTTCTTTTGCTGGGCGGCGGGGGACACCGCACCGGAAAGAAGGGGGGCGGCTGGCGGGAGCTGGAGGAGTTCGCCCGGACCCGCTTCCCGGAGGCGCGGGAGACGGCCCGCTGGGCCGCCCAGGACTGCATGACCCTGGACGGCGTGCCCTATATCGGGCAGTACTCCCGGCGCACCCCGGGCTTTTACGCGGCAACGGGCTTCAACAAGTGGGGCATGACCTCCTCCATGGCGGCGGCGCTGCTGCTGGCGGACTTGATCCTGGAGAGGGAAAATCCCTACGCGGAGCTGTTTTCCCCCTCCCGGAGCGTGCTCCGCCCACAGCTGGCGGTGAACGCGCTGGAGTCCGCCGCGGGACTGCTGACTCCCACGGTTCCCCGATGCCCCCACATGGGCTGCGCGCTGAAGTACAACGCCGGGGAACACAGCTGGGACTGCCCCTGCCACGGCTCCCGGTTCGGGGAGGACGGAGAATTGCTGGACAACCCCGCCACGGACGGCCGGAAGGGCATGGGGCGCTCCGGCGGGCGGAGGACCCGCCGGTGAAAAAATGGAAAGGATGACGCGTATGAATATCAATCCCAGAAAGGCGGCCGTCATCGGCTGCGGCAACGTGGGGGCCTCCATCGCCTTCCGCTTTTTGCAGCAGGGGCTGTTCACCCGCCTGGTGCTGCTGGACGCGAACCGGGAGAAGGCGGAGGGCGAGGCCATGGACCTCCGGGACGGCCTGCCCTACGCGGCGGCCATGGACATTACCGCCGGGGACTACGACGACCTGACGGACTGCGCCCTGGTGGTCATCACCGCCGGAGCCAACCAGAAGCCGGGGGAGACCCGGCTGGACCTCATCGGAAAGAATACGGAGATTCTCCGCTCCATTTTGAGAGAGATCACGGCTCGAAGCTTCGGCGGTATTTTGCTGGTGGTGTCCAACCCGGTGGACGTGCTGACCTACGCGGCCTGGCGTCTGTCGGGCTATCCCCGGGAGCGGGTGATGGGCTCCGGCACGGTGCTGGACACCGGGCGCCTGAAACAGCTGCTGGGAGCGGAGCTGGAGGTGGACAGCCGGAATATCCACGCCTTCATCATCGGCGAGCACGGGGACAGCGAGCTTGCCGTCTGGAGCGAGGCCAACGTCTCCGGTCTGGATTTGGAGGACTTCTGCCGCGTCCGGGGGCAGACCCTGGGGGCGGAGAAGCGGGAGCGGCTGTACCGGGAGGTCCGGGACAGCGCTTATGAGATCATCCGCCGGAAGGGGGCCACATATTACGGCATCGCCATGGCGGTGGGGCGGATTGCGGCGGCCATCGTGAAGGACGAGCGGGCGGTGCTGCCGGTGTCGGCGGTGCTGGACGGGCAGTACGGGATGAACGGCTTGGCGCTGAGTCTTCCGTCCATCGTGGGCCGGAAGGGCTTGCGGGAGATTTTGGAGATGCCGCTGAGGGAGGACGAGCGGGCGGCGCTGGCGGCCTCGGCGGAGCAGATGCGGGAGGCCATTGAGACGCTGAAGCTGTGAATGGTCCCGGCGCCGGCCAGGGGGACTGGCCGGCGCCCTGCGGGTCAGGGACGGCGCGGGTTCTCCTGGAGGGCTTCCCGGAGTTTTTCCAGGGCCCGTTTTTCGATGCGGGATACATAGCTCCGGGAGATTCCGAAGGAGGAGGCGATTTCCCGCTGGGTCAGGGGCACCGTGCCCCCCAGGCCATAGCGCAGGCGGACGATTTCCGCCTCCCGGGAGGTCAGGCGCTCCCGGACCAGCCGGTGGAGGCGCAGGGCGTTGTCCCGGTCCTGGAGGTCCTCCAGCATGGTGTCGTCCACGCCCACGATATCCAGGAGCTGGAGGGCGTTGCCGTCCTTGTCGGTGTCGATGGAGTCGGAGAGGGAGACCTCCCCCTGGAGCTTTTTCTGCCCACGAAAGTACATCAGGATTTCATTTGCTATCCTCTCCCAGCGGCTCCGTATTCTCCCGTTCCGCCGTCTCCTGAAAAGCCGCCGGTTCTCCGCCTTCCGCGGCCCCGTCCTCCGTACCGGCAGAGGGAAACGGATACTCGTAATTTGAGCCGGACAGCACAAGGTGAACCTGGGAGCCGTCCCAAATCGCCTGGCGGAAGACGGCGCGGACAGCCGCCCGCTTCTGCTCCACGGTCATGCCGTCCACGGTATCTTGAAACGAGGCCAGCGCCTGCGCCAGAAGCGTGAGCTCCCTATCCGCCAGACGGTGATAGGCGGTCAGCTCCCGGAGCTGGTCCAGACGCTGCCGGAATCCCTCGCCCCGGTGGTGCAGCTCGTCGATCTGCCGGAGGATATAGGCCTCTGCGGACGTGCCGGAGGCCTTGCCCAGGGAAGACACCAGCCCTTTGATCTCGCCGTCATTGGCGGCAAGAGCGGCTTCGATTCTGGCGGTTTCCCCGTCGTGGCTTTGCTGGCCGCCGGCCAGGACCTGCCTGCTGCGGATCAGCTGGCGGAGAAAGTCGGAGTCGTTTTCCCGCAGGGCCTTCAGCTGCTCCACAACGCCGGCGTCCGCCTGATTGCCGCTGCAGTTTCGCATATTGCAGACATGTCCCCGGCTGCGCTCCTTCATGGAGCACAGGTAGGTGTAAACGGGTTCCCCCTGGGCGTTAAGCCGCCCGGAGGCCTTCGGCCGCATGAAGCTGCGGCAGCCGCCGCAAATCAAAAGGCCGGAGAGCAGGGCCGTGCTGCTGCGGGCTTTGCGGTAGCTCTTGGATTGATTTCGCGCCAAAAGCCGCTGGACCTTTACCCACGCGGTTCCCTCGATCAGCCCCGGGTGCTTGCCCACGGAGACGATCCACTCCTCCCTGGGCTTGATCTGCGTTGCCCTGCCGGGCTGCTGCAAGGTGCGGTTATAGGCCATGATGCCGTGGACGCCGTCAAAATCCCGCTGCTCCGAGAACAGGTCCACCCGGGCCTCGGTCAGGTATTGATAGGCGCTTTCGTCCGCGATCAGGTAAACCGGATTGGAGAGAATTCCCTTGATGGCGAACCGGGTGAAGGGTTTGCCGTTTTTGGTGGCGCAGCCGTTTTGCAGTAAGTAGGTCTCCGTTTTGGTGAGGGAGCCGGTTTCCAGAAATTTCTCAAAGATCAATTTCACCAGGCCGGCCTCCTCCCGGATGAGCTTCAGCTTGCAGGCCCTGCGGGTCCTGCCGTCCACCGTCACGTGGGAAACGCTCTCCGAGGCGTAGCCGGTGGGGGTGACGCCGCCCAGCCAGCGCCCGGTTTTGGACAGCTCCCGCATGTTGTCGCGGATGCGCTCGGCAATGGTCTCCCGCTCCAGCTGGGAAAAGACGGAAGAGATGTACATCATGGCCCGCCCCATGGGGGAGGAGGTGTCAAACTGCTCCTTGATGGAGATGAAGCCGGTGTTCATGCCGTTCAGCCGTTCAATCAGCTTGGCGAAGTCCCCGATGTTGCGGCTGATCCGGTCCAGACGGTAGACGACAATGGCCCGGAGTTTCACTGTTTCCGCGTCGGCCATCATCTTTTGAAACTGCGGGCGGTCCAGATTGCCGCCGGAAAAGCCCTCGTCCTCATACACCAGCGCACGAGCGGCGGCTTCGTCCCCGAAGTGCAGGCGTATGTACTGCCTGCACAGCTCAATTTGGTTTTCGATGCTCTCGCCCTTGCCTGTGAACCTGGATTTTCGGGAGTAGATCACAAGCTGCCCGTCGTCGTTCATGGAACCGCCCCTTCCGAATGAAATCTGTTGCCAGTCTATTCGGGGAGCTTGGGTTTGAGCAGCGGCTTTTGTATGAAATCACGGAGGCGCACAGCGGGTTTTCCCCTGCGGCGGCATTCAAAACGGCGGCATATGCAAATAGATGTTGCAATTTGTCCGGTTTGCCTATATAATAACAGGCAAAGATTTCAAATGCAGGGAGGTACTTATGAGAGGAAAAGCCAACGCTGAAAAAGCCAGCGAACTGAAGGAGAAGAAACGTCCGGGCAGGCGCCCCATGACGGCGGAGGAAAAGGAGGCGGCGGCAAAGCTCCGGGCTGCTGAAAAGGAGAAGGCCGACCATCTGAAGCCGGAGCTGATTCTTCAATTTCAGAGTACCGAGGTGGATATGAACAGCTTGGCGGAGGCCGCCAAAGCCGATTTCCGCAGCATAAAAAAGCGCACCCTCGTCACCAGCTTGAAGCTGTATGTCAAGCCGGAAGAGCAGGCGGCTTATTATGTGATCAACGGCGACTTTACGGGCAAGGTTTCGTTCTGAGCGACAGAGGAGGACCCCGCATTCTGCGGGGTCCTCCTTCTTTGTAACCGCGCAGGCGCACGGAGCGGAAAACAAAACCGGCACGAGGCGGGCGTTCCAACCGGACGTCCGCCTCGTGCCCTTGTCGTTTCCTGCGGTTTCCGTTTAAAAATTTGCGCAGTATCTGGCGGCTGTCCGTTTCTTCGTTTAAAATGTCGGCAAGAACGGGGGAAACGAATTTTCCCCCGCAGACGGAAAAACACCGAAGAAGAAGTTGATTACAGAATCAAGGAGACAGATTATGGACAACCGTACACTGACCGCCGCTCAGCTTGCCGCCTATGCCGGGGCTCTCCGGGAGGAGGAACGCGCGCCTGCCACCGTTGACAAATATCTGCGCGACGTCCGCGCCTTTGCTGCGTGGCTCCAGGGCCGCCCCGCGGCCCAGGATTCCGCGGCCCGCTGGAAGGCGCACCTTCTGGACCAGGGGCAGTCGCCCGCCACCATCAACGCCAAGCTCTCCGCTGTAAACGGGCTGTTCCGCTTCCTGGGGTGGGAAGAGCACAAAGTGAAATTCCTGAAGGTTCAGCGCCGCGTGTTCCGGGATGCCTCCCGAGATTTGACCAAGGCGGAGTACGCCCGTCTTCTGGCGGCGGCGGAGCGCCTGCGCCCCGGCTGGCTGAAGCTGCTGCTGGAGACGATCTGCGCCACGGGCATCCGGGTGTCCGAGGTGCGCTACATCACGGTGGAGGCGGCCCGGGCGGGCCGGGCGGACGTGTCGCTGAAGGGGAAAATCCGGACCATTCTCCTGCCGGGGAAGCTCTGCCGGCGGCTTCTGCGCTATGCCGGACAATGCAAAACCGCCTCCGGCGAGATTTTTCTCGCAAGAGGCGGAACCAGTCTCTCCCGGGTTCAAATCTGGCGGGAGATGAAGCGCCTGTGCGCGGCGGCGGGCGTCGCGCCCACCAAGGTGTTCCCCCACAACCTGCGGCATTTGTTTGCCTCCACCTTCTACCGCGCCACCCGGGACATCGTGAAGCTGGCGGATGTTCTGGGGCACAGCTCTATCAACACCACCCGTATCTACCTTCTGTCCACCGGCGCGGAGCATACCCGCCAGCTGGAGCACTTAGGTCTGCTGACTTAGAAACAGAATTTACATTCTGTTTCCTAGACTGACCGCATGACACGACTGGGGAAATTATTATAGCACAATCCAACATGCGTTTGCAAGGGCTTATGTAAAAATCCGGGCACTTAACCAGAGCCGGGCAGTTTCTATGCCACGGTTTCTCTGTATTGCGCCTCAAATTCTATTTCTTTTCCCCGCAAGCCTTTTTCAAGTCTTTTTCGCTTTTATGCCGCCGCAAATTCACCAAAAGTAAAAACAGAATGTAAATTCTGTTAAAGATGCCTTTCACGCTGGAATTTTGGAGGTTGGGCATATTCTGTACCCCAGGGGGGAAGTTTTCCGGCGGGATGGCCGTTCCGGCAGCCGGAGAGGAAACCATGAGTCATTCAAGGAAAAAACTGGATTTGACGGGACAGCGCTATGGGGACCTGACCGTTCTGGCTCCGGCGGAGAACATCGGAAAGCATACGGCCTGGCTTTGCCGCTGTATCTGCGGCAGGGAAGTCGTGGTGAAGACCGACCGGCTCCGCAGCGGCCGGACCGTCAGCTGCGGCTGCCGGCGCCCCGAAACCGGACTGAAGCTGACCTATGTGGACGGCACCTGCGTGGAGATGCTCCGGGCCAAGACCGTGCGCCGCAACAACACCAGCGGTATCCCCGGCGTGGACTGGCGGGGGGGACGGAACCGCTGGCGGGCCACCATCTGCTTCAAGGGCAAGCGCCATTACCTGGGCAGTTATAAGAACTTTGATGATGCGGTTCTTGCCCGCAAGCAGGCCGAAAACCAGCTTCATGACCGCTTCCTTCAGGAGTACGCCTTTGGGATGGACCAAGAGAGCGGAGACGTCTCTTCCTCTGGAATATAGAGAGAGCGAGAAGAGATAGAGAAAGGAGTGCGTGTGTTTGGACAGCACGTTATACGTGAAAACGTTAGGCGGCTTTTCCCTGAAACACATCTGTACGGAAGACCAGAATCTGGAGATTACGGAACAGGACAGCAACTCCTGGCGTCAATGGGCCTTTCTGGAGTACTTATGCGTTTACCACCAGCGCTGTGTGTCGCAGGAGGAGATCATTGACATCATTTGGGGCGGCGTCGAGGTGGGCAACCCCGTCAACACCCTGAAAACCCTGCTTCACCGGGCGCGCCTTACTCTGGAGCGCCTGGGTTTTTCCGACGGAAAGGACGTCCTGCGCTATCGCCGGGGCGTTTACTCTTGGAACCCGGAGCTGGTGATCCGCGTGGATATCGAGGAGTTTGACGCCCTGCGGGACCAGTTTGAAACCGGCCCCGCAGGCGAGGAGGGACTGGCTGCCGCCAGGAAGGCCCTGGCTCTCTATCAGGGGGATTTTCTTCCCCACGCCTCCGCCAGCCCCTGGGCCCTCTCCCCCCGGACCCACTATCATTTGAAGTACTTACATCTCTGCTTTGACATGGCCAGCGTCCTTTGGGAGCGGGACCGGCTGGAGGAGGCTGTGGAGGTCTGCCGGTTCGCCACCGCCCTGGACCCTTATGACGAGACCTGCCAGTCCCTGATGATGCGCCTTCTCCACGCCTCCGGCAGCAAACAGGCCGTGGCCCGGTATTACAGCGACATCTCCGCCCTGCTGATGAAGGAGCTGGGCGTCGCCCCCTCCCAGGAGCTGACGGCCCTGTACCATGAGCTCAGCGGACCGGGGGAGGCCCAGGAGCTGGACCTGCGGACCATCCGGGCCGTCCTGCTGGGGGACGACAGCGCCAACCGGGGCGCGTTCTTTTGCCAGTATTTTGTGTTCCGCAACATCTGCCGCCTGCTGGCCCGGATTTCCGTCCGGAACGGGCAGATTGTCCAGCTGGGCGTCATCACCCTCTTCTCCAAAACCGGCGGCGCCCTCGCCCCCAGCCAACGGGCCGCCGCCATGGAGGAACTGAAGGAGGCCATTCAGATGCGCCTCCGCTCGGGGGATATCTTTACGCAGTTCAGCCCCACCCAGTTTCTGGTGCTTCTGCCCACTGCCAGCCACGAAAACGGCTCCATGGCCGTGGACCGCGTCCTCTCCGCCTACGGGCAGACGCTGGCGGGCAAAACCACCACGCCGCAGTTCAGCCTTCTGCCGGCGCTGTCCCTGGAGACGGAGGAGCCCCTGGCGGGCTTCCGGCCCATCGTGTCCTGAGAGGGAGAATTTTCCGCGTGTAACCGGTTTGAAACCTCTGGGAGATATACTGAACCCAAAGAACGGCACACACAAGCCGCACTTATCGCATAAGAGGAAAATTTCACCGGCGTAACCTGACTGAAACTTTTGGATGGTATCCTAATCGGCAGAAGCCGGGAATGACCTGGCGGCAAGTTGAAAACATCAAGGAGGAATACGACGTGAAAGCCCCTGCATTTACCCCTTTAGGTCAGAGCGCGGTCATTGTTCGGATTACTTCCTATGACTACAAACGCCCTTGCGGGACACTGACGGGGCCCAACTGGGGAAAGCCTGTTTCCTTCAACAGCCTCATGCAGCTGCTGCTGGCGATGGACGCGTTTATGGACCGGGAGAATCTGCCCCAGCGTGCGGAGGAACACCGGACCTTCGGAGCGGCCGCGCCTCCGCAGACGCCGGAGGAGGGTTCGGAAGAGGCGGAGCCCCTGGCCACCTTCCAGATTCGGGTTTTGTTCCGGCAGAACGCCAGCTGGCAGGGAAGCCTTGTCTGGGTGGAGAAAAATATGGACGCCCAATTCCGCAGCGTGATGGAGTTGGTCCGGCTGATGGACAGCGCGCTGTCCGCCGGAAAAGGAGAGTGATTTCGGAGTATGAATCCGACCCTGAAAAAAATATGGAACGCGGTCATGTGGGTTTTGGTAGCCGCCGTCGTGGCGGTGGCCATGCTGCTGGCAGGAGTCCGGCTGGTGGGCATTACGCCCTACGCCGTCCTCAGCGGCAGTATGGAGCCGGCCTTCCCGGTGGGCTCCATGATCTACGTGAAAGCGGTGGACCCTGAGAGCATCGAGGTGGGAGACCCCATTACCTTCTATTTGGATAAGGAGAGCGGCGTCATCGCCACTCACCGGGTAATCGAAATCGATGGAGAGGGCTTCCACACCAAGGGCGACGCCAACGATGTGGCGGACGGAGCCCCGGTAGCTCCGGAGAATGTGATCGGCAAAGCGCTTTTCTGCGTGCCCAAGTTTGGAAATCTGTCCAACTGGATTTCCCAGCCCCCGGGAATCTACATCACGGGCTGCGCGGTGGTTGGACTGCTGGTGCTGATGTTCCTGCCGGACGTGCTGGACGCCGCCGACGCGGCGGACCGCAGGGCGGCGGAAAAGAAGAAAAAGGAAGAATGAAAAAAGTTTTCCGAACTTTCCAGATGTAACCAGCTTGAAACCTTTTGATGGTATTCTAAATCCAGAAAATACAACACCCCATTTGGTATCTTAAGTGTAGGCCAACTACATGTGAGATATAAATCAAAAATTATTTTTAGGAGGAAATCAACATGAAACACAGCAAGAAGATTCTCGCCCTCGTCCTGTCCGTGGCCGTCGTGGCCTCCATCGCTGCCGCCGGCACCCTGGCTTGGCTGACCGGTGAGACCGGCGAAGTCACCAACACCTTCAACGTTGGCACCAAGGGCCAGGTTGTGATTACCCTGGACGAGAAAGACAACACCAAGGACGATGGTAGCAGAACCGAGACCGGCAACACCTACGATAACGTTCTCCCCGGCGCCACCCTGGCGAAGGACCCCACCGTGCATGTCAGCGCCAACAGCGCCGCCTGCTATGCCTATGCCAAGGTTGTGAACGAGCTGGCTGATGTGGCCGACGTGGAGATTCACGCTGATTGGACCCGGGTTGAGGACACCACCAATATCTATCGCTACAAGGAAGTTGTTGCCAGCTCTGAGAACGTGACCAACCTCACTCCCCTCTTCACCGAGGTCAACGTTCACAGCGACCTGACCGCTACGACCCTCGCTTCTAAGCTGGACGGCAAGACCATCGTGATCTCCGCTTTCGCCATCCAGGCCGATAACCTGGGCGAGAATGCTCTGACTGTTGCCGACGCTGAGGCTATCGCGTTCTTCGGCTAATACGCATGCTACATTTCCAGCGATAAAAACCTAAATCCCGAGTAAGGAGGGAACCTTATGAAAAAACGGACCGTGGCCCTGCTGTGCGCGGCGGTCATGCTGCTGGGCGTAGTTTTCGGCGGCACCATGGCCTTGCTGTCGAAAGGTTCTGAACCGCTGACGAATACGTTCAAGGCGGGGGACATCGTAATTGAATTGACGGAGACCGATCGCACGTACGTCATGGCCCCGGGTACCCGTCTTCCTAAGGACCCCACCGTTTCCGTTGAAGTGGGAAGCGAGGACTGCTACCTCTTCGTCAAGGTGGAGGAAAGCGAGAACAGCCCTGTTGAGTGGAAGGCCGCTGACGGCTGGCATGAGGTGCCTGGTGTAGAGAACGTCTTTTACCGGGTCTTCAGCAAGAAGAAGCCGGACGTCGAGGCGACAGACGGCAAGTACCTCTATCCGTTCTTGAGCGAAGAAGATGGTATCGTGGGAGTTAACATCCCCGCCGATCTGAAAAAGACGGATATGGATGCCTTCAAAGACAACAAGCCCACGCTGACCTTTACGGCATACGCCATCCAGAAGGATTGGCTGGCTGGCAGCGTTGACCTGGAAGGGGACTATCTCACGGAAAATGAGATCGCGCAGATCTGGCAGATGGTTCAGTCCCAGGGCGTTCCGGCTGAGAAAGCCTAATCCTCGCAGACACATTAGAAAACAACATCCTGAAGCGGCCTGCCCGCTGGGCAGGCCGCGCGCGGGCGCTCCACATGTAAAAGGGAGTGCCGGCGCGCGGCCTGCGCAAGAAATATGACAAGCAAACAGAAAGGCGGTATTCTGTATGAGTTTAAGAAAGAAGCTCGTCCTCGCGGCGGCGGCGGTTTTAATTGTCACCGTGGGCGCGTATGGCACGCTGGCTTATCTTACGGCGGACGTGACAACGCATAATGTGATTACTTCTGGCAGCGTGGCCATTGAGCTGCTGGATAAAACCGCCCAAGAGGGCCAGGCGGCGGACAACTTTACCGCCGTATACGAATTAGAGGACTTTAACGAAGTTTATCCCAGTGAAGAGGGCGGCATGCCCGTTATGCCCGGCAGCAAGGCCAGTAAGATTGTGGCAGTGCGGAAGACAGAGGAATCCGCGCCCTGCTGGGTCCGGGTGAAGCTCACCGAGAACCGGCCCGATGTCTATGAGGATGGGGATGTAACCCTGGTGCTGGATGAGGAACACTGGACCTATCAGGACGGATGGTACTATTATAATACCATTCTCACCAACGACAATTACCAGACCCTTCCCCTGCTGACCCAGGTGAATTTCAGCGGTCCGCAGATCGACAATTCCTGGCTGGGAAAGAGCTATTCCATTGACGTAAACGCCCAAGCGGTCCAAAGCGACAACAACTCCGAAGGCGGCGTTCTGGCGGCCAGGGGCTGGCCTGACGAATCCGCGAACTGAGGCGGAGAGGAGGAAACGCAATGAAGATGAGAAAATTTCTGGCAATGCTGCTGACCCTGACGCTGCTGCTTTCCATCGCCTCGCCCGCGTTTGCCGTGGAGGCGGAGAGCGAAGGAAGCGCCGTGGAGAGCGGGGATACTTCTTCTGATTCCGGTAGTTCGGACAACAACGAGTCCAGCGAGCCCTCCGAGTCTGAGGAGACGGAGCCCGAGGAGTCCGGCGATTCCGGCGAGACCACCGAGCCCGAGAACCCCGGTGAAACTACGGAACCGGAGAACCCCGGTGAGACCACCGAGCCCGAGAACCCCGGTGAAACCACCGACCCGGAGAACCCCGGCGAAACCACCGATCCCGAGAATCCCGGTGAGACCACCGACCCGGAGAACCCCGGCGAGACCACCGACCCGGAGAACCCCGGCGAGACCACCGACCCCGAGAATCCCGGAGAAACGACCGATCCCGAGAATCCCGACCAGCCCGAGGTCCCCGAGGACCCCGATGCCGAGGCCAAGAAAGACTTCCTGGACCAGCTGGGCAGCGCGGCAGATAAGGATGCGTTCAACGCCATTCTGAACGGGAATAAGGAACTCTATGACAAACTGACCGACGAGGAGAAGGCCGAGCTCCAGGCGAAACTGGAGGCCCTGCCTGATTCCGGGTCCCCCGAGGAGAAGCCCGACGAGGAGGCCAAAAAGGACTTTCTGGATCAGCTGGGCTCCGCCGCAGACAAGGACGCGTTCAACGAGATTCTGGAAGCCAACCGGGACCTCTTTGACAAGCTGACGGAGGAGGAGAAGGCCGAGCTGCTGGCGAAGCTGGAAACCCTGCCCGACGCTCCTGCGGAGGACCCTGACGCCGAGGCGAAAAAGGACCTTTTTGACAAGCTCAACGGCGCGGCTACCAAGGAAGATTTCGAGAAGCTGAAAGAGGAGTTTGCGGAGCTTTTCGACAAGCTGACTGAGGAAGAGCGGGCGGCGCTGCTGGCGAAGCTGGAGACTCTGCCCACCGCCGGAGAGAAACTGGAGCAGGAAAAGAAGGACCTCTTTGACAAGCTGAACGGCGCGCTCACCAAGGAGGATTTTGAGAAGCTGAAAGAGGAGTTCGCGGAACTCTTTGAGCAGCTGACTGACGAGGAGAAGGCCGCTTTGCTGGCAAAGCTGGAGACTCTGCCCACCGCTGAGGAGAAGCTGGAGCAGGAAAAGCAGGACCTGATCAACCGGCTGAACGGCGCGTCCAACAAGCAGGAGTTCCTGGATATCCTGGAGGCCAACCGGGAGCTGTTTGAGCAGCTGACCGAAGAGCAGAAGGCGGCTTTGATGGCTCTGCTGGAGGGTCTGCCGGAGCTGCCCCCGGTGGGAGACAGCCTCTATGAGCGGCTGATGGCCACCGAGACCCTGGAAGCGTTCGTGGCCATTTTGAACGAGGCCACCCGGGAGGAAATTGACGCCCTGTACGAACTGAGCAGCGCGGAGAAGGCCGCTTTGCAGGAGCATTTGATAAGACTGATGCGCCTTGCGACGGCGAACGAAATTCCCTTTATTCCGCCTGTAAACTTTACGGATGCAGGCGCCTTGCTGAACATTCCTGTGGTGAAGGCAACGGCGGCTCCCATGCGCGCCCGGCGGATGAATAGCCGGATTGCGGGGGAGGACCCGATGCAGAATCCGGTGGCTGCGGGCAAGGAAAATGAAAATATGTACACCAGCAAGAAGCTGGAAGAGGTGAATGGTCAGTTACAGCTTACCATTGAGGCTTACGCCACGGGCAGCTATACGTCTTCGGAAGTGGTAACCTCCGCTCCCGCTGATATTGTCTTGGCTCTGGATCAATCTGCCTCCATGAGTGGGTGTATGGAATGCGGCATACCGGTATCGGCAAGTATCCATGACGCTGACGGAAGGGAATTTTATACGCATCAGCATCCTAACCTTCCTACTTATGCCTTTCCTGAGTCTATACTCAATAGCGTAGTTCCAGAGAGTAATAGATGTAGCTGTGAGCAGTTTATTCCAACTTCTAACGAGCTTGTGGATTATGGTAATGGCCCGGAACATGTAGGCTTTCTGGGCTCTTACGAGGACACTTCGCGCCAAGCCGTATTGAAAGACGCGGTGAATCAGTTCCTTGCCGAGTTGGCGAAATCTGGGGAGAATCACCGTATTGGCGTTGTGACCTATGGCGGTGAAGCAATCGGACAGGGAGACGGACAGACCGGTATCCGCAGGCGTTTGACCGAAGGAACGATAGATATCAATGGTTACCTTGGAGAACCCCATGGTGCGACGCCGACGGGAAGGGCGATGGAGTATGCGAAGGCTCTCTTTGATGAAGTGAAGGCTTCGAGTGAAGGCCGCAAAAAGGTCGTGATCCTCTTTACAGACGGCTATCCGACGGCAGACCAAGACACGGGCTACTTTGTACGGGAGGAACCCAGACCTGAATTTAACCCGGATGCGTATCGTGAATTTGCAAACGATGCACTGCGTCACGCCGGCGCTTTGAAAAACGATGGAGTAGATATATATACAATTGGCGTTTTCAGCAGGGCGGATGGAAAGAGTTTTCCGAGTTATGTCCCGGTAAATGAGAATGCTGGACCCAATGATGAGAACGAGCTTGCCAGAGCGAACCGTTTTATGCAGATGCTTTCCTCCAACTGCGGGGCGGCGAATTATTTGGGAGCGGATGTAAGCTGTGATTTGTCAAAGAGTCATTATCTTAGTCCGGAAAATGCGGATGCGTTGATCGATGCGTTCATCAAGATCTCTGATTCTATCACCGGCAGCACCTCCAACGTGTCCCTGGGCGCCACCGTCGTGCGCGACGTCATCTCGCCCTACTTTGAAGTGGATAGAGCCGCCGGCGGCGTGAAAGCCTACGATGTTAGCATCGAGAACGGTAAGGAAATCTCCTCCACCCCGATCAACGCTTCTTTGAATGATGGAGTCTATGGGGACAATGCCATTCAAACCGTGGAAGCGGAGTATAACTTCAACGAAAACTTCCTGCTGGACGGGAAGGGCCACAAACTCCGCATCGTGATTCCCATCAAGGAGAGAGATGGGTTCTGGGGCGGCAACAACGTGCCCACCAATATCCCCCGCCTCTCCGGCGTGTTTACGGATTTGGATGACGACCAATCGCCTGAGACCTGCATCAAGGCCCTGCACTCCGATTTTAAGAGCACGGAGCTGGCGTATCCCAAGGCGAATGTGCAGATCAAAATTCCGGAGTGGAAGCCGAAAGACAAGAACATTTACTATGGAAACGCCACCCTCGTATTGGAGGACCTGTTCGAAATTGGAAATGTTCCTGTGGATTGGCGGACGGATTATCTGAACAACGAGCCTCAAATCACCCTTCGGGACGGGCAGACGATTCAGTTCGAGGAAGATGAGAAGTACAATCTTGACTTCACCTTTACCGCCGCGGAGACCCCTGAGCCCGCGAGCAAGGGAGCCCCGGCTGTGCATAAGGGCGGCCAGTGCGACGCTCTGGTCAACGTCTTCAAGCCCACGGTCAGCTTCGCCGATATGCGGACGTATCTGACGGTTGTGGCGGATGTGGAACACCATATGCCCAAAAGTGTGGTATGGACACATAATGGAAATGTGGTGACCAACAGCGGTTCTGAAGGCAGCACCATTCAAGTGAGCGAAACGGATACGACCCTCCTTACCTATGGCGGGGAGAACGCGACCATGGAGGGCACGGCTCCCACTCTGACCTGTACCATCAAGGGCCGGGTCAATGCGCTGCACGGTGCTGATGTCAACCAGGCTGTCCGCGACTATTATGCCTTTGTGACGAAGGTCGAGTTCAGCAACGGCAAGACTGTCGAGACGCGGGACGATCAAGGCGCGGCGAAAGAGCAGAATGTGGTGACATTCAGCCATCATGTCTGCGAGGACATTGTCAGCCGGGTTTATGACAGTAAGGTTGGCGAGTTCCTGGTGCACGTCTTTAAGCCTGAAATCACCTTCACGGACATGAGCGTCTACAAGGGTATGACGAAGGACGACGTGACGTATGCCGGACCTGTAAAGGTCGAATGGATGTACCCGGGTGAGATTAAAAACGGAGCGGAGCTTGAGATGCCCAGTTCCCCCGCGCCTGTGATCACCTACGAGTACACACCCAGAAACAACGATCTGTACAACGGCAATTACTTTGTGAAGGATACCCCCGTTCAGGTGCAGGCGGCGGTGGGCGGACATATGCAATATACGCCTGCCGGCGTAACTGCGGCCCGGAACATCAACGCGTGCATCATCTTCAAGTGGGAACATGACTGCGGTCTGCTTGAGCCCGACAAAATTGAAGCGGAGGGCACGGTCAAGGGTCACCAGTTCTATGTCCATGTCATCCCCTGCCAGCTGACGGTGACCAAGAGCGTCAGCAAGTTCTATGACCAGGGCGACAGCTTCCTGTTCCACATCAGGGGCAGCGGTAATCCCTTGGCGGCGGCAGTCGATATGGACGTCTTCCTGAGCCAGGAGCACGATTTCAGCGGCGTGACGGCCAGCAAGATCATCGGCGGCCTGCCGGTAGGCACGTATACTGTGACGGAGGACACGAACTGGTCCTGGCGGTATAAGCTCGATTCTGCGCCGGGGGCTGTCACCCTCAGCGAAACGAACAGCGAGGGCAGCGTGAGCTTCCACAACACCCTGGTCAACGAGAATTGGCTCTCCGGCGGAGACGCAGCGGTGAATACCTTCATCACGGTGAATGCCGCCAAGACCCTGGACGCCCGTACGGGCGACGCGTGGAATGGCGGAAAGCAGGATGAAAATTTTGGAACCGGTACTGACACGGACGGCGATACGGCCAACGGATAAGGAGGTGACCCGTTATGAATAAGGATAACAAGAAGCACGGCCATCTATCCCGGCGCGCGGCGCTGCTGGTGCTCTCGGTGGTTCTGATTCTCTCCGTCTCTGTTGGCGGCACGCTGGCCTACCTGATTCGCGAGACCGGCCCGAAGACGAACACCTTCATTCCCGGCGAGGTTACGACCTCGACGGAGGAGAAGTTCAATGAACAGGTGAAAAAGGACGTCTATGTCCAAAATGGCGAGAATGACGGAAGCCTTCCGGTCTATGTCCGCGCCAAGGTCATCTTCAACTGGGTTGACAAGGACGGAGAGACGGTCCTGTCTGAGCCCGTAGTTGTGACGGATGATGAAAACAGCATGGTCAATATCAATTGGGTCGGCGAAAACGGGGACGAAAACTGGGTGAAGAAAGCCGACGGATACTACTATTACCAGCAGGTTTTGCAGCCCGGCGGGCAGACTTCCAATCTGATTGAAAGCTGCAGCCCCAAAAATGGCGTAGGCCCTGTGGATGGCCGGCTCCAAGTCACCATCCTGACCCAGACGCTTCAGGCGGATGTCAACAAGACTGCTGTCGCGACTTCTTGGGGAGCGAGCGCGGTGAGTTATGTTCCCGCGTTCTCCGCTGACGAGCCCACAACCTAAAAGGAGGCGTAAGAAATGAAGAAGAGAACAACGCGCATTTTGAGCGTCCTCCTGGCGGCGGTCTTTGCGGTGGGCGTTGCCAACAGCGCCCTGGCCGCTCGGACCCTGGCTCTTGACAGCGGTATTACCCTGGTAGAGGAGGGGAACACCCGCCGGTTCGTCATCAATGCCAACGGCGACGACCTCTTCGAGGACTTCAAGGGTGTAATGCCCGGCGACGACCTGACCCAGACCATCAAGGTCAACGCCGCCGGAGCCAACCGGGAGAGCTACCGCATCTTCCTCTACGCCCGCGAGTGCGTCGAGGCGGAGGTTCCCGAGAACGGCGCTCATGTCCGGCCCGATCTGACCGACAAGGACCGGGAGTTCCTGAAATATCTCGACATCACGGTTTCCTACAACGGAGAGGAAATCGGCAATGTGAACATTGGGCAGGGCACCGGCCTGAGCGGCGTGCTGCTTGGCACCTTCGCCCCCGGCGATTCCCATGACATCACCGTAAATCTTCATGTGAATGAAGAGATGGGCAACGACTTTGCCAACAAGAGCGCCTACATTGACTGGGTCTTCTACGCGGATACCCTTCCGGATGACCCAGGTCCTGGCCCTGGTCCCGGACCCGGCCCTGGTCCGGGAACCAACCCCGGTCCGGGAACCGCTCCCGGCTCGGATCCCACCCCCACTCCCCCCACGGACATCACGGACCCGGAGGTTCCTCTGGATAATCCGGATATCCCCGACGAGGTGTCTCTCGACGACCCGGAGGTTCCCCTGGCGGATGAGCCTCCCACGGAAGAGGAAATCGAGGACGAGGGCGTGCCCCTGGGCGGCATCCCCAAGACCGGCGACAACAACGCGATTGTAGTTTGGTTGGGTCTGGCCACGGCCAGCGGCGCGGGTATCATCATCCTGCTTACCTCCAAGCGCAAGGAAGAACGCGAAGCTGCGTAACCAACAAAAAGGAGCATCCGAACGGATGCTCCTTTTGTTTTCCCTGCCGCGGGCCGCTGGGTCTCACAGCAGATAGATTTCCGCCAGGGAAGCCTGCACCACCCAGCGGGTGGCATAGGTGTTGCCGGAACAGGTGGAGAGGGTAATGATCTTGTCGGTGACGGCAGGGGTCAGTCCGGTGGAGAGAACGTTGAGAGAGAGGCCCTCGTCCAGGAACGCCTGTTTTTCCCCGTCATTCGCAAAGTCGATCTGATAGGTCCGTCCGGTGACGCTGGCGGTGTAAGCGGAGAAGATGTTGTACCGGCGAATGCTGGTGCCGGTCATGATGTAGACGTAGGGGTGAGCGGTCCAGTAGTCTTGCTGGTTGTAGTTCCGCAGGGAGCCGAACATGGTTCCGTTCTTCATCCGGTGGCCGTAGATGATGGTGTGGAAATCGCTGAGGCTCTCGTTGTTCCGGCATTCCAGGAAGATGGCGCCCAGGGCGCTGCTCTTGCCGTTCCAGGTCCGGTGAAGGTAATAGTCGTTGTCTCGTCCAAGGAGCAGGGGGTAGGAGACTTCCGTATCCGGAATCAAAATCCAGCCTAGCACGTCGGGATTGACTTCCTGAAGGGCGGCGAGGTCGATGGCGGCGAGAGATTCAAAATAAGGGTCCTCCTCGATTTCGGCTCCGGGCTCCAGACCGGCGTCAGGAGGAGGCGGGGAGAGTTTGGCGATGCTTTCCGCCTCTTCATAGAACGACCGGCCTTTTTCCCGGTCAGCGAGGTTCCAAATCAGGCCGCCCAGGCTTCCGGCGAAAACCAGGAGCAGTATAATAATCAGGACTGTGCGCAGTCGTTTGCTCATTCGATATACCTCCCAATTGGTAATGGAATTCCCCTTCTGCCGGCGGCAGAAAGATGATATATGTTTCATTTTACCATAGTTTTTTGAGCGCCGCAAGGCTTAGCCCCGGCGGGATTTGGGGGTAACGACGTCTTCCCTTGGTGTGCCTTCTCCATCTTAAGCGGGTTTCTCTTCGGGACATTTTTCGCCGTTTTCGGTTAATTCTCCAATAAATTTGTAGAAAATCCGCACACTCTGCCGGTATGGCTGGCTGGCCCGGGCGGGGACCTTGTGTCTGCCGTTTTCATAGATATTGGGACCGATTTCAATGCGCTCCACAAAGGCCGGCAGGGTATCCCGGTCCAACTGCTCCAGGTGGGTATAAGACCGGGCCGGCTCAAAGAACTGGGCGCAGCTGTCTTCCATCTGCTGGGCAGCGCAGACAGCAATGTTGAGATGTCCTGGTACACCTTCGCTGGAGAATACAGCGAGCTATATGAGGCGGTTATAAAAGCCTGGTGTGTCAGAGCTGGTCTCCCGACGGATGAGATAACTGTGGCCAAATATTTCAAGCTCCACCTGGAGCGTGGGATTGCCCACTTGTCGGGTACAGGATTCATCAAAAACCTGTCTGATTTATTAAATCTTGCGATTGAGGCTTCATAATATGAGTATCTATTTGGATTACAACGCATCCGCTCCAATATCTTCGGAGGTTTTGGAGTGTATGATCGACGTATATCGGAACTGCACCGGAAATGCTGACAGTCGCACCCATAGTTATGGAGAAAATGCCCGCGATCTGGTCGAAACCGCCCGGGGGCAGGCAGCGTCACTGTTTGGAGTAAAAAAAGACGAGATCTTTTTCACCAGCGGGGCAACAGAAAGTAATAACCTTGCGATTTTGGGTCTGCAAAAGTACGGGCTGGAAGTTGGGCGCAAGCATTTGATTGTGACGGCCATTGAACATAAGGCTGTCCTTGAAGCCGCAAAGCATTTAGAAACTGAGGGATTTGAAATTGAACTTGTCAATCCCGGTCAAGACGGCTGCGTTTCTGCGGATGACATTCTTTCCAGGGTCCGTAAAGATACGCGGCTGGTCAGTGTTATGCATGTAAACAACGAGACCGGTGTAATCCAGCCCGTGGATCAGATTGGGGAGGCGCTTGCGAAAACAGATGTCTTGTTTCACATTGACGCAACCCAAAGTGCTGGAAAACTGGTTTCGGAGATTCAGAGGCTGTCCTATCGCATGATGTCGTTCAGTGGGCATAAGATGCATGGACCGCAGGGTGTTGGGGGACTCATTCTGA
This sequence comes from uncultured Oscillibacter sp., assembly GCF_910579365.1. Classification (GTDB taxonomy): domain Bacteria; phylum Bacillota; class Clostridia; order Oscillospirales; family Oscillospiraceae; genus Oscillibacter. The sequence goes on from NZ_CAJTUX010000002.1 coordinate 79,192, forward strand.
GGAAAAAGCAGTATCGTCTGCCCCCGGTTCGCCCAATCATGTTTGGTGGTGCCCAGGAGCATGGTATCCGCCCCGGAACGCTTCCCACTGCACTGATCGCAGGCCTGGGGAAAGCATGCGAGCTCGCTGAGCAAAACTATACGGATCATCAACAGCAAAACGCTGCAATCAAATCGAGACTTTTGAAGCTGTTGGCCGAATCCAATGTGGCTTACTCAATAAATGGAAACCCGGATCATTGTGTTTCCTCAACACTGAATGTCAGCTTTTTGGGAGTTTCTTCTGAAGCGCTCATGCTTGCGACAAGGCAATACTGCGGGATCGCAAACGGCTCCGCCTGTACTTCAAGCACATATCAGCACAGCCATGTGCTTTTGGCGATGGGCCTTCCGGATGAACGAATTGAAAGCGCTGCCCGGATTAGCTGGGACGCGGATGCTGATGCTGAAGAGATTTTGCGTGGTTTTTCTCAGATGTTAAATACAGTACTTAATTTTACCGCATGATCGCCTTTTACACAGAATTATGTTGTGATGTATTGAGTTTTGAATTCTTCCAAAGTTAAGTCAAAAACGTCAGGGGGCAGCGCTTAGCAGACCGTAAACCCTGCGCATTGATGAGCTTGCCGCAGGCATTTCTCACTGACCGTTCGAAGCAATACATGCGTCACGATGTCCAGCTTAGTCTCCTTATAGCGAAAGAATGGCCGCGGTGGTATTCCTGGACGCTAACACTCCCATATCCGCAGGGAGGGACAAGTGGTGAAGACCAAGCCTCTCTTCCCTCACCGATGACAGCCTGCTGAAAATCCTGGATCCGGCCATAGAGCGCGGCATATCCAGTACGGCATCCCTCAGCGGTCTGTCCTTGTGAACCAGAAAACAGATAATATGTACCAAGGCGTCCTTTTAATACAGCGACCACCAGTAGTCAAACACCTTGCGGCAGCCGTTTCCCTTTTGAGGGAGGAATGGGTAAGTCCGCACCTTTTTGTTGCTCACCCGCTTGAGCCATTGCTGACACTTGCTGTTCTTGGGATATTTGATGTACTTGCCTGTGTGCAGGAGGGTCCTGCCCCCAAAGCCCCAATCCACATAGCCCCGGTGGGGCGCGTAGCCGGAGAGCTGGACGATGGCCAGCCGGCGGTTCAACTTCTCCTGCCCTTTCCTGCGGCGGTACTGCCGGCCGGTCTGCCGCTGGCAGCTTGCCGTTTTCTCAGAATTCACCAAGAGCGCCGCGATTTGTCATTGAACCGGTGGTTTAATTTTCTAAATCTTTTGATAATGTCCACCCTTGCGGCACTTCATCAGTTTTCCTTCTGCCGCGAGTTTCGCACGGATGCGATTGGCTGTCGCCGGAAAGACGCCGCAGAGCCGCCGCACATCAGCGTTTTGGATGACATCGTGATGTTCCAGGAACTGCTCGGTCTGTTTCCGGCGTTCTGCGGCTTTATCTTTGTTCAGACCATGACCAATATTGTGGCAGCTCATGGGGAACACCTCCTGCCCAAAGCTATTATAGCGCCAAAAGCGCCATATAACAATGATGCAATTAAAACCCCGCGTTCCGCAGTTCCTCCATCATAGCCCGGCGGCGGATGTACCGAGTGCGCCAGTCCTCCTCCAGCAGGCGAATAGCTTCATCCGTCTTCCTATCCTCAAGTGCCTGCTGGATACGCAGCTTACGGATATCGGAATAGTTTGTGTACCGTTCTAAAAAGGCGTCCAGTTCCTCCTTTGGCAAGGTCAGCTTTTTCATAAGGTCGAAACGACGCATCAACAGCCGTTTCATCTCATATTCACTGGAATAACCTTGCTTGCCGGAATCCTCAAGGTTCGTGATTTGTCTATCTGCCAGCTCCAACTTTTTCCTGTCAAACGTCTCTCCGGAAAACCGGGACAAAATCGCCTGTTCCGCAAAATCCCGGACACTCCAGTGTTCGCCGGCCGACCCTGGGTATTTCAGGAGGAAGTCGAACACCTCGTCTTCCTTACCGGCACAAAGTATGTCCGTAAGCATCGCGTCCATAGCGTCATCTACATAGGCGCAGCCTTCCTCCGTTTCATAGCTCGCGTATTCCCGCAGCGCATTCATCCCTGCCCGGAGTACCAGCAACGGTTCACCCCGTCCCAACCGTGTCTGCGTCTGCCGCCCGATAAAATCAGCCACATCGCACTCAAACTCATCCGCGTCTCTATAGTTGATACAGCCATAGCGGTCGGCATACTGCCTTCCAATGGAGGCCAGTTCTTTTTTCAGCGTTTTCATACATTCGTCCAGAGTCGTCTCCCCATATCGAAGGAGCAGCGCCCTGCAGAGTTTTTCATCAGTGGATATCAATTCTGTCAGCAGCGGATATTCACCATCCCGGCATCGATGAGCCACTCGATACACCCCCGGTAGTCCTTGAACCGGGCCCCCGAAGCCACCTTGGATATCTGGAACTTTTTGCTTTCCTTGGCCAGCTGAGGCGGGATCTGGTCGAACACATTGAGAATGCGCCCCTGATCCAGCCCCTCGGCGTATTTCCGAATGTCCTCTCTGTAGTCGGCAATGAGCTGACGCTGGATATCCAGCGAGCCCTCAAAGGTGCCCCGCTCCACATACTCCCGCACCACAGCCGGCATCCCGCCCAGAATGCAGAAATCCAGGAACAGCGAATTGCAGACGGACAGTTCCAATTCGCTGAAAGGCGTCAGCGTCCGCATATGATCCAGCAGATCAGCAATGAACCCATCGTCATAGCCCTTTGCCCAGAGAAATTCTTCAAAATCCATGGAGAACATCTCGCAGTCCGTCTTATAGCCTACGCTGTTGCTCTCGATCTTCCGATAATTGATCCCCAGCATGGATCCACTGCAGATCACATCAAAGCGGCCGTCGATAGCCAAAAATTTCAGCGTGGTGGCATAGTTTACGCCGGACGCGGAGAAGGAGCAACAAAAAATGACGAATATTTTTTTAGAGATACTAAAACATGAGCTAATTTTTATATTAATTTACAAAAATAAGAGAGAATCCGGCAAATCACAGATATTTATACAAGCGAAGCGATTGAAATTGTCTCTATAACTGTGCGGACATTCACCTATTGCAATTTCCAAATAAAAGAACCAACCTATCACTTTTTTCTGTGACAGGCTGGCTTTATGGGCCGATTCACCAATTTAAGTAATATTTCGTCAGAGTTCGCTGTGATTCACTTTCGCTGATTTAAGATGGTGCAGCTACAGCAAGGCCGCGGGGGACCCGGCACTTGGAGCGAAAGCGCGGAGGAACCCTCCGCGCCGGATTCGCGGATTCGGAAAGCGCACGCATACAAAAGAGCCGCCGGCGCATATGCTTTTATGTGAATCGCTGGAAGGGAGGCGGAAGGATGAAAGGCGGCGGTCCTGTTGAGATGGTTGTCCATTATCCCGAAACCGAGGAGGCGCAGCGGGAGCTTGCCAAATGCGCCGCCACCGTTCATGCGCAGACGGTTGTGGAAAAGCTCAGCGCACTCTCCTGCCCTGTGGAGCAGAGGGCTGCGTTGATGGACGCGGTTATAGCAAAGCGCAGAAGCTGCACAGGATAAGGCTGGGGGTTGGACCCCAGCCTTTTTGTTTCTTCGGTTTGCCTTAAGCTCTCCCGTGTGCATTTGCACCCTCGGTTTTCCTTCCGCCTCTTTGGCGTTTCAAACGGCAGGAATGGGAATCCGCCGCGCGGCGCCGCTAAGAGAGGATAGCATTTTCAATGCACCGGGCGGCATAGGTGGCCAGCCGGGCCCCCTTGGCGGGGTTGAAGCTGGAGATGCCCTTGATGAGGCCGATGGTTCCGATGGAAATCAGGTCCTCCTGATCGGCGCTCTGGGTGTAGTATTTTTTGGACGGGTGAAGCAAAGGGAAGGATTTACCCGATTGAAAGCGGCCTCCCACGGGCCGCCGAATTTCAGATGGATGTCCAGGCAGACACGCTCTTTGGTGCTGTTCCTCTTGACCACGATTTTGTCCAGAATTGTGGTGACCAGAGTGGAGCTGATTCCGTCCTGGAAGGTCAGCGCCCGCTCCAGGGCGGCGCGGATTTCCTCCAGCTGCACCGCCGTCCGCCGCCCTTTTTCTGCCTCCGCCCTGAGGACTTCCATTTGTTCCTCCAGGGCTTGTGCCTGCTGGTTGAAGCCATCGTTGCGCTGTTTAAACTCCGCCACGGAGATGACGCCCTCGACGCTCAGCTCCAGCAGGCGGTCTTTCTTTGCCCGGAGGGCGGACAGGTCCTCCTCCAGGCGGTGGATGTCCTGGGCGTAGTCATGCTCGTCGGGGACTGCCTGGAGCACGGTCACCACCGCGCCTATGACGGCCTGTTTGTTTTGCGTCAGTTGGTTGAAGATATTGGCCATGATTTGGTCTAACTCCGCCGTCCTGAGCTGGGGCGCGGAACAGGCCGCCCGCCCTTTATCTCGGTAGACACGACACTGCCAGGCCTCCTTTTCATCCTTGGCGCTTTTCAGCAGTTGACGGTGGAAGCTGGTGCCGTGTTCCTCACAGATGATCTTGCCGCTGTAAGGATATCGGTTGTGGAATTCCGCCCCGCTTTGATGGGACATCATCTGTTTACTGCGTCGCTTGTAGAGGGCGTTGGCCCTGTCCCATAGCTCCTCGGAGACGATCGCCGGGATAGACGGATCTGGATACATGACCCATTCGCTCTCGTCCATGAAAATTTTCCGCTTACTGCGGTAGTCCACTGTCTGGCTTTTGTTGGCACAGTACCAGCCCTTATATTTTGGATTGCAGAGAATATGCCGGATGGTGAGCACGTTGAAAGCGTTGCCCTTGCGGCTGGTAAAGCCCTCGTCGTACAGCACCTGAGAAATGCGGCGGATGCCCATTTGCTGATTGGCGTAGAGGTCGAAAATCCGCCGTACTACCTGGGCCTCCCCCGCATTGATGGTCAGCACACAGTCCTTTTTGTCATACCCCCACAGCTTGTCATTGCCCAGCACGTGGCCGTTTTTGATGGCTTGCCGGAAACCGAACTTCAGCCGCTCGGACAGCTTGCGCACCTCGTCCTGAGCCACCCCGGCCATGACCACCAGCCGGAACTCGCTGTCGGAGTCCAGGGTGTTGATGTTGTCGTTTTGGAACAGTACCCCCACGTCGTGTTCCAGCAGCTCCTGAGTGTACTGGATGCTGTCCAGCGTAGAACGGGAAAAGCGGGAGATCTCCTTCGTGATGATGAAGTCAAACCGCCCTGCTTTGGCGTCCGCTATCATCCGTAAGAAGCTGTCCCGCTTTTTGGTGCTGGTGCCGGAAATACCCTCGTCCACATAGCCCTGAACATAGGTCCAATTCCGTTTTTCCTGAATGAATTGTGTGTAATACTGTACCTGGTTTTCCAAACTGTTGAGCTGTTCATCCTTGTCTGTGGAAACTCTGGCGTAGAAGGTTACCCGCAGGGGCAGGTCGAAGATGGTTTTCCCGTTCCGCATTTCATTTCGTATCCTAAGTACATTCATGAATCTCCGCCTCCTTTGTCAAGCACACAGGATACTGGAAAAGCTCCGGGAAGTCTATCACAGAATGTACCAAATCCACGGCCCTGGAATAGGTGAAATCCGATATCAGGCCAAGGGCGCGGATATGATCCAGCAGGACCTTGACCAGCTCTTTTTGCGCGCTTTCCAAATTGCATCACCTCGGTTCATGGATATGCTGCGGGAACAAAAAAATGCCGGACGGATTTACTCCGTCCGGCAATATAGCGTGTTCTCAAAATGATTCCTTACCAATCACCTCTGCCTCTGCCAAAGAAAACCGTACTGAGCGCTGATCCTGCATCAGTACGCCGGGAACACGGTAAGAGTATTCCGGATTCCAACCGTGGAGATTAGCTAGAATCCCGCACAGCTTACAGCTGGATACTTCAAACGAGCGCTTGCCGTTATACACATTCGGCGGGGCCCTGTGGGACTTGAGGTCTCTGGTTTCATACGCGCGCATCAGCAGCGACTGCCCATCCGAGGAAATCAAAAAGCATATCCGCTTTGGCTGGCCGATGAGCCGAAGCGTTTCTGTAAAAATGTGAATCCGTCCAACCCTTAAGTAAAAGGAAATGTGAATGTCATTCATTTCTCCGATGTTCTCTCTTTGCCTTTCCACTGCTCCGGAGAGCTGAAATCGAAAAGGAGCATGACCTTGTTGTCTACTGTCACAACGCGCCCCACCGCCCTGCAAACACAGCCGGTATCCCAGTTCCACATTTCGTAAAGCTTCGAAGAAAATCTGACGCATTCCATGCGCCGGGGGGCGTAATCTTTGATGTTTTTTCTCCAGGGAATGCCGTCCTTGTCTTTCATGGTTACCGGAACAAGCAAGACGCTCTTTTTCTGAGGATGAATTTCAATCCTCACCCGTTCACAGTTGTTCAGGGCCGTCAAAGCTACCTTATTAAAGGTGATCCCGCCGCTCCAAATCGTGCATGTCGGGGAATAGTAGCCGGATCTGCGTGTAAAGAGGTCTCCGCTGACTACCTGAAAACCGTCCATGGAAATTTCCTCAATCTCACTGCTGAAAGGAATCGCCGCCATTTGTAGCCCTCCTATACTCTGTCAGTTGTAATATAACCGTCCGCAAGATCAATTTTGTACTGCTCCTCGTGAGATTCCACCGGCGTTCCGAAATAGTCCCTCCATTCTCCCGGAAGGTAGGACCGCCGCTTTCTCCCGCCCATAAACAGCTCGAAATCCGTCAGCTTAAACAGAAACAGCATTTCCTCCTGATAGACGGCGGGCCTGCCCATCATTTTGTAGCGGTATTCCGAGTCCCATTTCATCAAGTCAAAGACCTTCCCCGCGAAAATCCTGCACAGCATATCCCGGTTGGAGAGCTCCTTTTCTCCTCCGCCCTTCGCCCACCGCAGAGAGTCCGGCGCGTCGGGAAGGCAGGGGCGAATAATCAGACGCCGCTGCTCCGGGTGAATCAGAATCTGAATGTGCGTCACGCCCGGGAACCTCCGCAGGCAGGCCATGTTGAACTTGATTCGGGTTGGCCAGATGGTAATCGCCGGTTCATACGTGTGTGAGAAAAGCTCCGCCCTGGTGACCTGATATCCCGCTAAATCCGCCACGGCTTCCGGTTCCTCATCATCGAGCGGCCTTGCATTCAAAAAAATATCATCCAATTGACTATGATCCAACATGACCGGCGGCCGCCTCTCTTGTAAGTGTTTCCATCATGATTTGGAGTTCTTCTTCCGTTGGCGCTCTGTACTGCGCCATGCCGGGAGCCGGGATACTGGGCCTGCGGGTCTGCCAGGCCGCGCTCCCCGCCATGTAGAAAATCTCGTTTTCCACGATGTGTTCGTAAAACTCCTCGCCAAAACGATCCTCCCATTGTTCCTGAAACAGTTCCACGCGCTTCTTTTTTAAAGTGTTTTCATCTGCCGGGGTCAGCAGCACAGATACGGCTTGTTCCAGGTTGAACATGATGATTTGGCCGTCGTTACACCGCACCCAGGTTCCTCTGACTCTGTAGATAAAATCCGGATTCCACTCCATAATGCGAAAGAGCGCGGCGCAAAAGTGCCGGCAGCACAGCGCCTTCGCGTACAGCGGCTTGGCGGCGTCAGAACGCCATTTGATACTGTGCGTCGCGTTTTCCTCACAGGGCCTGATGGCGATTTTACGTTCAGAAGGATGAAGAAGCAATTGAATATGACCGATGTCCGCGAATCTTCTCACGCAAAAAAGATTGAACGTAATCCTGTCCCTGGAGATTGTGATTGCTGGACCTTCATACCGGGTCTGTAGAAACTGGCTTCTGACAACCTGATATCCCTCCAGATTAAACGCGGAGAATGTGTTTCTTTGAATTTTGGCTTTTCGGTCCGGCCCTTTCACGCTGTTGGATGTATCGTAGTAAAGCCCGGGATCATCATTGACCCAGTGATGGTTAATGGGAACAAACCCGCGAAAAACTCCGCCGTCTATCACTTGAAGAACGGGCAGACCGCCCCGCATGTGGTGCTTTCGATTTTGGAGAAGCGTCTGCGCCATCTCGAACGTCTCCCTTGGAATAATGGCTTTATGCTGTCCCATGTAGTGGTATTGATCCAGGTCCTGCCGGTTCTTCCTGCGCTTATGCTCAAACAAATCTGATGTAAAGGTTTTCCAGGTCAAGACATCGCCGCAGTACCGCTCATTTGTGAGGATATAGCCGATAGAGCCGCTGTTCCAATCGGTATTTCCGGTTTTTGTCCGGCAGCCGATATCCGTCAGGAAATCCGCGATATGCGACTGGGACCATCCATGGAGATATGCGTCGAAAATGAAGCGGACCACCTTAGCCTCTTCTTCGTTGACGACAAGCGGAGCGTATTTGATATAGCCGCCGGCGGCATCCCTCTGCCTGTCATAGCCCAGCAAAGGAGGAGTCAGCAGCTTGCGGTCCTGAAACCGCTGGGCCAGCGACCAGACCATGGCCTCCCGTTTTTTAATGGATTCCTCCTGGGCAATCGAGGCGAGAAAGGTCAGCATCAATTCCGAATCCTTCCCCAGAGTGTTCAGATGATCTGTCTCAAAAAACACGCCCACCGGAGGAGAGAGATTTTTGAGCTTCCGAATCAGGGAGATACAGTCCACCAGGTTCCTCGCAAAACGGGAGACGCTTTTTGTCACGATCAGGTCGTATTCGCCGTTCTCGCAGGCGGCGATCATGGCGTTGAATTCCGTACGGTTTTTCAGGGACGTGCCGGAGATGCCCTCGTCCGCGTAGACGCGCTTTAAATCCCAGTTGGGCCGCTCCTTTGCCAGCTGCCGGTAATGGGCCTGCTGGAGTTCAAAGGAGGAAAGCTGTTCCTCGCTGTCTGTTGAGACACGGCAGTAGGCACACACTCTGAAGATTTGAGCCGGGTCGTCAAAATGGACTTTCGGTTTGGCGGGGATGAACACTTTGCCGTCGTTGCCCTCGCTTTGATGCGGCTTTCCTTGCGCTTCTCTGTCGTTGAGGGGCATAAAAGTACCTCCATTTTCAAATTCTCTGGCTATTGATTTTAATGCGCCTGCAATTGACGAATTCTTCGGTTTTTCTCTGACAGCTCGGAAGCCATGTTGTAAAGCAGGGCCGTATCCTCTCCGGTGAGATCAAATGTGTCGAAGGTAAGTGCGCTTGTCCTCCCCAAAAGATAGTCCGTGCTTACACCGAACACGTCGGCGATTCGGGAAAGCGTATCCAGCGGAGGCTGGCGTACGTTGCTCTCATATGAGGAAATTGTGCTTCTGTCTACTCCCAACAGACGGGCCAGCTGTTCCTGTGAAAGGTGCATGGATTGCCGGAGCCTTTTGAGCCGTTCGGAAAGACAATATATCACAATTTACACCACCCTGCTGAATAAGAGAGATTATATCAGCAAAATAGCGACGTTTGGTCGCATTCCTGCGACACTTTGTAACTTCTTGCAATTTCCAAATGGCATTACACCGGTTTGCGGATATGCTTGGAGAACAAAAACTGCCGGGCGGATTTCCTCCGTCCGGCAGTTGCTGAGAGATTATAGAACAGGCCGTTCGTTGACCGGCGGCCGGCAGCTGTGCCCCCGGCAGACATAGAAGGTGGTCTTTCCGTTTTTCAGCGGGTACTCCGCCCCAGGTTCCCGGAGAACCACAGCCGCCTCCGCCGGGAGTTCCAGGGGCAGACGGGCTGCCTCCGATTCTTCCGACAGCACCACGGTCACCTTGGGCGGCGGATCGCGGTCATCCAGAAGCGCCAGCAGGAACATGGCGTATCCGACGGGGTACTGTTTCGCGTCCGCCGCCAGAAAGTCCAGCTGCCGCTCCGCCAGGGGTCCATAGGTTTCCTCGGGAACCAGCTGGCTCAGCCGCACCAGATTCCAGGCCATCAGGGAGTTCCCGCTGGGCATTGCCCCGTCGTAGGTCTCCTTGGGCCGGAGGATTAGGGCTTCGTGCCCCTGGCCGTAGAGATAGAAGCCACCATGTTCCCGGTCCTGGAATTGCTCACAGGCATCCCGGCAAAGCTCCTCCGCCCGCTCCAGATACGCGCTGTCCAGGGTGGCCCCGTACAGTGCCAGCTGGGCGAAGATACAGGCGGCGTAGTCGTCCAGAAACCCCTTTTCACCCCGCCGCCCGACCCGGAAGCTGACGTGGAGCGACTTACCGTCCCAGAGATGCTCCCAGAGGAAGCGGTCTGCCTGTTTCGCGGCCTCCAGGTATTTCTGTTCCCCGCCGGCCTGATGCAGCCGGCACAGCGCCGCGATCATCAGACTGTTCCAGGCGGTCAGAATTTTGTCGTCCAGGCGGAGAGCACAGCGGCTTTTGCGGTATTGATATACCGTCTCCAGCAGGCCGTCAAAGGAGCGGTCCTCCAGGTCGCTTTGAAGCAGATTGGGGATGCTCTTCCCCTCAAAGTTCCCGGCGTCCGTGATATCAAAGTACCGGCTAAACGCCCCGCCCTGCTCCGGGCCGAGAAGGCGGACCAGCTCCTCCGGCGTAAAGAGGTAATACTTTCCCTCCTCGCCGTCGCTGTCGGCGTCCTGGGCACTGTAGAAGCCGCCCTCGGCTGTGGTCATCTCCCGGAGGACAAACTCCGCCGTCCGGTTTGCCGCCAGCAGGTACAGCTCCTTTTGGACCGTTTCATACGCTTCACAGTAAGCCAGAATCAGCAGGGCGTTGTCGTACAGCATCTTCTCAAAGTGGGGGGCCAAAAACCGCTCGTCGGTGGAGTAGCGGCAAAAGCCCCCGCCGATATGGTCGAACAGTCCGCCCCGGACCATCTGCGTCAGCGTCCGCTCCGCCATCTCCAGGCACTCCGGGTCTCCCCGCCTCCGGTAATACGCCAGGAGAAATAGAAGATTGTGGGGGGAGGGAAACTTGGGCGCACCGCCGAAGCCGCCGTTTTCCCGGTCGAACAGCCGCTTATAGAGCTGGACGGCGTCTTCCAGCAGCTCCGGTTCCGCCCTGTCTTCCGCTGTGTTTGCGCGGCTGAGCAGATCCATGATTTGCTCAGTCGGGCCCAGCAGCGCGGAACGGTCCTGTTCCCACTTCTCGTGAATGACCGTCAGCAGTTCCTGGAAGCTTACCAGATTGCCCCGGCGGCGTTTGGGGAAGTAGGTCCCGGCAAAAAAAGGCCGCTTCTCCAGCGTCAGGAAGATGCTGGCAGGCCACCCGCCGTTTCCGGTGAACGCCTGACAGACCGCCATATAGACGCTGTCCAGGTCGGGCCGCTCCTCCCGGTCCACTTTAATCGAGATAAACCAGCGGTTCAGCAGTGCCGCGGTCTCGGGGTCCTCGAAGCTCTCATGGGCCATGACGTGGCACCAGTGGCAGGTGCTATAGCCGATACTGAGGAAGACGGGCTTGTCCTCCTCACGGGCCCGGAGGAACGCCTCCTCACACCAGGGATACCAGTCCACCGGATTCTCCGCGTGCTGGAGGAGGTAGGGGCTGGTTTCGTATTGCAAATGGTTGGACACAGGTTCACATCCTTTTTGCCCTTAGGATGACTGTGATTCCGTGGAATTATACCCGGGACGGCCTGTGAAATGCAGGCATCCCCGCGGACAGGCGTCCGCGCACTTCCCGCAGCGGACGCATTCCAGGGAGCGGGAAATCTCGAGTAGGGAAAGGTCCACCGGGCAGGCCCTCTCACAGGCTCCGCAGGAGACACAATTTTCTTGGTCCCAGTGAATCTGCACAAGACTGAAGCGGTTGAACCAGCCGTAAATGGCCCCCAGGGGGCACAGGTACTGGCAGAAGGGGCGGAACACCTTCACGGAAAGCAGGACGATCATCAGCAGGATGCCCAGCTTCCAGAGGAACAGCCCGCCGGCCTGGCTTCTCAGGGCTTCATTGGCGCCCAGCAGGGGAAGCGCCCCCAGCAGGGTCCCGGAGGGGCAAAGATACTTGCAGAAGGCCGGGACCTTGGCAAAGCTTCCGAACAAGAACATGGAACCAACGCACACCAGCAGAACCAGCACCGCATACTTTCCGTATTTCAGGACGCGGTGGCCGGGCAGGCGCTTCCTTTTTTTGAAGAGGGGAATCTTATGGAGAAGGTCCTGCACCAGCCCGAAGGGGCACAGCCAGCCGCAGACGAAGCGCCCCAGCACGCTTCCGAACACAAAGAAAACCCCCAGGGCGGCGAAGGGGACCTGAAAGCCCCGCTGGTTCAGCAGGGCCTGTAAGGCCCCGATGGGGCACGAGGCCACGGCCCCGGGGCAGGAATAGCAGTTCAGCCCCGGAACGCAGGCGTATTTCAGGCCACCCTGGTAGATTTTCCCGTTCAGGAAGCCGTACAGGTATCCGTTGGTCACGATGGTGAACAGCAGCTGTACGGTCAGTCGTAATTTATTCCTCATTGCTCACCCAATCCCGATGCACTCCAGGCAGATCATCACCGCCTTTTGCCAGATCACGGCAAACTGCCCCTGAATAATTCCGATGACCAGAAAGACCGCCCCAGCTAGAACGCCCCATATCCAGGCGCACCGGCTACTGTTCTTCCAGAAGTTCATGAATGAGCTCCTCCCAATCCGATTTTTCCGCGGAGCCGACCACGCCGCCCAGGTACACCCCATCCTGGTTGAAAAAGAAGGTGGTGGGGACGGCGCTCACACTGGACAAAAGCGCCTGGTCGATGGAGTCATTGGCCAGCAGGTGGGTGTAATCCGCCCCGGTCTCCTGGACCAGGCTCTCCACAAGCGTCTGGTCGTCTCCCTCCCGCACATCGTTGACGATGCCGATGATCTGGAACTCCGACCCGTCGTGCTCCGCCGCCAGCTCGCCCAGCCCCGGCATCTCGTTCAGGCAGGGATTGCAGTAGGTGGCCCAGACATTGACCATGGTGAGCCTGGACTGGGGAAAGATCTCCTGAGAAACCGGATTCCCCTTCAGGTCCGTCCCCTCAAAGGTGATGTAGATGGGCTCGCTTTCCCCCTCTGGGGATGAATCCTCCGGGGCGGGAGTTTCCTGAGACTCGTCAGTCGGTTCTGTTTCCGGCGCGGTCCCGGCCGGCAGCTTACCGCTATCCCCGCCGCAGCCACAGAGCAGGACCAGCGACAGGAGCAGAAGCCCGAAAAGTATCTTGTGCCGTTTGTTCATGTCCGTTCCTCCATTTTTACAGCTTTTTTTGTCTTGTGAGAATACACGCTTCAACCCGGTCCGCTATGATACCTTGGTCCCGCTGAGGATAATAGTCCAGGGCCGGCCGCAGGACCTCCTGGACCTGATCTGCTGTCATCTTCGGTATCACCAGTTGTGGTCCGTACAGGCTGCGGGCTGTGTTCATCTGCCGGGTGAAGGTGGTGTTGAAGGGCCTGGCCCGCAAAGCGAAGATTAGAGCTGGCGGCGCGATGTCCATGGGGGAGAGTTGCGTGTTGGAGAGGAGTCCCGCTCCGTTATCGAAGATTGGGCAATAATCGTATTGGCCGTCCCGCTCAAGGACCGCGATGTTGTTCAAGTGGCGGTCATCGTTGCAAAACAGGGCGTCGATCTCAAAGAGCAGGGTCAGGTATTGGGGGAAGAGCTTCAGGCCCGTGATATCCGCCGTCGCCTCCGCCAGATAAGCGATGCGCTTTTTGTCGCTGGGAAGCCGCGTCAGCTTTTCCCGCAAAGGGTTGCCCAGGTGGCTGGACAGCAGACGGTTGACTGTGATGAGGGCCTGTCCGGGTCGTAAAAAGTTCTCGCTGGAACAGCCTGTGCGCTCCCGCCCATGGACTTGCAGGCGTTCCATGCGATAGCGAACAAATGTGAAGGGTGTGCCGGTTTCAATATTACTCTGCTCCAGGAATAAAGAGACGGTGGCTTCCGCTAACGCCTCATATCCAAACTGGTCCAGCTTGTACCAGCGGTCTGGCGCTCGGTCGTACCACTTTTCCTGATTCCCTTTCGAGGAGGTTTCCGCGATTTTTTCATCCGTCACCAGCCGAATCGTCATTTCAGAACCTCCATGGACAACCACTGTTGGTCCTCTGCCATATGTCCGCCTGTCTTCTCAATAATGGCTAAGGGGTCGTAAGTGTCTAATCCCAGCGCCTCTAAATACTCCCGCAGTCCGGCCCGCTGCCGGGGGATACAGCGCTCTGCGAGAAAGCGCTGGAAGTCCTCCCAAGAGGGAACCGGGTTATTTCCAAATGCAGTCTTTATGGTAGGGACCGCCTGATTTTCCACCATTACGGTTTGTTCGGTGAAGTCCGCGTAGATTGTGGAACAGAGCTGATCTCCATCATAAAGACGGAACGCGCGAACCGCATGGCCTTGTGCCCGCTGACGCTTTGCGAATTCGGAGCCGTTTAGACGTTGAGAGAGGATGATCCTTCTTCCATCGAAGGCCAGATCCAGTTCCCGGTGTTCTTCTGTGATGCCTAACCTTTCCACCCATGTGGTGGGCAAGGTGACCTTGTACGTTTTCGCGCCTTTGCCGGCTGTTCCGCCGGCGGAGCTGATGTTGACCTTTGCCTTGCGTCGTTCCATGCTTTCACCTCGGTTATATTATAGTTTATTCGGTACGAATATTCAAGAGCTAAAATAGTATTATCAAAGGGTGGAACAAAATGCTGGCCAGGGAATCCTGACCAGCATTTCGCTTATCATTACGATTCGATTACCTGCTCCACTTCAGCGCCGCCCTTGAATGTGATCAATAAGCGCTTCGCGTCCAAAACCTTCACGGTATCTAAGACTTGCCGGATAATCGTCTCGTTATACTCCGTCAGTTGGAATGGCAGGTGGTATGTATTTTTCCGGCGTTCCTCCTCATACTGCCGCATATCAAATGCGTCAATATATTCATCGTACTCCGCACGCTGCTTTACCAGTTCCCGGAATTGAGCTTCATGAGTTTCCCAATCTTTTTGCTCAGCGCATTGCATCAGCAATTCCACAAATGAATAGTCGATTCTTCTTTGTAATTCCAAAAGATTCGCATATAGTTCGGGCCAACTCTTTGCGGGCGGAATAGAGTCGGCATAGGACGATTCAAGTAAAGTCCTGTTGAATGGGGCGAGCAGATATTCCGGACGATAGAGCTGGTGGTTGATTGCGGCTATCAGGGCTTGCTGCAAAGGCGCTTCGTCTAATGTTGGAGAGTGCTTGCAAAATTTCTTGCCATGGTCAAGCCGGTTGCAGCAGCGCCAGACGGTACGAATCTTACCGCTATTGCGCATGTGCCACACACAGCGGCGGTAGGGTGTACCGCATTCTCCACAAATGAGAATTCCTCTCAAGGCGTGCTTGCTGGAATATGTTTTGGGCCGTTCAGAAGAGGAACTTTCAATCGCGCCGACAGCCTCGCCGCGGCGTTCCAACTCCCTTTGCACCAAATCGAACATTTCATGAGATATGATAGCAGGATGGCAGTGCTTTACCAAATATTTGGGGAGCTCACCAACATTCTTACACCTCTTTTTGGATATAGGGTCTGTCGTATAAGTTTTTTGCAGAATTGCGTCTCCTGTATATTTTTCATTCCGCAGAATGCTGTCAATGGTGGATATATTCCACTTTTCTTTTCCCGCTTTAGTAAGGTTCTTTCGGCTCTCCAGCAGTGTTTTGATGTCGCGCAGACTGTATCCGCTCAAATAAGTAGCATATATCTCCCGAACGATTTCCGCCTCTTCCGGTATGATTTCCGGCTCACCGTCTTCACCTTTTTGATATCCAAGCCAGTTTTTATAGCTGTATCTCACATTTCCTTCTTTAAACGACGCCCGAACGCCCCATTTTACCCGGCTGCTGATGGCTTCGCTCTCGGCTTGGGAGGTTGCTCCCATCAACGTCAAGATCAGTTCATTCATCATCTGGGAGGTGTCAATTCCCTCTGTTTCGAAAATAATGGGAATATTCAACCGTTGAAGAAGGCGGACGTAATACAGGCAATCCAACGTATTTCTCATAAAGCGAGAAATGGACTTTGTAAGAATCAAATCGATTTTGCCTTGCTTACACTTGCGAATCATGCGCTGAAATCCATTGCGCTTTTCGACCGAAGTGCCTGTGATGCCTTTGTCCGCAAAAATGCCTGCTAAGATCCAATCCGAATTAGAAAGGATTTTATTTGTATAGTACTCCTTCTGTGCCTCGTAGCTATTTTGCTGTGCCTCCAAACTGGTTGAGACCCGGCAATAGGCAGCGACCCGCAGCTTTCTATGTCCGTTTTGCTTTTCCACCGGATCTTTAGCGGGCAGTTCGATTACTTCTCGTTTCATGACAGAGCGCCCTCCCTGCTGGTGGAGGACTGCATATAATTTTGAATCAGTGCATACTGGTATTCCGGAAACAGCCACGCTTTAAAATGGCAAAATATTTCTGGATGAGCATAGGTGCCTCCGGTTTTGCCGGCTTTCGATTGGATTCCGACAGCGCCAGTGGCTTCGACCCATTTCTTTGCAGTAAAGGTGGTGGGAGATATGCGTAAATCTTCCATTAAATCATGATACCCAGTGTCATTGAAATGGGGGTTGTTCTGCAACTCCCATGTACGCAAAAATTCGATTGTCCGAGTTTCCCGCAGCCAACATTGAATGAGATAGCCTGATGAGGAACTGTCTTTCTCTTTGGCAAGTGAGGTCAGTGAAAGATACGGGCTATCTTGTGAACGTGTAGCCGGGGCTGGTATTTCCGAAATTTCTTTGATGATAGGGCGAGGGACTCCAAGGGAAGCGTCAATGTGGTAACGGTCATACAGTATTTGATCATATCGCGAAAAGGCATCATCGGTGATGATGCCTTTTTTCAGAAGGGATTTCAATATGACTTCTTTGGAAAAAATATATGAAACATGATTGCTCGTTGTTTTGCTGACATCCACATGTAGCTCCCCCTTTATGGTTTTCATGGAAGCTATTATAAAGGGAGTTTTGCTGGAGGTCAACTCAAATTCTGATATATTGTGGAATTAAAAAGAATTTGGAAATTTAATTTATAGTAATACGTGGAATTACCGAGGATTGCTGCTGTGATATGTGCACATAAATTGAAGCACAATTTAGTGGATTCGCATATATTTTGGTAAAAAGCAAATAATTCCACATATATGATAAGTTTTGGGGTTCAAGGTGTCTTATAGGATAGTCGAAGTTTGATAAAACGATATAACATCAATTTTGTCATTCTACTTTTTTATGGACTAAAAATAAGTCTGGAAAATCTCTGTTATTCGCTTGGCATTTTTTTGTGTCCCGTTCTATGCAATATTGGCCAATTTTTTTTGAATGAGACATGAAGCTATAAAGATTTGTCTTGTTCGGCACTTCTCCTGTAACCCAATATATCATTTTAGATAAGTTTTCTATTGAACCGGCATACTCTGAAATATTAGCCATCAATAAATAAGTTAAAAGTAACTTTTGTATACTCATAGCATCACCCAATATAAACAATTTTGCTGTTCCTACAATTATAGAATGTAGGAACAGCAAAATTGCATGAAAACGTGCATTAATTTTCTTTTTTCTTTTCAAGATAACGTCGGTAAACTGTAGCTGAATGACTTTTCTCCATTGAGAACGTTGATTCAAGGCGCCTGATCTGTTGGGTGGAAAGGGACCCTTTTACTAATATTTGTCGCACAATGCATGCGAGAGCAAGTTTTGCGGCTGGAGATTTGGACTCTTCCATAAGGAATTTACTCTGAGTACAGAAATCTTCGATTCTTTTACTCTGGCTAAAAACAAGTAGTCTTTCTATTTGATGTGTTTCATACTGGAAATCGACAATTGTCTCGGCTGTCCCTGTTAAATAATCATAGGTATTTTCACGATAAGCATTATTAATCGAGCCATTATATAATTCTAAGAGAAGGGATATTGAATTCAACTGCAAATATCGTTTGGCATCTGTCTCAGTCTGAATTTTTCTTGTAAAATCATTTGTTTCTATACTTAAAATCATAGCAACAAGGGATTCGCTACATTTTTCGATTTCCTGAGCCCATGCATAAAAAATCTTATTAGGTAGTTGATAAATAGTTTTTATGATTGCCTCTTTTTGATTCTTTTTTAATCGATGCTCAAAGTTTGGCAAGCATCTAGAAATCAGCATCAACAAAGATATTGCACGGACTAATTGGTTTTCCAATTTTGTAATTTCTTCCTCGTTATAGTCATAAATACTAACAACATCTATATGGGCTTTATCAACCTCGGAATGATCAGTTTCATCATCAACCTGCTGATTCCATGTCATATCTTCTTTGGTAAGCATGATGGCATTTTTGGGAGGCGCTTGTACATCAAGATGTTTAAAGCCAGGCATCCCAAAGATAAACTCATCCCATTCATCAGATGTTTTTTTCGCTGCCTCAAGAATTAGGTCAATTAGCGTCGTATCGTTCGTTAAATAAGTTACAAACATTAAAATCGTTGCATTCAAGCCAAAGCAAGCATATTGTAAGCATTGTTCAACTGCATCAATATTTTTGCTCGCACAAATTTCGCTTGCAATAAAATATGCTAAGTAGTTATTATTTGTAAATTTATACTGCCCATCCTCACCATATTCAGATAGTATTCTGGCGTGAACAACTGTTGCAATAAAGTTTACTGAGTTGACCTTAGTCCCGTATTCTTCACAATAAGAATTAATGATATCTATTATTTTTTTATCAGATACTGGATATTCTTTATGAGCATGAATGTAATATGCGATTTTACCCAGTACCAACATGGTTTTGTCAACTGTGAGTGGGGCTGTCACGTGAGGACTAAGAGCGTTGGTTAAGGACGATTCAAAGACCTTACTAAAAATATTACCATCATTTTGAGCGGACTCCATTTGGTAGTTTGCGTAATGTTCAAGAAATTGTAAAATGATTTCCGGTGTTAGAGGAATATATCGTCTTTGCAAATCAAGTATGTGACAAATTCTTTCAACTAGAGCCGTCGTTTCTTTGGAGGTATAAGTTGGATATTTAAGAGGTATAATTTTTTCAACTAATTGCTTCCGCTTTTTGCGATATAGCGGAAGAAGCCGAAAGCATGAATACGAGTCTTTAGCTATTGCAGCTTCTATCCTTTCTTGAATGTCAAGTTTAAGTAGATTATTCGTTGTATAAACTATATAGCCGAATTCCTCCTCAATTCCTTCAAGAAATCGACTGATATGTTTGGGACTAATTAAATGGATATCATCTATTAAAATGATTCTGTTTTCCTTTTTTGCTCTGGTAAACTTGTCATAATCACTTTTTTCTTCACCATATATGTATTCAAATAAGCTTTTTATAATATTTCTTCGGTTACCGGATACTATATTATCGACTTTGCAAAATATTACATACTTACTGGGCAAAAAATGCAAAAATATCATTTTAAGTAATGCGCTTTTTCCAGAAGAGTCACTGCCACTGATTTCAATACGCTTATATTGCTCTAGTTTTTGATAAAAATCCTCAAATTCAAATATATCTCTGATATCATTATCTTCGACGGTTGCATCGCGTAGAAGGCCAGGAAATGTATAGTAATCAGCTAAGTTATCTGAAATGTGAATATGCTGATCTTCGACAAGACTTGCAATATGGGCATCAATACGCCTTTTGGGAATTTCTACCGAGTGTTTGTGAGCTAAATTGCCGTGATCCTCTAGTTTCTCGATATAAATATGTGACTCCTTGTCCCACTTATAACTAAATTGTGAGAAATATAATATATCTGTATCATAAATACAACTAAAGAATTCACTATTGCTCCAATCACCGCAATTGCATAAACTTCCGCCACAAAAGACATGAGCAGGACTCACTCCATTATATGTAATTTCTTGTGTTATCGGAGTGTGTTCATGCCCACAGAAGACAAAAGTATTCTTTTCTAAAAGCGCGCGCTCAAGGTCGCGCTTACACGAGTCATGAAACCATTGGTGAGAGTGGTGCAATAATGTAATTGCCATCATGGCACCTGAAGGCGATTCTAGCTTTTTAATAACATCAGAAGGCAAATAATGTAACCCTTGATCATTTTCGTGCATTAAAGAAAAGAAGGTCGTATTTAAAAGATTAATCTCCAATGAGAATCCATCAAGAGCAATCGCATATCTGGCAAACAGTTGGGCAGCAGGGGTTAAAGAGTTTACTTTATGAGAGAAGCGAATAAATTCCAAGCGGGACACTACTTCCCTGTCTGTATCTAAAAGCGTATAATTATTTTGATTTTTTAAAAAAGTTTCATAATACTGTCTGTCATCAGGGTTTGAAAAATAATCATAATCGATATCGTGATTTCCTGGAACAATATACATATGAAGAGTAGCATCATGAGGCAGATTTTCTGCTAATGCGGAAAGAAGTAACTCTTTAAAGGAATGAAATGCATCATATTCATTTTTCTTGCCAGCATTTGCAATATCTCCAGTTACTAATACAAGAACGTGGTTTATGGAGCCGATATTTTGAGAAGAAAGTGTCTGTGCTATCCCCGCTATTGCGTCCTCGTTTATATCATCATTTTTACTTAAATGTAAATCACTTAAATGCATAAACAATAGCTTCATAGGGATGTTCTCCTTATCTATATCTAAATTAGATTTCTACGTAATTCGTTGGTTCTAGTGAGCAGAGTGGAGAGATTCAATTTAAACGCATTAATAAATACGCCCATCCTATCTTCACGATAAACTGAGGGGTAATTTCCCAACAATAGTCATCCTCAAGCTGGTGGAAAATGAGTTTTATGAGTTCACGATAATCTTCACACCTCTCTTTTGACGAAAAAATTCGATTCCTTTTTAGTGCTTGGAGGACAGTCTCTATATCTCTCGCCTCTTGGATTTTGGGGTGTACGAAAATATGTGCAAGTATGATGGATGTGTTTACCGTCTGTTCAGGATTGCTAACACAAACTCCTGGGTCCAATTCACGAACCACTTTACGCATTTGAGCAAATGACAACGGACGCGTAATGGGTCTTACTTTGTACGAAATATAATCTGCGATAAATTCGCGCCATATCGCATATCCGAAATCCATACACTGTTCTTTCGGACTTTTTGTAATTGCACTGCTTAAGTATTTGGCAGTAAAATTATCTCTGCCAAGCTCACGGCTAATACAAAAGATGTGGCTCATTTCATGAAAAATAATTTGATACCAGTCAGCATCTTCTGGTTCCATATCTAAACAAATCAATATGCCATAGATTTCATCATCCGCATTGGTAAAAGATTGAGCTACAAAAATCGAGTTTCTGTCATAATTTTCTGACAAATAAAGAGGGAAAAACCGTTTGCAAAAGTCTTCATAAACTTCGGCGCGGTTTTCAAAATTGCAATAAGCAATTTTGAGACAGTCATTTTTGGAGAAATCGAAACCAAGCGCCTCATCAAAAAACGGCTTACAAAACTCAATGACAGACTCAATAAACTCCCGCTTGGATTGGCTGGTAGCGTCAAACTCTAATTGCGGCATAAATGCCCTCCCCCACTTAATTCGACATAGGAGTACCAAAGTTGTTTATTTGTAATTATATTCTGCATTATACTACACTTTGATTGTTGATACAACAGATTTATACAATTATGTTCCAATAGATATTAATTGTTTTCCCTTGCCGCCGGAACACGGCCTGTCCACCGCCGCACAAAATCTTTCCCTTTGCTTCATCCGTTGTTAATAATATGCGCCACCAGCCGGAGGTTCCGTTCAATCAGGACCTGCCGGGCTTCCGGGTCGCCGTTGGCGTATTTTTCCAGCCACTCCCGCTCCTCGGCGGCGGAGAGGGGTTTGGGAAACGAGCCGCCTCCGGAGAGGCGCAGGGAAAACAGCAGCGTGTTGGCGAACAGCAGCAGGGCGGCAGACAGCATAAGACCCTCCACGCCGGGGCCTTGAACTGGATTCAGCGCCCCGGCCGCCGCTTTTGCGGCCAGCGGCGGACCGAATTTTTTGAGGCGGCGGAAAGGCCCTGCCTCTGCCTCATCTCTATGAAGGGCGGGGAAGTCCCTATGCGGATTTTGACTTCACCGGAAGACCGTGCTATACTTACATTTCAAATACGAGAGGGGGCGGGCCATGGCCTGGACAGTTTATATTCTCCGCTGCGGAGACGGCAGTCTGTATACAGGCTGCACGAACAACCTGCCCCGCCGGCTGGAGGCGCACCAAAGCGGCAAAGGGGCCAAGTATACCCGAAGCCGACTGCCGGTGGCGCTGGCCTATCGGGAGGAGGCTGCGGACCGCTCTGCGGCCCTCCGGAGGGAGGCTGCGGTCAAGCGTCTGGACCGCGGAAAAAAGCTGGCCCTGATTGCGGAGAAGGCGGCTGACTTTCAAGATGGACAGACTGCCGGGGGAGCCGGAGCGGTCTAGGGCCTGTCTTATGTGAACAGGCCCTGGGACAGACGAACCCGCCCCGGAGCTGCCTGACTCCGGGGCGGGTTCTATTCTAAAGAGGTGTCTTTGGAGAGCGTTCTCCTGGCGGAGCTGCCGCCGTACAGGTCAGGTAGTTAGAAATAACTAACCTCCTTACAGTTTGCAGTTTAACATGACTAACCCTGGCTGTCAAGAGGAAATGTTTCTTTTTTCAAAAATTTTCTGGGAGCGCGATGCGGAGGCTCCGGCGGAGACGCCGGCAGCGCCTCCTGGAGGAGAGACCTGGAGTGCGCGGGGGGGAGGAAAAATCCTTTGAGAGCAAGTTTGGCGCATTTTGAAAAAAGTATAAATTTGGCCGCTTCGCCATTGAAAAGCGGGGCGAGTTGGCCTATACTGATTTTCGTAAAACAGACGGAAAAGTCCGCAGGCTGCCATGCGGCGATGGCGAGACAAATATTTTTCCTCCGGCGCTGCGGGAGGGGGAGGGAGCGTGCTTTAATGAAGATTTTGGTCCTGTCCGATTCCCATGGAAACATCTCCAATATGCTCCAGGCGGCGGAGCGGGAGTCGCCCCGGCTGATTCTGCACCTGGGGGACTGCTGGCGGGACGGTGAGCGTCTCCATGACCGTCTGCCGGAGCTGTCCTTGGAGCAGGTCCCCGGCAACTGTGATTTCCGCGGCTCCCAGCCCACGGAGAGGCTTTTGTTCCTGGGGGACATGCGGATTCTGATGTGCCACGGGCACACCTACGGCGTCAAACAGTCCCTGATGCGGGCGGGGCTGGCGGCGGAGGAGAAAAACCTGGACCTGTTCCTCTTCGGCCACACCCACAAGCCCCTGGTGGACAGGCGGGGAAAGACGCTGTTTTTGAACCCCGGCAGCATCGGGGATTATTCCCGGCCCACCTACGGCGTCGTGACGCTGGAGAACGGAAGACTGGACGCGCGGACGGCGCTGCTTCGGGAGTAAAGGGCAGAGCCTTTGCGGAACAAAACGAGGAAAAAGAGGTGGTAGGCAGGTGAAGCGCTGCATTGCCGGGACCGGAATCGTCCAAAATAACGCCAAATAAAAAAGGAGAAGACCCTATGACGATTCCGGATTCCACCAAGCTGTACCCCCGAACCGGCGACCGCCGGACCATCTACCTGAAAAACGCGGTGGACAATCCCAACATCACGGTGGGTGCGTTTACCATTTACAACGACTTTGTCCGCGACCCCAGGGATTTTCAGAAGAACAATGTGCTCTATCACTACCCTGTCAATGGCGACCGCCTGACCATCGGCCGCTTCTGCTCCATCGCCTGCGGCGCGAAATTCCTGATGACCAGCGCCAACCATGCCATGAAGTCCCTCTCCACCTACGTTTTCCCCATCTTTTACGAGGAGTGGGGACACGGCATGCCCGTCACCGAGGCTTGGGACCGCCGGGGGGACATCGTGATTGGAAACGATGTCTGGATTGGCTACGAGGCGGTGATCCTCTCCGGCGTCACCATTGGTCACGGGGCGGTCATTGCCGCCCGGTCCGTCGTGACGCGGGACGTGCCGCCCTACGCCATCGTGGGAGGCGTCCCGGCCCGGCTCATCCGGCGGCGGTTTGAGCCGGAGACCATCGACGCGCTTTTGGAATTGCGGTGGTGGGACTGGCCGCCGGAGAAGCTGGCGAACCATCTCCGGGCCATTCAGGACGGAGACCTGGAGACCCTCCGGAAGAACGCCTGAACCCGGTTCCGGATGCGCCCTGAACGCAAGAGGCCCCGCCGTGAAGCATCACGGCGGGGCCCTCCGCCTGCCAGGGGAATGCCGCCATCGGTTCCGGAGGTCTAATACCGATTCTCCAGAATCTGGTAGAAAAATACGCCGGCGAAGTACTGCGCCAGCAAAAACGCCGCCAGGAAAAGCGTAATCAGCCTGGACGCTCCATCCTCCACCGCGCCCAGCTTGCCCAGAACGGAAAAGGTCAGGATGGAGACCGCCGTCAGGACCATGACCAGAAGGTAGGCATACCGCCCGGCTTTGTTCCGCAGCATCTCCTTCCGCTCATCCCGAAGGTTGATCCGCTCCTCCTCCAGCTTTTTCTGATAGGCGGCGGCGGCCCCAGGCCGGGTGTATTTGAGGTATTGGAGAATCTGCACTGCGCCCGGGCCGGCGAGGGCGCCGGCAAAGCCGCAGAGAAGGCTGTCCAGCGGCGTGTCCCAGAGGAGGGCGGCGGCCAGACAGGCGAGGCCCGCAGCAGTCATACCCAAGCCGGTCCAAAGATGGCTCTTTTTCATAATGTATAGCTCCTTTCGTGAATAAAAATCTCCTCAATGGGGAGTCCGAAAAAGTCGGAAATCGTAAAGGCCAGCTCCAGCGACGGGCTGTAGCGCCCCGTCTCGATGGAGCTCACCGTCTGCCGGGAGACCCGGATGGCTCTGGCGAAGTCCTCCTGTTTCAGGCCCCGGCTTTTCCGCAGTTCCTCCACGCGGTCTTTCATGGCTTCCTCCTTTCCAAGAAGCATCCCCTTATAAGCAGAGCGGCCGCTCCTTGCCTTGTAAAGGTTGCTTTACATATAAGCTATCACAAAACCGCTCGTTTGTCAAGGTTCTTTTACATAAAGCGGGTAATGTCCGAAATTTGACTGCGCAGGGGCGGGCCGGTGGGACTGCTCTGACCGCCGGGTGCGCCGGGGCGGACACCCCGCTCCGGCCCTGGGGCCCATCCCGGTTTTGACGCACGGGGACACGCCTATAAAAACCCGGCCTTGCATTTTATCCCGACTCGTAGTATATTGAAAACCGCCTCCCGGCCGGGCCGGGAGAAGGGAGGAGACCGCATGGAAAACGCCTTTGATTTTCTGACTCTGGATTTCTTTACCCGGGCGGAGGTGTTCCCCGGCAGTCTGGGGACCTTCCGTTACCGCTTCCAGCGCACCGGCTGGGTGGGCGGCGGCAGCCTTCAGGTCTGGGTCTATGAGAATGTCAGCTTTGAGCTGGCGAAGGATGTGGAGACGGAGACTTTTCCCTGGACGGAGGAGGGGACCGCCGCGCTGCGGGCCTGGCTTTCCCAAAAGCTGGCGGAGCGGGGGACGGAGCCCTACCGGATTCCCTATCCGCCAAAGGAGCCGGCGGAATAAGCGGGAAAAGCGGCGGTCCTCTCCTTGGGAGAGGGCCGCCGTATGGCATCAGGATTTCCGTTCCCCGTGTGCCGAAGCCCCCCGCGCCGCCCTTGCCAGGAGGTCGCTTTTGTGGTATACTGCCCTCGGCTTTCCATTGAGAAAAAAGGAGGCAGTTCATGTTTACCGGTTTTACCGACGAGACGGTGGACTTCATGTGGGGCATCCGCTTCAACAATGAGCGGACTTGGTTCGAGGCCCACAAAGACGTCTATCTGAACCATTTCTACCGCCCCATGCAGGCCCTGGGGGCGGAAATTTACGCCTTTATCCGGGACGAGCGCCCGGATTACGACCTGGTCAACAAGGTCACCCGCATCTACCGGGACGCCCGCCGCCTCCATGGCCGGGGACCCTATAAGGAGAGTCTGTGGTTCTCCGTGGAGGAACCCTCGGAGCAGTGGACGGCCAAGCCCACCTTCTGGTTCGAGCTGATGCCGGAGAGCTGGAGCTACGGCATGGGGTATTATCTCCCCAAGGCCCTGACCATGGCGAAGCTCCGGGCCCGGCTGGACCGGGACCCGAAACCCATGGAGGCCCTGACACGGACTTTGGAGGGGCAGGAGGAGTTCCGGCTGGAGACGGAGCGCTACAAGCGCCCCAAGGGCCCCGCTCCCTCGCCGCTGCTGGAGCCCTGGTATCAGGCGAAGTCCTTTACCATCTGCCACGAGGAGAAGCTGACGGAGGACCTGTTCTCCCGGGCGATTGTGGACCGGCTGAAGCGGGGATACGCGTTTTTGCTGCCGTACTACGATTACTTTGTGACGCTGGACGGGGACGCCGATCCCCGGGAGCAGTGAGGCAAAGAGTGCTTGACAATCCCGGGGCCAGCGGGTATACTGTACCCTGAAAAAAAGCGCCGCCGGCAAACGGTTCGCCCTGGTTAGCGGAAATAGTGACCGCCGTGCCGTGGGGCAGGGGCGGTTGCTTCTTTTTCGGACTGGAAGAGTGGAATCGCGAAGATCAGGGGGGCGCATTCCTCCCGGATTCCGGTCCCCGCGCAAGCCCCATTGCAATCTATCAACATAAAGGAGAAATGTCCATGAAAGCCTGTCCTGATCGAGCGGCGGCCCTGGCGCTGCTGCGCAAGTACAATACGGAACCCTTCCATCTTCAGCACGCCTTGACCGTCGAGGCCGTCATGGGCTGGTACGCCCGGGACCTGGGTTATGGCGGGGAGGCGGACTTCTGGTCCGCGGTGGGCCTGCTCCACGACGTGGACTTTGAGAAGTGGCCCGAGGAGCACTGCCGGAAGGCCCCGGAGCTGCTGGCGGAGATCGGCTGTTCCCAGGAGCTGATTCACGCCGTTTGCAGCCACGGGTACGGCATCTGCTCCGACGAGGAGCCCACCCATGAGATGGAGAAGGTTCTCTTCGCGGCGGACGAGCTGACGGGGCTCATCGGCGCGGCGGCCCGGATGCGGCCCAGCAAGTCCTGCGCCGATATGGAGGTGTCCTCCCTCAAGAAGAAGTTCAAGGACAAGAAGTTTGCCGCCGGCTGCTCCCGGGACGTCATCAAGGACGGCGCGGCGCGCCTGGGCTGGGAGCTGGAGACCCTGATGGACAAGACCATCCAGGCCATGCGGGAAAGCGAGACCCGGGTGGCGGAGGAGCTGGCTGCCCTGAGCTGAACCCCTGCGGGAAAAGAGAACGCCGGAGCCAAAAGCCCCGGCGCTCTTTTTCACGATTCAACGGCCTCCAGCTTCCCGTCCTCCCCAAACTTCACGGGGACGATCTGGTTCCGGGTCTTTTGGGCGATGTCGTCCATCCGCATTTTGGAGGGATAGTCCGCGATGAGGCTCACCGCCACGCCCTGGCGCTTCGCCCGGCCCGTGCGGCCAATGCGGTGGACGTAATCCTGATTTTCGTCGGGCACGTCGCAGTTGAAGACGATGTCCACGTCGTCCACGTCGATGCCCCGGGCCGCCACATCGGTGGAGACGAAGACCCGGAGCTTTCCCTCCCGGAAGAGATTCATCACCTGCTCCCGCCGCCGCTGGGGAATGTCGCCGTGGATGCACTCCGCGTCAATGCCCCGCATCTGCAAAAACTTGCAGATGCGCTCCGTGGCGCCCTTGGTGTTGCAGAAGGCCATGCAGCGGTCAAAACCCGTCTCCTCCAGGATTTTGGCGATGACGTCCGCCTTTTCGTTCTGGGCGACGTCCATGCGGAACTGCTTGATGTCCGGCTTGTTCTGCTCGTCCTCCCGGACGGTGACCTCCGCCGCGTCCCGCTGGTAGACCCAGGCGATGTCCATCACCTCCCGGGAGATGGTGGCGGAGAAGAGGCCCAGATTCTTCCGCTTGCTCATCTTATCCAGCAGGCGGGTGACGTCGTGAATGAAGCCCATGTCCAGCATGCGGTCCGCCTCGTCCAGCACCACGGTTTGGGCGCTGTCCACCCGGACGGTGCGGCGCTTCATGTGGTCGCTGAGGCGGCCCGGCGTGGCCACCACGATCTGAGGCCGCTTTTTCAGCGCGTCGATCTGTTTTCCGATGGGCTGACCGCCGTAGAGGCAGACGCAGCGGACGCCGGGGCGGAAGGCGGCGATGTCCCGCAGCTCGCCGGTGATTTGAATGGCCAGTTCCCGGGTGGGGGCCAGGATAACAGCCTGGACGCCGTCGTCCTCCGAGTCGGTGTGCTCGATGATGGGGATGCCGTATGCAAAGGTTTTGCCGGTGCCGGTGGGGGCCTTGGCAATGACGTCCTGCCAATTCATCATGGGGGGGATACAGCCGGCCTGGACGGGGGTGGTGATCTCCAGCTCCCGCCGCTGAAGGGCCCGCATAATCTCCGGCGACAGCCCCAGACTGTCAAACCGGACGCCTTCGGTAAATTCCATGTCTCGTTTCCTCTTTTCACGTAATGGGACATATGTTATAGTCAACGCAGTTGAAAAGGAGCATAAGCACCTTTTCAACCGGCGGACCAGGGGGCCGCCGGCGTGCAAGGCGCGCATGCGTTTCCAATGAAGCCGGGCGCAGGAGGCCGCCCATGCGGCCCGAGGCGCTGCATGGCGGCGCTTCGTTGAAAAGAATCCTATGGATTCCTTTCAACTGCGCCGGCTGTCAAATGAAAATCGTATTTCAAAAGCATTATACAGGGAAAAACTCCGCTTGTAAAGCGGTCCGGCTCTACATGCCTTCAAATTTTGAGGAATTTAAAACTTTAACCAATTAAAATCCAAGGAAACCTACAAATTATACAAGGAATCACGAAGAAATCGTAGTAAAATTGTGTATTGTGAACCCAACTTGTCCGGTTTTTTATGCTACAGTAAAGCTGGAAAACGAACAGGGTAAAAGTCAATAGGGGGGTGTCGAACGTGGATGAAATGGAGTATGTACGAATTCTTCGTGATTTGCGCGAAGACGCCGACAAAACACAGTCGCAGATTGCCGAGGTTCTGGGTACGTCTCAGACCATGTATGCGCGCTATGAGCGGGGGGCCAACGAGCTGCCCATCCACCATCTGATTACATTGAGTAAGTATTACGGCGTCAGCACGGATTACCTGCTGGGGCTCAGCAAGGAACGATGAAACGCGGACAGGAAGGTCTCCTGTCCGCGTTTTTTCATGGGGAGGCTTCCTCCCCCTCCCCGGGGGAGCGGACCGCCTTCGCCGCCCCGTTCCCCGGCATGCGAAAGGCCGCCGGCATAGCCGGCGGCCTTGGGATACTCACAGCCTCGTCACAACGGGGATGACCATGGGGCTGCGCTTGGTGGTTTTGAAGAGGTAGCTGCTGACGGCGGACTTTACGGTGCCCCGGAGCTCCCCGTCGTCCCGCCCGCGCTTGCGGGTGACGGACTCCGCCGCGTCCATGGCAATGTTCTGGAGCTCCTTCATCAGGTCTCCGGACTCCTTGACGTAGATAAAGCCCCGGGTGATAATCTCCGGCGGGCTGAGAAGCCCCCCGTCGTGGCTGGAGATAGGCAGGACCACGACGACCATGCCGTCCTCCGCCAGGCGCTTGCGGTCCCGCATGACCACGGCGCCCACATCGCCCACGCCGGAGCCGTCCACAAAGACCTCTCCGGCGGGAACGGCGCTGCCCAGCTTCAGCGTCTTGGCCGTCAGCTCGATCACCGTGCCGTTTTCGGCGATGGCGATGTGATTGCGGTCCATGCCCATTTGCTGGGCCACCTGGCTGTGAATCTGAAGCATCCGCTGCTCGCCGTGAAGGGGGATGAAGAACCGGGGGCGGGTCAGGGCGTGGATGATCTTCAGCTCCTCCTGGCAGGCGTGGCCGGAGACGTGAAGCATGTCCGCCCGGTCATAGATGACCTTTACACCCTTGCGGAAGAGCTCGTTGATGACGCGGCTCACGGTCACCTCGTTGCCGGGGATGGCGGAGGCGGAGATGATGACCTTGTCCCCGGGGCCCACCTCCACCTGCTTGTGGGTGGAGAAGGCCATGCGGTACAGGGCGCTCATCTCCTCGCCCTGGGAGCCGGTGGTGACGATGACCTGCTTGTTCTTGGGCAGGCTCTTGATCTTGTTGATGTCCACCAGGGTGTTTTTGGGCACCTTCATGTAGCCCAGCTCCGTGGACACCCGCATGATGTTCTCCATGGACCGGCCCGTGACGGCCACCTTCCGCCCGTGGGCGGCGGCGGCGTCCAGCACCTGCTGGATGCGGTGGACGTTGGAGGCGAAGGTGGTGACGATGATCCGCTCCTCGCAGCCCTGGAACTGACGCATAAAGGTCTGGCCCACGGCCCGCTCGCTCATGGTGTAGCCCGGGCGCTCCACATTGGTGGAGTCCGCGCACAGGGCCAGCACGCCGCCCTTTCCCAGCTCGCCCAGACGGGCCAGGTCGATGACCTCCCCGTCGATGGGAGTGGAGTCGATCTTGAAGTCGCCGGTGTGGACCACAGTGCCCATGTGGGTGTGGATGGCGAAGGCCACGGAGTCGGCGATGGAATGGTTGACGTGGATGAATTCCACGGTGAACTTCCCCGCCCGGACGGAACGGCCCGCCTCCACGGTGATGAGCTTGGTGCTCTTGACGAGACCGTGCTCCTCCAGTTTCAGCTGGATGAGGCCGGCGGTGAAGCGGGTGCAGTAGATGGGCATGTTCACCTGTTTAAGGACATAGGGAATGGCGCCCACATGGTCCTCGTGGCCGTGGGTGATGAAGAGGCCCCGGATGCGGGCGCGGTTCTTGATGAGGTAGGTCACGTCGGGGATGATGCAGTCGATGCCGTACATATCGTCCCCGGGAAAGGCCATGCCGCAGTCCACGACGATGATCTCCCCGCCGTACTCGTAGGCGGTCATATTCTTGCCGATCTCGTTGAGACCGCCCAGAGGAATGATTTTCAGTTTTTCTGCCATAGATACTAGAACTCCTTTGCTTATCAAAAAGATGTACCGCGGCTTTCGCAGACGCCCATAGGGGCATAAGAAAACAAAGACGCCCGTGGTCCGCCTGGCCCCGTTACGCCGGCGGAGGTTTGGTCACGTCCGAAAGACCGCTGGGGCCGCTGAAGGCAGACCCCTTTTTTAAATTTATTTGACCGGCGGAGAAGCGCGTCCCGCACCGGAAAAATACCATGAAACGCCCGGAAAAAGCGCCGGGCGAACCCGCTCCAGGTGCCCTGAACCGGGCCGCCGGAACGTCAACTCGGTATAGTATAGCACAGGAATTCCCGTTTGTATACAAAAACTTTTGGAAAATTGCCGCCGCCGCCCCGCCCGCCGGGCCGGGGGAAGATTGACGGGCTTTGAAAAATGTGCTATCATATGGCCGGAATCACAGGGAAAACCGCTCCTCCGCCTCCGTTTCCACCCGGCGGCGGAGGGAAGGGCGGGACGGAAGGGGGAGGGCCCATGGGCATCCACGACGGGCACAGAGAGCATATGCGCCGGCGCTTCCTGGAAAACGGCCTCAGCGGCTTCGCCGATCACGAGGCGCTGGAGCTGCTGCTGTACTACGCCATCCCCCGGCGGGACACCAATCCCATCGCCCACGAGCTGATGGACCGCTTTGGCACGCTGTCCGGAGTCCTCTCCGCCCCGGTGGAGCTTTTGAAGCAGGTGGACGGCGTGGGAGAGAGCGCGGCGGTGCTGCTGCGGCTGGCGCCGCTGCTGGCCCAGAAGGCCCGCCTGGCGGAGGCGGAGCGGGAGATCGCCCTGAACACGGTGGACAGTATCGGCGCGTACCTGTTGGAGCGCTTTTCCCAGGAGCGGAACGAGGCGGTGTACCAGCTCTGTCTGGACCGGAAGGGAAAGCTGCTGGCCTGCAAGCGCCTGGGAGAGGGCAGCGCTTCGGCGGTGAACCTGGACATCCGCAAGCTGGTGGAAAACGCGCTTTTGAGCTCCGCCAGCTCCGTGATCCTGGCCCACAACCACCCCAGCGGCGTGGCCCTGCCCTCGGATGACGACCACACGGCCACCCAGCAGGCCCGGGCCGCCCTGGAGGCCATCGGCGTGCAGCTGGCGGACCACATCATTGTGGCGGACGGGGATTTCGTCTCCTTTTTCGACTCAGGGTATTTTGTCTGACGGCGCGGGCGGGGGCGTCCGGCCGCTCTGTCCTTGAAAATTATATCGAACATATGTTGTAATTCCGGCGGCCTTGTGGTATCATGGGCCCTGGAAGCAGATCCGGTTTGGTCCGTGGGAGGTCCCTATGCCAAAATTTCAAGTCGTATCCGAATACCAGCCCTCCGGCGACCAGCCGGAGGCCATCGCCGCCCTGGCGGAGGGCATCGAAAACGGGCTGAAGGAGCAGATTCTCCTGGGCGTCACCGGCTCGGGAAAGACCTTCACCATGGCCAAGGTCATCGAGGCCGTTCAGCGCCCCACGCTGGTGCTGGCCCACAACAAGACTCTGGCCGCCCAGCTGTGCGCGGAGTTTAAGGAGTTCTTTCCCAACAACGCGGTGGAGTACTTTGTCAGCTACTATGACTACTACCAGCCCGAGGCCTACATTCCCCACACCGACACCTACATCGCCAAGGACGCCTCCACCAACGACGAGATCGACCGTCTCCGCCTCTCCGCCACCTGCGCCCTGCTGGAACGGCGGGACGTCATCGTGGTCTCCTCCGTCTCGTGCATCTACGGCCTGGGGGAGCCGGACGACTTCGCGAAGATGGTGGTCTCCCTCCGCACCGGGGCGGAGTGGGACCGGGACGAGCTGCTACGCCGTCTGGTGGAAATCCGCTATGAGCGGAACGACATCGCCTTCGAGCGGAACATGTTCCGGGTCCGGGGGGACACGGTGGAGCTGTATCCCGCCTATTACAAGGACAGGGCCATCCGGGTGGAGTTCTTCGGGGATGAGATCGACCGCATCAGCGAGTTCAACCCCGTCACCGGCTCTGTGAACCGGGTGCTGAACCACATCGCCATCTATCCCGCCAGCCATTATGTCACCACCAAGGACAAGATGGACCGGGCCATTGGGGAAATCCGGAGGGAGATGGAGGAGCAGGTCAAGGTCTTCACGGAGAATAACCAGCTGGTGGAGGCCCAGCGCATCCGCCAGCGGACGGAGTACGACATGGAGATGATGGCGGAGCTGGGCTACTGCTCCGGCATTGAGAATTACTCCCGCATCATCTCCGAGCGGCCCCGGGGCTCCGCCCCCATGACGCTGCTGGACTTCTTCCCCGACGACTTCGTGCTCTTCGTGGACGAGAGCCACGTCACCCTGCCCCAGGTCCGGGCCATGTACAACGGCGACCACGCCCGGAAGGACTCCCTGGTGAAGTACGGCTTCCGCCTCCCCTGCGCCTACGACAACCGGCCGCTGAAGTTCGAGGAGTTCGAGGGCCGCGTGGGACAGGCCGTCTACGTCTCGGCCACGCCAGGCCCCTACGAGCGGGACCAGGCGGACCAGGTGGTGGAACAGGTCATCCGGCCCACGGGTCTGCTGGACCCCCGGGTGGAGGTCCGGCCCGTCACCGGGCAGATCGACGATTTGATGGACGAGATCAGCGCCCGGGCGGCGAAGGACGAGCGGGTGCTGGTGACCACCCTGACCAAAAAGATGGCGGAGGACCTGACGGAGTACTTCAAGAACGCGGGCATCAAGGTCCGCTATATGCACTCTGACGTGGAGACCATCGAGCGGATGGAGATTATCCGGGATCTGCGGCTGGGGAAGTTCGACGTGCTGATTGGCATCAACCTTCTGCGGGAGGGGTTGGACCTTCCGGAGGTCAGTCTGGTGGCGGTGCTGGACGCGGACAAGGAGGGCTTCCTCCGGTCCGAGACCTCTCTGATTCAGACCATCGGCCGGGCGGCCCGGAACGCGGAGGGCCTGGTCATTCTCTACGCCGACAGCATTACTCCCTCCATGCGGGCCGCCATGGACGAGACGGAGCGCCGCCGGGGCATTCAGGACCGCTTCAACCAGGAGCACGGCATCGTGCCCAAGACCATCATCAAGGGCGTCCGGGAGGTGCTGGAAATCTCCACCGCAGCGGAGGACGAGACCACCCGGGCCCGGCGCCACCGCAAGCTGAACAAGCAGGAACGGGAGGCGGAGATCAAGAAGCTGGAGAAGGAAATGAGAGAGGCCAGCAAGATGCTGGAGTTCGAATACGCCGCAGTGCTCCGGGACCGAATTATCGAGCTGCGGGGAGAGGGGGCGTAAGGCCGGGCTCTGCCCCTGCGCGGCAGACGCGAGAAAGGATTTTTCATGAAATACGAATGGCTGGATGAATACCTCCTCTCCCTTCCGGGGGCGGAGAAGGACTTCAAGCCCGAGTGGGGCTGGTTCCGGTACAGCATAAGAGGCAAGCTCTTCGCCGCCGTCTGCTCCCCCAAGGGGATGAAGGACGAGGCGTACAACGGGCACGATCTGGTGAATTTGAAATGCGACCCCGCCCGGGGGGAGATTCTTCGGGCGGCGCACCCGGAGGTTCTGCCGGGGTTTTACTGCGACAAGCGGCACTGGATCGCCTGCCTCCTGGACGGGGAGCTGCCGGACGAAATTCTCCGGGAGCTCTGCGCCGCGTCCCACGGGCTGATTTTGAAAAAACTGCCCAAGTATGTCCAGAGGGAGATTTTGGGAGAATAAGCGGAGGGGCTCCGCCTCCCCGGGAGGACGCCGCCCCGGCGCAAGTGGATGGAGGAAGGCATTTCCCATGGAGACACAGAAAAAAGCCCCGGCGGCGGCCGCCATTTTGGCGGCGGCGGCCCTGTGGGGCATGATCGGCTTATGGAACCGGCGGCTGATGGCGGCGGGCCTCTCGCCCCTTTCCGTCGTCCTGGTCCGCAATCTGGGGGGCTGCGCCCTGCTGGCGCTGTTCTTCACCCTCCGGGACCGGAGCGTCTTCCGGGTGGAGCGGCGGCACCTCAAGTATTTTTTCGGCACCGGCGTGGTCAGCGTGCTGCTGTTCACCGTCTGCTACTTCTCCTGCCAGAAGCTCTGCTCGTTGGCGGTGGCCTCGATCCTGCTGTACACCGCCCCGTCCTTCGTGGTGCTTCTCTCCGCCCTGCTCTGGAAGGAGCCGGTGACGGGGAAAAAGCTCCTGGCCCTGGCGCTGACGCTGGCGGGCTGCGCCCTGGTCTGCGGCGTGTTCAGCGGCGGACTGTCCGTCACCCTCCCCGGCATGCTCCTGGGGCTGGGGTCCGGGTTTTTCTACGCCCTGTACAGCATCTTCGGCCGGTACGCCCTGGCCCACTATCCGCCCCTGACCGTGACGGTCTGGACGTTCCTCTTTGCGGGTCCGGCGTCTCTGGTCTTGCTCCGCCCGGCGGAGCTGGCGGCGGCCTTCGGGCCGGACCCGGGGGTCTGGCTGACGGCCCTGGCGCTGGTGATCTTCTCCACGGCGGCGCCCTACGTCCTGTATACCTGGGGCCTGGCCCGGACGGAGCCGGGCCGGGCCTCCATCCTGGCCAGTCTGGAGCCGGTGGCGGCGACGCTGACGGGAGTCCTGGTGTTCGGCGAGCCCATGGGCCCCCTGACGGCCCTGGGCATTTTCGGCGTCCTGGCGGGCGTGATGATTTTGAGGTGAGGGCAATGGCAAAGAAGAAGGACGAGAAGACCAACGTCATGCGGATTCTGGAGCAGAAAAAGGTCCCCTACACCCCCCATTTCTACGAGGAGCGCGAGGGCCCGGAGGGCACCCGGGACTACGGCGTTCACGTGGCCCAGGCCCTGGGGCAGGACCCGGAGCGGGCCTTCAAGACCCTGGTGGCGAAGGGAGCTTCCGGGGGATATTACGTGTTTGACATTCCCGCGCCGGAGAATCTGGACCTGAAAAAGGCGGCGAAGGCGGCGGGGGAGAAGTCGGTGGAGCTGCTGGCGGTGAAGGACATCACCGCCGTGACGGGCTACGTCCGGGGCGGGTGCAGCCCCGTGGGAATGAAGAAGCAGTACCCCACCATTTTCCACCGGACAGTTTTGGACTTTGAGACGGTCTATGTCTCCGCCGGAAAAATCGGCGCGCAGGTGGAGGTGGCCCCCCAGGCGCTGTTAGCCCTCATCCAGGCAGAAACGGCGGATATCGTTATTGAATAAGGTAAGCCCTAGATGAAGGCCGGCGGCAAAAGACTGTGCGGCCCAATGTTGGTAATAATCAAAAAGGCCGTCTACAATCCGGTAGCGGATTTTATCATCAATCGGAAAATTTTTCAGCCATTTTTCCAGATTCTTTTCGTCAAATCCGTGCCCTGTTTCTGCCAGGAAGGATTCGCCATAAGTTTCGAAGAGCCTTTGAGTGGTAGGGTTCATGACTACACCTCGCTCAACATTTTATGTTATATATTGTACAACATCAAATGTGGTCTGTCAAGGGGGAATTATGGAAACGTTGCAAATTTTAGGGGCAAGGCTTTGTTCTTTGAGGAAAGAAAGAAGGCTTCGTCAAGTGGATGTAGCAGAACTGCTCGGAGTTACACAAACGCACTATCAGCGAGTAGAAAAGGGGAAAATTAATATCCCCACCTTGACATTATGTACCCTGGCGGATTATTTTGAAGTGAGCACCGATTACCTGTTGGGAAGGACTGAGGAGAGACAGGCGGTTGAGGGAGGAGCCTGACCAAAGAAGCAGGCCCCACAGAATAGCGCCAGGGCAGCGGCAGCGGAAAGAGGAGAAAGTCGATTCGACACCCGCCAAACCCCGGCCCGCACCGAGCCGCGGGCCGGGACATGCGTACCCGAAAGCCAGTCTCCAGGCGCGTCCCCCGTCCCCCGTTTCAAAACGTCTTTTTCTCTTTTGGACCGTGCACGGCCCGTTTTCTCTTTTTCTGCGTATCAGAAAAAGAGAAAATGGGGGGTGCAAAGGAACAGCTATCTTCATAGCTGAATCCCCCCCGCCCGCAAGGGCGAGTACAAACTCCCCCCTTGCCGGGGAACACAAGGAGCCCCCATATGCAAGACAAAATCATCGTAAGAGGCGCCCGCGCCAACAATTTGAAGAACATCGACGTGACCATCCCGAGGGACAAGCTGGTGGTCATGACGGGGCTCTCCGGCTCCGGAAAATCCTCCCTGGCCTTCGACACGATTTACGCCGAGGGCCAGCGGCGCTATGTGGAATCCCTCAGCTCCTATGCCCGGATGTTCCTGGGACAGATGGACAAGCCCGACGTGGACTACATCGAGGGCCTCTCCCCCGCCATCTCCATCGACCAGAAGACCACCTCGAAAAACCCCCGGTCCACCGTGGGCACCGTCACGGAGATTTACGATTACCTCCGCCTCCTCTGGGCCCGGGTGGGCACGCCCCACTGCCCCAAGTGCGGCAAGGTCATCCGCCAGCAGACCATAGACCAGATCATCGACCAGGTCCTCGCCCTGCCGGAGGGCACCCGTATCCAGGTAATGGCCCCGGTCATCCGGGGCAAGAAGGGCGAGCACGCCAAGGTCTTCGAGGACGCCAAGCGCTCCGGCTATGTCCGGATCCGGGCGGACGGGAACCTCTACGAGCTGGACGAGGAGATCAAGCTGGAGAAGAACAAAAAGCACAACATCGAAATCGTCATTGACCGCCTCATCATCCGCCCGGACATCCAGCAGCGCCTGACGGACAGCGTGGAGACCGCCTCCGGCCTCTCCGGCGGGCTGGTGGTGGTGAACCTCCTCCGGGAGGAGAAGGACCTGATGTTCTCCCAGAACTACGCCTGCGAGGACTGCGGCGTCTCCATCGAGGAGCTGACCCCCCGTATGTTCTCCTTCAACAACCCCTTCGGCGCCTGCCCCACCTGCACCGGTCTGGGCAGCCAGCTGAAGGTGGACGTCACACTGGTGGTGCCGGACCCGAAAAAGTCCATCCTGGAGGGGGCCATCCAGGCCAGCGGCTGGGGGAACATCCGCTCCGACGGCATTTCCCGGATGTACTTTGACGCCCTGTCGAAAAAATACCGCTTCTCTCTGGAGGAGCCTTGGGAGACCCTGTCCGCCGAGGCGAAGGATATCATCCTCTACGGCACCAAGGGCGAGAAACTGGAGCTCCACTACGACCAGCCCCGGGGCAAGGGCGTCCTCTACCAGCCCTTCGAGGGCATCTGCAACAACGTGGAGCGCCGGTATCAGGAGACCCAGAGCGACGCCAGCAAGCGGGAGCTGGAGGAGCTGATGGCCGAGTGCCCCTGCCCGTCCTGCAAGGGCCGGAGGCTGAAAAAGGAGTCCCTGGCGGTGACGGTGGGGGAGAAGGACATCGACGCCCTGACCCGCCTGAGCGTGATGGACGAGCTGGAGTGGGTGGAT
This sequence comes from uncultured Oscillibacter sp., assembly GCF_910579365.1. Classification (GTDB taxonomy): domain Bacteria; phylum Bacillota; class Clostridia; order Oscillospirales; family Oscillospiraceae; genus Oscillibacter. The sequence continues at coordinate 117,304 of NZ_CAJTUX010000002.1, forward strand.
CACCTGGAGCTGACGGAACAGCAGCATTTGATTGCGGGCCGGATTTTGAAGGAGATCAAGGCCCGCCTGGGCTTTCTCCAATCCGTGGGCCTGGGCTATCTGACGCTGAGCCGGGCCGCCGGGACCCTCTCCGGCGGCGAGAGCCAGCGTATTCGCCTGGCCACTCAGATCGGTTCCAGCCTGATGGGGGTCCTCTACATCCTGGACGAGCCCTCCATCGGCCTCCACCAGCGGGACAACGACAAGCTCCTCGCCACCCTGCGGAACCTCCAGAGCCTGGGGAACACCCTGCTGGTGGTGGAGCACGACGAGGACACCATGCGGGAGGCGGACTACCTCATCGACATCGGACCCGGGGCGGGCATCCATGGCGGTCAGGTGGTAGCCGCCGGTACGCCGGAGGAGGTCATGGCCAACCCCGATTCCTTGACCGGCCAGTATCTCTCCGGGAAAAAGCGGGTTCCCGTGCCGGACGTCCGCCGCCCCGGCAGCGGGAAATTCCTTCGGGTCCGGGGGGCGGAGGAGAACAACCTCCGGAAGGTGAACGCGGACTTCCCCCTGGGGACCTTTACCGTGGTCACCGGCGTGTCGGGCAGCGGCAAGTCTTCCCTTGTGAACGAGGTGCTCTTCAAGCGCCTGGGGGCCGAGCTGATGCGCATGAAGGTCCACCCCGGCAAGTGCGCGTCCATCGAGGGACTGGAGTACCTGGACAAGGTGGTCAGCATCGACCAGAGCCCCATCGGCCGGACGCCCCGGTCCAACCCCGCCACGTATACGAACCTCTTTAACGATATCCGGGAGCTCTACGCCTCCACCCAGGAGGCCAAGAGCCGGGGCTACGGCCCGGGCCGGTTCAGCTTCAACGTCCGGGGAGGCCGCTGCGAAGCCTGCTCCGGCGACGGTGTGCTGAAAATCGAGATGCACTTCCTGCCGGACATCTTCGTCCCCTGCGAGGTGTGCAAGGGCAAGCGCTACAACCGGGAGACGCTGGAGGTCCACTACAAGGGGAAGAATATCTCCGAGGTGCTGGAGATGACGGTGGACGAGGCGCTGGAGTTCTTCGCGCCGCTGCCGAAGCTCCGCAACCGCCTCCAGACCCTCCAGGACGTGGGCCTGGGATATGTGAAGCTGGGACAGCCCTCCACGGAGCTCTCCGGCGGCGAGGCCCAGCGGGTGAAGCTGGCGACGGAGCTGAGCAAGCAGGCCACGGGAAAGACGATCTATATTCTGGACGAGCCCACCACCGGCCTCCACACCGACGACGTGCGAAAGCTGCTGGAGGTGCTCCAGCGGCTGGTGGACAGCGGGAACACGGTGGTGGTCATCGAGCACAACCTGGACGTGATTAAAAGCGCGGACTGGATCATCGACCTGGGGCCCGAGGGGGGCGACGGCGGCGGGTCCATTGTGGCCGCCGGCACGCCGGAGACGGTGGCGGCCTGCAAGGAGTCCTATACCGGGCAGTATCTAAAAAAGGTGCTGGTGCGGTAAGTGTGTATTTGAGAAAGTTCCTCCCTCGATATATGGTTTTTAAAGATATATAGACATATCATTTAATAATATTATTATATACTACAAAACGATATATGTCAAGGAGTTTTTAATGGACACACTTCAAATTATGGGTATTCGTCTGAAAGCCCTACGGAAGGAACGCCGCATCTACCAGCGAGAAATGGGAGATATGCTCGGTGTTACACAAGGACATTATCTAAAGATTGAAAAAGGGGAAATCAATATTTCCGCCTTGACATTGTGCACTCTGGCACGGTATTTTGAAGTAAGCGCGGATTATTTGTTGGGGCTGACCGAGGAGCGGAAGCCCTGAAAACGCAGACCCCAATAACGCTCAAAGAAAGTTGAGGATCACCTGCTATGAACATCACGAAAACCGCCATGGTCACCGTCTGCGGACGGCCCAACGTGGGCAAATCCAGCCTGACCAACGCCCTGGTGGGCGAAAAAATCGCCATCGTCTCCAACAAGGCCCAGACCACTCGGAACCGCATCTACGGCGTGGTCAACCGGGAGGACACACAGTTTATCCTCCTGGACACCCCGGGCCTCCACCGGCCCAAGTCCGCCCTGGGGGACTACATGGTGAAGGTCGTCACCGCCAGCCTCAGCGACGTGGACTGCGCGCTGCTGCTGGTGGAGCCCATCGCCCATGTGGGCGGGCCGGAAAAGGCCCTGATCCAGCGCATCCGGGAGGAGAAGCTGCACTGCATCCTCTGCGTCAACAAAATCGACACCGTGGAGCCCGCCCAGCTCCTTCCCGTCATCGCCGCTTACAGCGAGGCTTGGGACGGCTTTGACGCCATCATCCCCATCTCCGCCCGCACCGGCGGCGGGCTGGAGGAGCTGATGGCGGAGCTTCGGAAATACGCCCAGGAGGGCCCGCAGCTTTTCCCGGACGGGCAGACCTCCGACCAGCCGGAGCGGCAGGTGATGGGAGAGCTTCTCCGGGAGAAGCTGCTCCTTTGCCTGGACAAGGAGATTCCCCACGGCACCGCCGTGGAGATCACCAAATTCTCCGAACGGGACTCCGGCATCGTGGACGTGGGGGCGGTGATCTACTGCGAGAAGGCCAGCCACAAGGGCATTATCATCGGCAAGCAGGGGACCATGCTGAAAAAAATCAGCTCCCTGGCCCGGCACGACATGGAGAAGTTCATGGGCACGCAGATTTACCTGGAGACCTGGGTCAAGGTCAAGGAGAACTGGCGGGACAACGTGAACTACGTCCGCAGCCTGGGTTACCGGGAGGATTGACCGAAAGTTTCCACGTATCCTCTTCGACCATTTTCGCAGACTATCCATAAAAGGAGGTCTGCGGCGTGAACAACATGGAACCCATGCCCCTCTGGGAGCTCTTCTGCCTCACCGGCGAGCCCCTGGCCTATATGCTCTATCGGTCGATTGAGGAGAAAACGGACAACAATTTGTCATAAACGGGGAGAAAATAACTCCCCGTACATAGCGAGGAGGGAGGCGCGTGGCGGGAACGCCCTATACGGTGGACCGGGGTCTGGTCCTCCGGGAGACGGAGACCCGGGAGACGGACAAGATTCTGACCCTGCTGACCTGGGAGGAGGGGAAGATCGCCGTCACGGCCCGGGGGGCCCGGCGGAAGAACTGCAAGTTTGCCGCCGCCGCCCAGCCCCTGGCCTATGCCGAGTGGACCCTCTGCCAGCGGAGGGACTGGCACTACGCCAGCGACGCCTCAACCCTGGAGCTGTTCACCGGCCTGCGGGGAGACCTGCCGTCCCTGGCCCTGGGCTGCTACATGGCGGAGCTGACGGAGGCCGCCGCCCCGGAGGCGGTTCCCGTGCCGGAGCTTATGCGGCATCTCCTGAACGGCCTGTATGCCCTTTCTGCTTTACACAAGCCGCCGGCTCTGGTAAAGCCCGCGTTTGAGCTGCGGCTGCTGTGCCTTGCGGGCTACGAGCCCCTGGCGGATGCCTGCGCCGTCTGCGGACGGGCGGAGCCGGAGGAGCCGGTGCTGGACACGGTCCAGGGGGTGCTCCGCTGCCGGAGCTGCGGCGGGGGCCGCTCCCTCTGCCGGGACTCTCTGGCGGCTCTGCGGCATATTGTCTACGGGGACCCCAAGCGGCTCTATGCCTTTCGCCTGGGACCGGAGCCGCTGAACCGCCTCGCCGGGGCGGCGGAGACCTTTGTCTTCGCCCAGCTGGAGCGGGGTTTCCGGACCTTGGACTTCTATAAAAGTGTGTCGAAATAAAATACAGTTTGTATAATTTCGGCGATTTTATACGTTTTAAGATGCAAATCCCCCTTGTAAGGAGGTTATCCCCTATGAGCGAACTGTTTGAAAAATCTCTCCGCACCTTGGAGCTGCCCAGGGTGCTCCAGCTTTTGTCGGACCAGGCGGTCAGCGCCGAGGCCAAGGAGCGGGCTCTCCGCGTCTCCCCGGAGACGGAACCGGAGGAGGTTCTGCGTCTCCTGGACCAGACCGACGCTGCCCGGTGGATGACCGGACAGCGGGGCGCGCCCTCCTTCTCCGGGGTGAAGCCGGTGGGCGAGGCCCTGGACCGGGCGGACCGGGGCGGCAGCCTCAACACCCGGGAGCTGCTGCGCATCGCGGGACTTCTCACCGCCGCCCGCCGGGCCCGGGAGTATTTCAATGACGAGGCGGCGGAGAAGACCGCCATTGACCACCTCTTCCTCTCCCTCCACGGCAACCGCTTTCTGGAGGAGAAGATCAAGCGCTGCATTCCCGACGAGGACACCATTGCCGACGCAGCCTCCCCGGAGCTGGCGGATATCCGCCGCCACATGCGGGCGGCCCAGGCCAAGAGCCGGCAGATTCTCCAGAAGATCATCTCCTCCCCCAGCTATGCCAAGGTGCTTCAGGAGACCATCATCACCCAGCGGGACGGCCGCTTCGTGGTCCCCGTGAAGGCGGAGCAGAAGGGGAACCTCCCCGGTCTGGTTCACGACATCTCCTCCTCCGGGGCCACGGTGTTTGTGGAGCCCATGGGCGTGGTCCAGGCCAACAACGAATACATCGAGCTGGAGGCCAAGGAGCAGAAGGAGATCGAGCGGATTCTGGCAGAGCTCTCCGCCGAGGCCGCCGCCCACCGGGAGGACATCCAGTGGGATTACGACGCCCTGGTCCACCTGGACCTGATTTTTGCCCGGGGGCAGCTGAGCTGGAAGATGGACGCCGTCCGTCCGGAGGTCCGGCGGGACGGCTGCATCCATCTGAAAAAGGCCCGGCATCCCCTGCTGGACCCCAAGAAGGCGGTGCCTATCGACCTGGAGCTGGGAGGCGCCTTTGACACGCTGGTCATCACCGGCCCCAACACCGGCGGCAAGACGGTTTCCCTGAAAACGCTGGGTCTGCTGACCCTGATGACCCAGTGCGGCCTCCACATTCCGGCGGCGGACCAGAGCGCCGTGGCGGTTTACGAGCGGGTGCTGGCGGACATCGGCGACGAGCAGAGCATCGAGCAGAGCCTGTCCACCTTCTCCGCCCATATGACCAACATTGTGGGCATTTTGAAGGAGGCGGACCGCCGGAGCCTCATCCTCTTCGACGAGCTGGGGGCCGGCACGGACCCGGTGGAGGGCGCGGCCCTGGCCATCGCCGTCATCCAGCACGTCCGGGCCGCCGGGGCGAGAATCGCCGCCACCACCCACTATGCGGAGCTGAAAACCTTCGCCATGACCACCGCCGGTGTGGAAAACGCTTCCTGCGAGTTCAATGTGGAGACCCTCAGTCCCACCTACCGGCTGCTCATCGGCATCCCGGGGAAGTCCAACGCCTTCGCCATCTCCCGGCGGCTGGGGCTGCCCGAGGAGGTCATTGCGGCGGCCCAGACCCAGATGAGCGGGGACAGCGTCCGGTTTGAGGACGTCCTTACCCAGCTGGAGGTCAAGCGGCAGTCCCTGGAAAAGCGGGAGCAGGAGTCCGACCGCCTCTACCGCCAGCGGGAGGAGGACGCCCGCAAGGCCCGGGAGTTCCGGGAGCAGATGGAGCGGGCCAAGGAGAACGCCCGCAGCCGGGGGGAGGCGGAGGCCAAGCGCATCCTCCGGGACGCCAAGGCCGCGGCGGACCAGACCTTCAGCGATCTGGCGGAGCTTCGGCGGCGGCAGGCCCAGGCGGATTCCGCCCAGAACATCAACGACGCTCAGGCCGCCATCCGGGCGGGGCTCCACCAGGCGGAGGACCGCCTCCGCACGGAGAAGGACCGCCCCGCGCCCATTCCCAAGCCCAGCCGCCCCATTGTCAAGGGGGACCTGGTGGAGTTCCCCGGTGTGCGCCAGCCGGCGGAGGTGATTTCCATCGGGAAGGACGGAACCCTCCAATTGAAGGCGGGGGCGCTGAAAATGAAGGCGCAGGCCTCCGAGGTGCGCCTGATTGAGGACGACGAACGGGCCGCCCGGAAGCCGAAGTCCCCTGTCCACTCCGGCGGGACCCGGACGCTCCGCTCCGCCGCCAGCCGGGAGCTGGACATTCGGGGACTGGAGACCCTGGAGGCGGAGAGCGTGGTGGAAAGCTTCCTCTCCGCCGCCGTCATGGGCAAGCTGGAGACCGTCACCATCATCCACGGCAAGGGGACGGGGGCCCTCCGCAAGGCCGTCCATGACATTCTCCGCCGCAGCAAGGCGGTGAAAAGCTTCCGCTTGGGCGTCTATGGCGAGGGAGAGACGGGGGTCACGGTGGTCACGATGAAATAAGCGAAAGTTTACGGAAAATTTCCGTCAAATCGTTGCAAGGCCGACCCAAATTTGTTATACTGTTCTCACAATATCACAAATTTGAGGTGACAGATATGCAAAAACTGGAAAAGCAATTTCATATTGCCTGCACGGCGGAGGATATTGGCCGCTACTGCATTCTCCCGGGGGACCCCGGCCGGGTTCCGGCCATTGCCGCGTATTTTGACGACGCGAAGCAAGTGGCCTATAACCGGGAGTACAACGTCTGGACCGGCACGCTGCTGGGAGAGAAGGTGACGGCCTGCTCCACCGGCATCGGCGGCCCCTCCGCCTCCATCGCCATGGAGGAGCTCCACAAGTGCGGCGCGGACACCTTTATCCGTACCGGCACCTGCGGCGGCATCGACGTAAACGTCCAGTCCGGCGACATCGTGGTTGCCACCGGCGCTGTCCGGTTCGAGCACACCAGCCTGGAGTACGCGCCTCTGGAGTTCCCCGCCGTGGCGGACTTCGGACTGGTGGACTGCCTGGTTCGGGCCACGAAGGCCCTGGGGTATCCCCTCCACACCGGCATTGTCCAGTGCAAGGACAGCTTCTATGGCCAGCATGATCCCGCCGCCTCCCCGGTGTACTATGAGCTTCAGCAGAAGTGGGAGAGCTGGAAGCGCCTGGGGGTCAAGGCCAGCGAGATGGAGAGCGCCGCCCTCTTCGTGGTGGCCGCCGCCCTGGGCTGCCGCTGCGGGTCCTGCTTCCACGTGGTCTGGAACCAGGAGCGGGAAGCTGCCGGCCTGGACCAGAAGATGAGCGAGGATACATCCACTTCCGTCCGCGTGGCGGTGGAGGCCCTGAAGCTTCAGATCGAGGCGGACCGGGCCGCGAACAGGTGACAAATTCCTTATTTTTTTCAAGATCCGGACGACATTCCAGATGAATGGAATCAAGACCGGAGCGCTTCTATTGAACGGATTCAAGGACGGGACGCTCAAAACCGAATTAAATCTGTGAAATGGAGGAAGTATGATGATTTCTGCGACAGGAAGCTTTGGCGCGCAGCAGGCGATGCCAAAAGCGCCCCGGACTCCTTCTTATGCCGGAATGGGACATCAGGCCCTTTTGGCGGGATTTATGGAAGAACTGCGGAAGCAGCAGGCAAAATCCTGTGAGAAGGACGTGGAGGAGATCAAAAAAGCCGGGATGTCCGGTAAGCTGGCCGGAAGACGGAAAGAGGACCAAGGGGAAGCATTCGAAAAATTTACTTTCTAATCGCACATAAAAAAGCGGACCGCCTCCCGGCGGTCCGCTTTTTTGTGTCTTACTGAATCCCCAGCACCTTGTAGTCCTGGTCCTCCACGGCCTTTTTCAGGGCCTCGTCCGTTAGGGACCCGGAGAGGGTCACCACCGCCGTGCCGCTCTCGTGGCTGACGTTGGCGGTCTGGACCTCCGGCAGGGCCTCCAGGGCCTTCTTGACCCGGGCCTCGCAGTGACCGCACATCATGCCTTCGATCTTCATGGTCTTTTCCATTGTCGTTACCTCCTCGGAATGTTTGGGATGTCTGGATTTCAGGGGTTTGTCTTTCTTCGCGTCCCGCAGGTCGAACAGGTTCAGCCGCAGGGCGTTGGAAACCACGCAGAAACTGGAAAGGCTCATGGCCGCCGCGCCGAACATGGGGTTCAGCGTCAGGCCCAGGGGAATGAAGAGCCCCGCCGCCAGGGGAATGCCGATAGTGTTGTAAAAGAAGGCCCAGAACAGGTTCTGGTGGATGTTCCGCAGGGTGGCCCGGCTGAGGCGGATGGCGGCGGGCACGTCGGAGAGGCGGCTCTTCATCAGTACCACGTCCGCCGCGTCCACTGCCACGTCGGCCCCCGCGCCGATGGCGATGCCGGTGTCCGCCCGGGTGAGGGCCGGAGCGTCGTTGATGCCGTCGCCCACCATGGCCACTTTGCCCTGCTCTTTGAGCCTTCGGATGACGCTTTCCTTGCCGTCGGGCAGGACGCCGGCGATGACCTCGTCCACCCCGGCCTGGTTGCCGATGGCTTTGGCGGTCCGCTCATTGTCGCCGGTGAGCATCACCACCCGGATGCCCATGTTTTGAAGTTCCCGCACGGCCTGGGGACTATCCTCCTTGATGACGTCCGCCACAGCGATGACGCCCAGCAGCATACCGTCCCGGCTGAAAAACATGGGAGTCTTTCCCTGGGCGGACAGCGCCTCGGCCTTGGCCTGGGTCTCCTGGGACACCGCTGCACGGGTGCTGATGAAACTGTAATTCCCGCCGCTGAGGGTGGCCCCGTTCCACTTCCCGGTCAGTCCGTTTCCCGGAAGGACCTGGAAGTCCGTGACCTCCTCCTGAGGAACCTGTTCCTCCTCCGCTTTCTGGAGAATGGCTCGTGCCAGGGGGTGCTCGCTCTTTCTCTCTAAAGCGCAGGCCAGCCGCAGCAGCTGCTGCTCCCCATCGCACAGCCCCTCCTCCGGAAGGATATCCGTCACCCTGGGCTCGCCCTTGGTGATGGTGCCCGTCTTGTCCAGGGCCACGATTTCCGTCCGGCCCGCCGCCTCCAGGGACGCGGCGGTCTTGAAGAGGATGCCGTTTTTCGCCCCCATGCCGCTGCCCACCATAATGGCCACCGGCGTGGCCAGGCCCAGGGCGCAGGGACAGGAGATGACCAGCACGGAGATGCCCCGTGCCAGGGCGAAGCCGATGGTCTGCCCCAGCAGCAGCCACACGGCGGTGGTGGCCAGGGCGATGCCGATGACCGCCGGGACAAACACGCCGGACACTTTGTCGGCAATTTTGGCGATGGGGGCCTTGGTGGCCGCCGCGTCGCTGACCATCTGGATGATCTGGGAGAGCGTGGTGTCCTCCCCCACCCGGGTGGCCCGGCACTTGAGGAAGCCGGACTGGTTCACCGTGGCGGCGGAGACGCCGTCCCCGGGCGCTTTGTCCACGGGGATGCTCTCTCCGGTAAGGGCGGATTCGTTGACGGCGCTGGAGCCTTCCACCACCACGCCGTCCACGGGGATGTTCTCCCCAGGGCGGACCAGGAAGACGTCGCCCTTTTGCACCTGTTCAATGGGGACCACGACCTCTTTGCCGTCCCGCTCCAGCGCGGCGGTCTTGGGGGCCAGCTTCATGAGGCTTTTCAGCGCGTCGGTGGTCCGGCCCTTGGACCGGGCCTCCAGCATCTTGCCCACGGTGATTAGAGTGAGAATCATGGCGGCGGACTCGAAGTAGAACTCCATCATGTAGTCCATCACCGCCTCCATGTCCCCCCGGACCTGGGCGTCCGTCATGGCGAAGAGGGCGTAGGTGCTGTAGACAAAGGCGGCGGAGGCCCCCAGGGCCACCAGGGTGTCCATGTTCGGGGCCCGGTGCCAGAGGCTTTTGAAGCCGCTGATGAAGAATTTCTGATTGATGACCATGACCGCCGCTGTCAGCAGCAGCTGGAGGAGCCCCATGGCCATGTGATTCCCGTGGAGGAAGGAGGGGACGGGCCAGCTCCACATCATATGGCCCATGGAGAAGTACATCAGCACCGCCAGGAAGAGCAGGGACGACCAGAGGCGTTTTTTCAAAACCGGCGTCTCGTGGTCCGCCAGAGTGTCCTCCGGACGGGCGGCGGCTCCGGCGGAGGCGGTCTCCCGGCCCTTTTGGGAAGCGCCGTAGCCCGCGCTCTCCACAGCGGCGATGATATCGGCGGCGGAAGCGCTGCCCTCCACGCCCATGGAGTTGGTCAAGAGGCTGACGGAGCAGGAAGAGACTCCCGGCACCTTGCCCACGGCCTTCTCCACCCTGGCGGAGCAGGCGGCGCAGCTCATGCCGGTGACATGGTATTGTTCCATAAGCGGGACCTCCCATTTTCAAGATGATTTCGAAGCGTCATTTCATCAGCTTGCGGAGGGTGGAGAGGAGCTCCTCCACCGTCTCGTCCTTCCCCTCCCGGATATCCCGGGTGACACAGGTGCGGATGTGCTCCGCCAAAAGCTCTTTGGCGAAGGCGTTCAGCGCCGCGTTGGCGGCGGCCACCTGGGCCAGGATGTCGGGACAGTAGGCGCTGCGCTCCACCATCCCCCGGATGCCCCGAATCTGGCCCTCCACCCGGTTCAGCCGGTGGATCAGGCGCTTGTACTCCTCCTCGGAGCGCTCCTTGGTCTTGCGGCAGTCACAGCTTTCCATGGCGGACGCCTCCTTTTGTACTATACCCCGTGGGGGTATAATTATCATATACCTGGGTGGGGTATTTGTCAAGCCCTTGTTTGGGCTGAGACGCAAAAAAATCCGGCAAGGGGAGTGTTCCCCGTGCCGGACCTTTTATGAAAACCGCCTCAGTCCCGGTGAACCACCTGGCCGGGCCCTTTGAAAATGCTGTCCGGCGGGACCGCCCCCCGAACGGAGGAGAGGGGATAAACGCTGGTGTTCCGCCCCAGAACGGAGCCGGGATTCAGAACGCTGTTGCAGCCCACCTCCACATGGTCCCCCAGAATCGCGCCGAACTTCTTCCGGCCCGTCTCCAGGCGCTCCGCGCCGCTGCGCACCGTCACCAGGGTCCTGTCAGACTTGACGTTGGAGGTGATGGACCCCGCGCCCATATGGGCCTTGTAGCCCAGGATGGAGTCCCCCACGTAGTTGTAGTGGGGGGTCTGAACGCCGTCGAAGAGGATGACGTTTTTCAGCTCCACGGAGTTGCCCACCACGCAGCCGGTCCCCACCAGGGCGGAGCCCCGGATGAAAGCGCCGTGCCGGACCTCCGTCTCCGGGCCGATGATGCAGGGCGCGCCCAGGAAGGCCGTGGGGGCCAGGGCGGCGGTTTTGTGGACCCAGACGCCGGGAGAGCGCTGCTTATACTCCGCCGGGTCCAGGGCGGGCCCCAGGGTCAAAATCAGGTTCTGAATGCCGTCCAGAGCCTTCCAGGGGTATTGAAATTGGGCCAGATAATCCCCCGCCAGGGTGTGGGAGAGGTCCAGCAGGGCCGTAGTGGTGAGATTCATAAACGCGCCTCCTGTTTTCGCCGCCGGAGAGGCGGCGTGCTGGCCTCATTATATACCAGCCCGTCAGGAGTTGCAAGAGGGGGGCAGGTCCTCCAAGGAGGCGAAGCGGTAGCCCATATCCTCCCACTTGGTCAGCAGCTCGTCCAGAATGTCCGCGTTGGTTTTGGACGTGGAGTGGAGAAGGACGATGGCGCCGTCGTGAATGCGGGGAAGAAGCTTGGCGTAGGCCTGTTCCGCCGTGGGCTGGTTGTCCACGTACCAGTCTACATAAGCCAGGCTCCAGAAGACGGTCCGGTAGCCCAGGGCCTGGGCCTGCCGCAGGTTCTCCTCGCTGTACTTTCCCTGAGGCGGGCGGTAGAAACGAGGGAGCTCCCGCCCGGTGGTCTCCTGGTAAAGGGCGGCCAGACTGTCCAGCTCCTTCTGGAAGGCGGCCTGGTCGGAAATGGCGGACATGTCCGGGTGGTGGAAGGTGTGGTTGCCCACGATGTGACCTTCCTCCGCCATGCGGCGGATGATGTCCGGGGCGGTTTCGATCATGTTGCCCACCACGAAGAAGGCCGCCGGGGCGTTGTGCTTCTTCAGAGCGTCCAGGATTTTCTCCGTATAGCCGTTTTCATAGCCGCAGTCAAAGGTCAGATAAATCACCTTCTGGGACGTGTCCCCCAGGAACCAGGCGTCGTACCGGGCCAGGTCCTCCACGCTGGCGTTGCCAATGGGGGACTGCCCCTCGTTGGGAAAGGAGAGGCCCCAGTTGTCGGCGGAGGCCGGGATGACGGCGGGAGCGGAGACGGACAGAGACCGCCCCTGAAGATAGAGCATGGCCGCCAGAAATACGATAGGGAGCAGCAGAAAGCACGCGCTGCGTATACGATGGAGCATAGGCACCTCCGGATTGTGGAATGTTGTCACCACTCAGCATGTCCGGGAGCGGGCGGATTATCGGTTGAAAAAGCTGGCGAAAAATGTTATATTTAGTATCACGAATTTTGCGGAAAACGGGAGGAAGGGATATGGCAAAGCGGAGAGGCGGGACGAAGCAGCAGCTGACGCCCAGGCAGATGGCGGTTTTGCTGGTTTTGTGCGTCGCGGCGGCGGCCATCCGATGGTATTTCCAGCCGGAGCCGGTGTCGCTGGAGGACATCCCGGAGTGGAACGGCGCGGCCTACGTGGAGCTGGAGGACAACCAGCCGGGCTTTACCAAGGAGGAGATGACCCTGGAGGCCTTTGAACATTACAGCGAGCTGGATTACCTGGGCCGCTGCGGCGTGGCCTACGCCAATATCTGCCCGGAGCTGATGCCCACAGAGGAGCGGGAGGCCATTGGAAGCGTGAAGCCCACGGGCTGGGTCTCCGCCAAATATGACTGCGTGGACGGCAAGTACCTCTACAACCGCTGCCACCTCATCGGCTTTCAGCTGGCGGGGGAGAACGCCAACGAAAAAAATCTCATCACCGGGACCCGGTATCTCAACGTCACGGGAATGCTGCCCTTTGAAAACGACGTGGCGGACTACGTCCGGCGGACGGACAACCATGTCCTCTACCGGGTGACGCCGGTGTTCGTGGGAACGGAGCTGGTGGCCCGGGGCGTGCAGATGGAGGCTTATTCCGTGGAGGACGCCGGGGACGGTGTGTGCTTCAACATTTTCGCCTATAATGTGCAGCCCGGCGTGGCCATTGAATACGCCACGGGAGAGAGCTGGCTGGAGGGTGCGGCATGAGGCTGTGGGAGCAGTTTGACCGGATGGTGGTCTTTGATACGGAGACCACCGGCATCGATTTCGGGAGGGACCGGATAATTGAGATCGGCGCGGTCTCTCTGGAGGGCGGGGCGGAGACTGGTGGCATAGACCTCTTCCTCCGCCTGCCGGAGGGACGGCGGCTGGACCCCTTTATCACCCAGCTGACCGGCATCACCCAGGAGCGGCTGGAGGCCGAGGGCGTGGGAGATGAGGAGGCAGCCCGCGCCTTCACCGCCCTGCTGGCGGGTGCGGAGCGGCCGCTGCTGGCCGCCTACAATGCCCAGTTCGACCTGAACTTTTTATACGATCTGCTCCGGCCCTGGGGACTGGCGGGGGTACTGCGGCGCGTCCGGCTGCTGGACGTGCTGACGGTATACCGGGACCGGCGGGACTATCCCCACAAGCTGGAGAACGCCATCGCCGCATACCGTCTGGAGGACCGGGCGGTAAACAGCCACCGGGCCATTGACGACGCCCGGGCGGCGGCGCTGCTGCTGGGGGTCATGGCGGAGGAGCGGGACGACCTGGAGCGGTATGTGGGCCTCTTTGGGACACATCCCAAATACGGGCGGTCGGGGCGGAAAATCTCCTCGGTGACTTACCGGGCCCAGCCCTATGACCGGCGGAAGCCGCTGTATGAGCTGCCATGATATAAAGCGTCCGGCCTTGTGGCCGGACGCTTTTCGTTTTCCTATAGGGTCCGTAGATACCGCTCCGCCTCCCGGACGGTGTGGACCAGATACGTCATGGCCTCCACGGGATAGCGGCCCACGGCGGTCTCTCCGGTAAGCATTACCGAGGACGCGCCGTCCAGCACGGCATTGAAGATGTCGCTGACCTCCGCCCGGGTAGGGACGGGGCTTTGCTCCATGGAGGCCAGCATCTGGGTCACCACCATGAAGGGCCGGCCCGCCTGCCGGCAGGCGGCGGCAATGCGCTTTTGCAGGGCCGGGAGCTGCCAGAGAGGGCCGGAGTTCCCCAGATCCCCCCGGGCGATGACAATCTCCCCGGCGGCGGGAATCAGCTCCGCCAGCCTGGCCGTGCCGTCCAGATTTTCGATCTTGGCAAACAGCCGGATGGCCTGTCCCCCGGCCTCGTCCAGGGCTCCCCGGACGGCCTCCAGGTCCGCCCGGCTGCGGACGAAGGGCTGCATGACGCCGGTGACGCCGTAGTCCCCGGCCAGACGGAGGTTTTCCCGGTCGCTGTCCGTCATGGCGGGGAGGCGGATGTCCACGCCGGGAAGGGCGGCGCTTTTCCGGCTCCGGAGGACACCGCCCCGCTCCACCCGGGCCGGGGCCCCGTTTGGAAGCGGCTCCAGAACCCGGAGGAGAAGTCTGCCGTCGTCCAGAAGCACCTCCTGCCCCGCGGTCAGATGGGGCAGGACGGCGGGGGGCAGGGGGATGTCCGTTCCCAGACGGACGGTGGTCCCCGACTCCAGGGAGAGGGGGGCGGGAAGAGCGCCCACCCGGAGCTCCGGGCCCTGCATGTCGATGAGAAGCTGCGGCGTCACGCCGCAGAGCCGGGCGGCGGCGTGCAGATGCTCGATCTGCTCCGCCGCGCCGGGGAGGCCCACGTGGGAGAGATTCAGCCGGATGCCGGTCATGCCGGCCTCAAAGAGCCGGACCAGGGTCTCCGTACCGGCGCAGGCGGGGCCCAGAGTGCCGTAGATTTGAATCATGGCGTTCCCTCTCAGCGGAAGAGGGCCGCCAGGCTCTCCGTGTAGGGAGGGCGGCAGATGCCCTTCTCCGTGACGATGCCGGAGATCAGCTGGTGGTCCGTCACGTCAAAGGAGGGGTTGTAGCATTTCACACCGGGGAGGGCCATGGGTTTTTCGTACCAGAGGGTCTTGATCTCCTCCGGGTCCCGGAGCTCGATGGGGATATGGTCCCCGTCGGGGCAGCTCAGGTCCACGGTGCTGGTGGGGCCCAGCACATAGACGGGAATGCCGTAGTGCTTGGCCAGGATGGCCACGCCGCTGGTGCCGATCTTGTTGGCGGTGTCGCCGTTGGCGGCGACCCGGTCGCAGCCTACAAAGCAGGCTTGGACCCAGCCGTTTTTCATCACCATGGAGGCCATGTTGTCGCAGATCAGCGTCACGTCCACCCCGGCCCGGTGGAGCTCGTAGCTGGTCAGCCGGGCCCCCTGGAGCAGGGGGCGGGTCTCGTCGGCAAAGACGCGGATGCCCATGCCCCGCTCCGCCGCCAGGAAGAAGGGACCTTGGGCGGTGCCGTAGCGGGAGGTGGCCAGGGGACCGGCGTTGCAGTGGGTGAGGACGCCGTCTCCCTCCTTCAAAAGGCTGAGACCGTATTCGGAGATGGCCCGGCACTTGGCGATGTCGTCCTCGTGAATTTCCACCGCCTTTTGATAGAGGGCCTCCAACAGGAGGGGGCGGGGCTCGCCCAAATGGACGGCGGCGGTCTTCTCCATCTCCCCCAGGGCCCAGCTGAGGTTTACCGCCGTGGGACGGGAGGCGTTCAGCTGGGCGGAACAGCCCCCGAGACGGGACTGGAAGGCGGCGGGGTCCTCCGCCTCAATGGACCGGGCCAGGACATAGAGGCAGTAGGCGGCGCAGATGCCGATGGCCGGGGCTCCCCGAACCCGAAGTGTTTGGATGGCCTCCACCATCTCCTCCGCCGTCCGCAGGGGGATTTCCCGCTCTTCGCCGGGCAGCAGGCTCTGGTCGATGATATAGAGGGTCTCCGTCCCCTTGTCATAGCGGATGTTCTGGGCATGGGTAATCTGCCGGATGGCGTCCTTCACGGTGCTGCACCTCCTGTCAGGGCCGGATAATCCAGCCTTCTTTCCGGGGCTTGGGGGCGGGAGCGGGCCCGTCGGCATATCCCAGGACGCAGTTTCCCACGCCCCGCAGAGTCTCCGGCAAACCCCACTGCCGCAGAAGGGCCTTGCCCTCGGCGCCGTCGAAAAGCTCCATGGCCCGGTTCACCCAGCAGGAGCCGATTCCCGTGGCCGCGGCGGCGGTCATCAGGTTTCCCATGACCAGGGACCCGTCCTGAAGCCAGTTGGCCTGGGTTCCGTCCGCCAGTACCACCACCACCGTGGGCGCGCCAAAGAAGGGGTCCGTGCCGGGCTTGCCCATGATCTCCGCGTTCAGGGCGGACATGCGGGCGATGGTCTCCTTGTCCTGCACCACCACCATCACGGGGGTCTGGAGGTTCTTGGCGGTGGGGGCCCAGGTGCCGGCCTCCAGAATGGCGTCCAGCTCCTGGTCCGTGATCTGCTCCGCCTTGTATTTGCGGATGCTCCGGCGCTCGTGCAAGACCTTTAACGTTTCGTTCATTGTACTGCCTTCCTTTCCCGGCCCTGGACAAATACCGCCGGGGCCCTTGTATTGACCGCTTCACCGCCGGACGTCCTGAATCAAATCCGGGGGAGGGTTCGGTCCGGTTTCGCGTGTCCGCTGTATCCTCTCTATCATATCACATTTTTGGAAAAGCGCCAGACGCAATTTCAAGAATCCGGAGAACGGGCCGGAAAAACCCCGCGCGCCTGAATCCGGAATGGACCAGGCGCGCGGGGAAAGAGAGGGAACAGGGGTTCAGCGGAAATCTCCGCCCACTTCGATGGCGCGGATGACGCCGTCGCTGCTGGCGTACATATCGCACTTCTGGGCATAGGCGTGGGCGATATCCAGGGCGCTCCGGCCCTCCGCAGCGGTAATCCAGCCGCTGATATCCCGGTTATAGCACATGACGTCGGAGGCGATGGAGTAGGTTCTGCCATCCACCGTGACGGCGCCCTGCCCGCTCCAGGCGGTGTTGGGCACATCCTCCAGAGCGGTCAGCCGCTGGAGACTGGAGAAGCCGGTGCCGTCGTTGGCGACCACGGCCGCCACATAGGTGCCGCTGGGGATGTTATAGCGGTCGTTGAAGGGACCAACGCTGGTGCCGTCGTTCCGGCGGACGGCCAGACGGTAGGTATAGGAATCGGTTTCCGCGTGGTAGTCCGCCAGGACAGCCGTGCGGCCATAGAAGACCGACCCGTTGTTCACGCCGCCCAGGACGATGATGTCCACCCTGCCGGCCCAGTTGAGGTGGGCGTAGCTGATCTCGCCGTTGGAGATGGGACCCGCCCCCAGGTCGTTCAGGCTCAGGTATTCCAGCCCCTCGCCGGTGTAGCGGAAGACGGTGACGTTTTCCGCCAGACTGGAGTTGCCCAGCCGCCGCTTCTCCAGGTCCAGGTTTCCGGACACGCCGCCGCCCAGCCGGACCAGGCCGATGGAATTCCGGCCGGTGGAGGTGACACGGACCAGACGGTTCTCCATCCGGTTCAGCTCCTCCTGGCGAATGGTGGGAATGTATTTGTTCTGCTGGTCGGATTCGCTCAGGCCCAGGTCCACGGTGCCCTTGATCTCGATGCCGCAGAGAAGCTCCACCGTGACGCTGGTGCCGGAGACGGAGGTGGCGATGCCGATGGCGTTGGCATTGGCGCCGTTGGTTCCCTCCTTCACCGCGCCGGCGACCTGATTGTCCTCCGTCAGCAGCAGGGTGATCTGGTCCCCGGGACGGAACTTGGAGAGGGTGGCCTGGGCCGTGGTAAGGACGGGGAAGTCATGGCCCAGCATCCGGATGCTGGTGGGCTCCGTGGGACTGGGGGTGCAGGACTCGTAATAGCCGGTGAGGCGGGTGTCCGAGACCCGGATGGTGTTGGTGGCGCTGGAGTAGGTGGCCACGTCGTAGACCTGGAGGTCCTTGGCGTTGGCCTTGGAGCCGTTTTTATAGATCGTGTAGCCGCCCACGCCGCCGGTGAGAGACTCCAGTCCCTTGGAGGAGCCCTTCTCATAGACGACAATGGCCTCGCTGGCGCTGCCGCCGCCGCCCGCGAAGATATACTCCACATTGCCGGCCGCGCCCAGATACAGCGTCAGGGACGCGCCGGGGTTCAGCCAGACCCGGGCCTCGCTCCAGGTCTGCTCCTTGCCCTGGTAGTACACCTTGGTGTCGGCGGTGAGGGCGTACTTGGTGCCGGAGCGGTCCGTGAGCTGATTGGCCTCCAGCTTGGCGGCCACGACGCTGCGGCTGACGCCCTGGGCGTCGGGCAGGAAGGTGCGGACCTTCTGACCCTCCAGCACCAGCGTGCCCTTGAAGCCGTTGAGGGAGCCGTTGGACGCCTTGTCTCCGGCCATCTGGTAAATGGACCCGTCGGAGAAGAGCATGGCGGTCTCCTTGCCGTCGGGGCCCCTGGCGTTGGAGGCCACAAGGACCATGTCCTCCTTCACCGTCAGCCCGGCGGCGGTGAGGAAATTGCTGGCCGACTTCTCCCCCTGGACGTCCGCCCGGAGAAGATTGGTGAAGAGGGTGGCCGCGTCCTGACGGGTCAGGGGAACGTTTCCGTTGGAGGTGTCGACGCCTCGGGTCAGGTCAATGGAGGCGGCGAAGGAGAGATAGCTGTCCGGCCAGACGCCGCCAATGTTCTCGTCCTGATAGCCCAGAACCCGGAGGAGGATGGTGGCCGCCTGCCCCAGGGTGACGGTGCGGTCCGGATAGAACTTGCCGTCGGAGAAGCCGGAGATGATCTTCTTTCCCTTGGCGGCCATGTTGATGTACCCGGCGGCCCAGTGGGAGGGCTTCACGTCCGGGTAGACGGTGACGGTGCGGTAAAGCCCCAGCTCGTCTTCGGCGTTCAGGGCACAGACCACCATCTTGCAGAACTGGGCCCGGGTCAGGGGGGCGGAGGGACGGAAGTTGCCGTCGGAAAAGCCGTCCATCACGCCCATCAGCCGCAGGGACTCCACCGCCATGGTGGAGGCGCCGTCGCTGAGGTCGTAAAAGCGGTTGGGCGGGGGCGCGGCCTGGGCGGGCAGGACCAGCAGCGACGCTGCCATGGCCGCCAGAAGCAGCAGGGATACGATGCGATTTTTCATGGATGGTTTTCCTCCTTCATTCTGCCCGCAAAGCCTCCACGGGCTGGAGATTGGACGCCTTCACCGCCGGATAGCTGCCGAAGACGACGCCCAGCAGCACCGAGAGGCCGAAGGCCCCTGCCGTCACCATGGCGGAGGGATAAATGGTCATCTGGAAGAGCAGGTTCCCCAGGACGAAGCAGCCCAAGGTGCCGATGCCGATGCCGATGATGCCGCCGATACCGCAGAGCATGGCCGCCTCAATGAGAAACTGGGTGACGATGCTGCTTCGCTGGGCGCCGATGGCACGGCGGATGCCGATCTCCCTTGTGCGCTCCGTCACCGTGACCAGCATGATGTTCATAATGCCGATGCCGCCCACCATCAGCGAGATGGCGGCCACGCCGGCCAGCACGCCGCCGATGAGGCCCAGGGTCTCGTTGACATAGTCCATGTTCTGGTTTTCGGGGCGGATGCTATAGTCGTTGGTGCTCCGGTTCAAAAGGCCCTTTAAAAACCCGTCCAGCTGGGTGACGATCTCGTCCATCCGCGTGGTGTCCTTGGCGATGACGATGAAGGTGCTGTCGCCGTTGTCCCCGCCCAGGACGCGCTTGGCGGTATAGGGGGCCAGGACGAAGTTGTCCAGCGTGCTCATGGAGGTGCTGCCCTCCTTGATGCGGGAGGCGTAGACGCCGATGACCTCAAAATTCTGGTTGTTCAGCTGCACGGTCTTTCCCACGGGGTCCGCCGTGCCGAAGAAAACCTTGGCGGCCTGGGCCCCCAGGACCACCACCTGGTTGTAGTTCTGAATGTCCAGATAGCTCAGGTCCCGGCCTCTGGCGATTTTCAGGTTGCTGCACGCGGCGTATTGGTCGCTGCCGTAATAGAACTGGGGCGGGGCGCTGATGAGGTTCATGCCCGACTCGTCCCACTGGTAGTCCATGTTGGCGGTGGTTTTGGTGCCGTAGACCATGTTGGCGCTGAAGGAGGCCTGGGGCGTCACGCCGGCCACCAGGTCCTTCATGCCGTTGCAGTACTCGTAGATATCGGGGAAGTAGTCCTTTCCCATGGGAACCATGTTGCCGTTCTCATCTGAGGTGTACGCGTAGCAGTAGACGCTGACCTGGATGCGGTTGGTGCCCATGGCCTCGAACTGTTCCATCATCTTGCTGGCGTAGCCGGTGATGACGGAGACGATGGTCATGACGGAGGCGATGCCGATGATGATGCCCAGCATGGTCAAAACGGACCGGCCCTTTTTGCCCCAGATGGACTTCCAGGCCATTTTCACTGCCTGTCGAACGTTCAAAACCAGTCCACCTCCTGTTCCTTGTCCTCCACGATCTTGCCGTCTGTCAGGCGGACCACCCGGCGGGCCGTGGCGGCGATGCCGTTGTCGTGGGTAATCAGGATGACGGTGGTGCCCTCCCGGTTCAGCTGCTGGAGGAACTCCAGCACCTCGTGGCCCGTCCGGGAGTCCAGGGCGCCGGTGGGCTCGTCGGCCATGATGATGGGGGGCTTGGTGGCGATGGCCCTGGCGATGGCCACCCGCTGCTGCTGGCCGCCGGACATCTCCGTGGGCTTGTGCTTGACTCGTTTGGAAAGGCCCACCCGCTCCAGAGCCTCCAGAGCCAGGTCGTAGCGGTCGTCCGCCCCGATGCCCTGATAGATCAGGGGCAGCTCCACGTTCTCCAGCACCGTCAGGGTCTGGATGAGGTTGTACTGCTGGAAGATGAAGCCGATCTCCTTGTTGCGGATGAGGGAAAGTTCCTTGTCCGTCAGGTCCCGGACGTCGGTGCCGTCCAGGAAATAGTCCCCCCTTGTGGGAATGTCCAGGCAGCCCAGGACGTTCATCATTGTGGACTTGCCGGAGCCGGACTGGCCCACCACCGCCACGAATTCCCCCCGCTGAATGGTGAGGGAGACCCCATCCAGGGCCCGGACCTCGCTTTCAAGACCCTCGCCGTAGATCTTGAAGACGTTTCGAAGCTCTACTAAATTCGCCATATCAGAAACCCCAGGAAGAGGACATCTGGACCTGGGTGAAGACCTCGGCGCCTTCCTCCACGCCGGACTTGATCTCCACATTGTAGTTGTCGGAGATGCCGATCTCCACAGCCACGGGCCAATAGCCCTCGGGAATCATCTCGTCGATCATGACGCCCTCCACGGCGTTTTCGGGCCTGTCGCCGGCGACGTAGACCACGGTCAGGCTCTCTCCCGCCTCGGTGGAGACGGTGCGGACCGCTTGGAGGGGCAGAATGAGGCAGTTGTCGTTCTCGCTGGCGGTGAGGGAGTAGTTGATGTAGCTGTTGACCTGGAGGGTCTCCTCCGCGTTGTCCACGGAGATGACCATGGGATAGGTGGCCACGCCGTTGTTGATGGTGCTGGAGAGGCTGACGCTCTCCACCATACCCATGGCCTGGGTGCCCCACTGGTCCAGGTTCACCATGGTCCCCGCCTGAACGGCGCTGACGTTCCGCTCGTCCACGGTGGCGTTGACAATGAGGGAGGAGGTGTCGGAGATGGTGACCACGGAGGTGTTGGCGGCGATCTCGTCGCCGGGCTTCATGGTCAATCCGATGACCTTGCCCGCGATGGAGGCCACGGCATTGCAATTCGCCAGATTCTTCTCAGCGGTCTCCAGCTCCTTCTGGGCCTCCTCCAGGCTCTGCTGGGCGGAGAAAATCTCGGCCTCGCTGTCCTCGCCGTCCACCCGGACCAGCACCTGCCCGGCGGTGACCTGGAGATAGTCCACCAGGCTGCTGGAGAGGATGGTGCCGTTGACGGTGGAGGTCAGGTCGCCGGTGCGGTAGTACTCCAGCTTCCCGGGCTCATAGGGATACACGGTCTCCCCCTCCACCGACACGGTGGCGGAGGCGGCCATCTCCGCGCTGAGGGCCCCCTCGTTTTCCACCAGGATATCGGCGGAGAAGAGCTTGGTTCCCTCTGGAGTGATGCGGCTGACCATGTGGACGGCCTCCACCGTGCCGGGGATGGAGCTCATCAGGGCGGGGATGGACACATCCACGCTCTGCCCCTGGAAGATGCGGCCCTCGTAGGCATAACTGTAATACTGCGTGAGGCGGAGGCGGGTGTCGTCCGCCAGGACGGCCACCTTCTGCCCCTTGCTGATGGTGTCGCCGGGATTCAGGTCCACCACCTCCATCAGCTTGCCGGGATAGCCCGCCGCCAGGTTGAGGCCCGCCACGTCCTTCAAGAGGGCGTTGAGCTGCTTCTCCCGGCCCAGCACGTCCTGCCGGGCCTTGTCCACGGCGGTGCGGGCGGCGTCGGAGTCGATGATAAAAAGGGGCGTGCCGGGTTCCACGGTGTCGCCCTCGTTGACGAAGACCTCGCTGACGGTGCCGGAGGTGGCGATGGTGATGGTCTCGCTGTCCTTGGCCTTGGTGAGGCCGCTGCCGTCCACGGTGGCGGTGATGGAGCCGTACTGCACCGTGGTGGTGAGAACCTCTGTCTGGTCCCCGCCGCTTTGGCCGCTTAAAAACTGGCGGACGCCCAGACCGGCGGCGATGAGGATGAGAAGAAAGAGAAACCACCGGACAATTTTCCGCCGTTTCTTTCGGGGCATCCCCTTCCACTTTTTCAGGAGGGAGGTTTTTTCCGGAGCCGCTTCCGGAGCCGGCTGAACGGCTTCGGCCGTCTGCTTTTCGCGATCCATGACTTCTGACATATGACTTCTCCTTCGTCGGTTTGATCGAATTCCAATGGCCGCGCCCGTCCCGAAAGCGCGTTTCCCAGGACAGAGCTGCCGCCGGGGTACAGAATACAGGGAGCTGGCATCAAAACTGTATCATCTATGCTAGAACAGTTTGCCTTGGAAAACAACAACAAAACGGTTACAGAATTCTTAAGATTTTCTGAAGATGAGAACACAGCTCCCTATTTCTTTAGACGTTTGAGGCGCTGGAAGGGTTTCGGAAAAATATGTACAAAAATATAGCGGGACAGGGCGGATTTTCCGTCATGCGCTCCCTCCAGGAAAAAACCGCCCCGAGTGGGGCGGTTTTGAAATGAGGCTCAGGCGTTGGCGGGACGGTTTTTCGCCGTGGACCGCTGATAGAACAGCACGGCGGCCAGAGCGGCCAGACCCACCATATCCGTGACGGAGCCGGGAATCATCATGGCCAGACCCCCCACCGCCAGGGCAAGGCGCAGCAGCTTGGGAATGGGGCGGAAGAGATACCCGTTCAGCGCGGCGGCCACGCCGAAGATGCCCAGCAGGGCGCTGATGACGATCTGCACCACCTGGAAGGCGCTGGTCACGTCCACAAAGAGCATGGCGGGACTGTAGGCGAAGATATAGGGGACGATGAAGGCGGCGATGGCCAGTTTTGTGGCGTTGACGCCGGTCTTCATGGGGTCGGACTTGGCGATGGCGCTGCCGGCATAGGCCGCCAGGGCCACGGGAGGCGTGATGTCCGCCACGATGCCGAAATAGAAGACAAAGAAGTGGGCAGGAATCTTGCCAATGCCCAGCTGAATCAGAATGGGGGCGCAGGTGGAGGCCATGATGCAGTAGTTGGCCGTGGTGGGCACGCCCATGCCCAGCACGATGCAGCACAGCATGGTCAAAAACAGGGCGATGAACATGGAGACCGGCGGATAGGGGATCAGGCTGCTGACGTTGATGACCCCGTTGATGAGCTTGGAGGCAAGACCCGTCACGGTGATGCACCCGGCCACCATGCCCGCCATGGAGCAGGCCACGGCCACGGTGATGCAGCTCCGGCCGCCGGACTCCAGGGCGCTGACGGTCATGGAGGCGGTGTCCTTCACAAAGTGGGCGGCGAAGCCCTCGTCATGCTGGTTCCGGCTGTCCGTGAACATATGGGGGAGGCTCACCAGAATCGCCAGCAAAATGGCGACGGAGGCGGAGAACTGGAGGGTCCGGGTTCCGGTGGAGACCATCCACACCAGGACCACCAGAGGCAGCAGCAGATAGATGCTGCGGACCAGCAGGCGGAGCTTGGGCAGCTGGTCCCGGGGGACGCCCTTGAGGTTCAGGCGGCGTGCCTCCAGATGGACGGCCATAAAGATGCCGGTGAAGTACAGCAGGGCGGGGAGAATGGCCTTCAGGGCCACGTTGGCATAAGTTGTGTCCATGTACTCCGCCATGAGGAACGCCGCCGCGCCCATGATGGGGGGCATGATCTGTCCGCCGGTGGAGGCCGCCGCCTCCACCGCCGCGGCGAACTCCCCCTGATAACCGGTGCGCTTCATCATGGGGATGGTGACAGAGCCAGTGGTGACGGTGTTGCCCACAGAGGAGCCGGAGACCATGCCGCACAGGGCGGAGGAGATGACCGCCACCTTGGCGGGGCCGCCGGAGGTGCTGCCCGCCAGGGAGTTGGCCAGGTCGATGAAGAAGCTGGAGATGCCCGTCCGCTCCAGGAACGCGCCGAAGATGATAAAGACGGCGATGAACTTGGCGCAGACCTGAATGGGCGTGGCCATGACGCCGGAGGTGCCGTAGAACAGGGTGTAAATCACCCGGGCCAGATTCTGCCCGCTGGCAAAGGTGTACACCAGCAGCACCCCCACAACACCGAGAATGGGCAGGCCCACGCACCGGCGGCAGAGCTCCGCCAGACACAAAATCGCCACAATGCCGATGACCAGGTAGAACCACGCGTTGGGAATGGCGGTTTCACTGGCGGGGTTGATCTTTCCGGCGCTGGTGATGACCATGACCAGGGACTTGTAATTGACGCAGTAATAGAAGAAGGAACCCGCCCCCAGCAGCATCAGAACAACGTCGTACCAGGGCATGGCGTTGGGTTTCACATGGTCCTTCCGGGCAGGGTAGGTCAGATAGCCCATGACAATGATAAGCCCCAGGAAGGAGCTGAGCCGGATGGGCATATCCCAGGTGCAGCGGAGGGTGGACCAGATGCAGTACAGGGAGAAGAGGGCCATGACCACGCTGACCACAACCTTGGGCTTCCCCTCCCAGATGCGGGTGGCGGATTCCCGGTCGTACTTCCGCATGACCTCGCTCATGTCCGCCGGGGTGCCAATGTCCACGTCGGGGAGATGCTTCTTGTCTTTCTCGCTCATAGTTCGTACTCCTTATTAAAATAAACACAGGGGGGTCCTTGCCGCATTGAAGGGGCGGCGGCGCGCTGCCCTTTCAATGCGGCAAGGGCCGCGTCAGGCGGCCCTTGCCGGAGATGCCGTAAGGGATCAATAGGTCCCGGCGGGAATGGTGTAGGCGCTGTAGTAGGGGGAGACCTCCAGCAGGGCGTTGGTATGCTCCTCGTCCAGGCTGACCAGATACACGGGGCCGCTGGTGGCCAGGTCCACGATGGAGGTGGTGGGAGCGCCGGCCACGACGAAGGCCGCGTCGATCTTCTTGTCCTTCAGGTTCTCGGTGCTGTCGGCGAAGCCCAGGTACACGGGGCTGATGCCGGTGTCAGGGTCGATGTCAT
The DNA here is from genome assembly GCF_910579365.1 of uncultured Oscillibacter sp. Taxonomy (GTDB): domain Bacteria; phylum Bacillota; class Clostridia; order Oscillospirales; family Oscillospiraceae; genus Oscillibacter. The sequence goes on from NZ_CAJTUX010000002.1 coordinate 142,525, forward strand.
AGGCGCTCAGCACGTCCACGGCATTGAACCACACGCCGGAACCCCGGTCGCCGATGGAGACGGACTTGCCCGCCAGGTCGGCCACGGACTTGATGTCGGGATTGGTGGTGACGATCTGGACCTGCTCCATATACAAAGAGGCCACCACGGAGAAGTTCTCCACCTTGGAGTCAAAGAGGCGCTCGCCGTTGTAGGCGTAGCTCATGACGTCGGACTGGACGAAGCCCAGCTGCACGTCGCCGGCGGCCAGATTCTCAATGTTCTCCTTGGAGCCGCCGGAGGTGATGGCGGTGACGGAGACGCCGGTGTTGTTGGAGACATAGCTGCTGAGCACGCCGCCGAAGGCGTAGTAGGTGCCGGACTCGCCGCCGGTGCCGAAGGTCAGGGCCTTGGAGCTGCCGGAGCCCGCGCCTTCCTTAACGGAGGCGACTTCAATGCCCTTCTCGGCAAAGTACTTGGCCGCGCCGGGGTGATAGGGCACGGAGGTGACGGAGGAGGCGAAGGTCAGGTCCAGCTCGCCGCCCTTGGCGTGCTGCTCGGTGATGGTCTCGATATTCTCGAAGATGGCGGAGGTGAAGGCGTAGATGTCGTCCTCCGGCACGTCGTCCCGGGCGATGACCACAGCGCCCACGGCCACGGTGTTGGTGTCCTCCGCGACGGTGGAGGCGCCGGAATTTCCGGAGTCGGCGGAGCCGTCCACAGGCGTGCCGCTTCCAGTGGAGGAGCCGCCGTCATTATTGCCGCCGCAGCCGGCGAGGAGCATGGCCAGCATAAGCACGGCCATCAGCAGAGAGAATTTCTTTTTCATCGTTCTTCCTCTTTTCATCAGGATAAAATTTTGCTGGGTTTGAATGCAATTCCTGCAATCATATGAATATCATACCATTCTATCCTCCAGTTTTCAAGGGCGTTTTTCCGGTTTTTGTACAATTTTTGCAGGATGATGCGATTTGACTTGCAGACTGACGCTTTTTTGTAAGTTTTTTTCCCGCCGTCCTGCAAACTGAGACGATTTACACAAATAAAGCCGGTCTACCCATGAAAAAATTATGCAAAAATAAGGAGCCGCCCGGGAAAGGACGGCTCCATGCAACCTGTTTATACGATTTTTCGGAGGGACGGCGCGGATTCTTTCTCCTTTGCCAGATACCGGATGATGGAGCGGCGGGTGACAATGCCGATGAAACTGTTGAGATCGTCTACCACGGGAACAAAGTTGTGGCGGATGATGTTGTTCAGCAGTTCGTCCAGGGAAGCGGTAATGCGGACAGAGGGGTTTTCCTGAAGAATGTCCCGGACGTGGAGCCGCTCCAGGTCCTTGACGGTGCAGGGGCAGGGGGTGCCCTCGTCGGGAATGAGCCGCCAGAGGAAGTCTCCCTCGCTGACGGTGCCCACGTACTGGCCCTTCCGGTTGATGACGGGAACGGCGCTGAGGCCGTGGTGCCGGAGTTTTTCCAAGCCCTGACGCATCGTGTTGTCGTCGTAAAGGAAGGCGACGCGGTGTTTGGGGATCAAGAGATACGCAATATTCACGATCATGCCTCGTTTCTCAAAGGCGGGGCAGCCCGCCTGGGTCGTGGTGGGTTAAATGTCTGTATCTATAATATACAGGAAGAGGCTGGGAAAGTGGTGAACAGTTTATGAAATTTGCTGGAAACTTTGACGGACCTCCCGGAAACCGGCGGAGGCGGGGAGGATGGAAAAACGGAACCGGGCCAGCCGTGAGGCTGGCCCGGTTCCTTATGGTTTGGAAGATTGGATGAAAAGAAGTTTTGTCTCTTGCAAGTATTAAGATACAGGAGAGTTGTTAAGGAAACCAGCACCAATTGTTACAAAAGTCTTAAATTATGTCAACCTGTCCCCCTCGCAGGCGCCGGAAAAACTGGGAGAGCACCGCCTGGCACTCCGCCTCCAGAATCCCGCCCACCAGGGCGGGGGAGGTGGGAAAATCTTCCATAAAAAGGTTGGTCACTCCGCCGCAGGCCCCAAAGGCCCGGTCCCGGGCCCCGAACCAGACCCGGCGGATTCGGGCGTTGAGGATGGCCCCGGCGCACATGGGGCAGGGCTCCAGGGTGACATAGAGTTCGCAGTCCTCCAGCCGCCAGGAGCCCAGGGTCTCGTTGGCCTGGGCGATGGCCTCCATCTCGGCGTGGGAGGCGGCGGACTGGGTCTGCTCCCGCCGGTTCCGGCCCCGGCCCACCACAAGACCCTCCCGGACGATGACGCAGCCCACGGGGACCTCCCCGGCGGCGGCGGCCTCGGCCGCCAGGGTCAGGGCCTGCCTCATAAAAATTTCTTCCATGGAATATCCACTCCCGTATGAAAACTGGCATATTTGTCCAAACTTGCCATACAGTATTATACAGGAGGGACAACGTTATGAAAACCACTTTCTTGAAAAAAACCAGACAGGACCAGGAGCTGCTGGCTCTGCGGGCGGAGCTGCAAAGCGCCCAGGGGGACCTGTCGCTGGCCTACCGGCAGTTTGACCAAGCGGTGGACCCGGAGCTGGTGGAATCCTGTATTTACCAGATCAAGGCGGAGAAGGCCCGCTGCAACTACCTCATCCGGGCCATCAAGGAGCGGAGTCCGGAGGGCTATGCCGCCCTGCGGCTGGAGGGCGACGCGGTATGGACCTGAATCAAAAGATCATCGCCGCGCTGCTGGCGGGGTTTTTCCTCATTGCCCTTCTGCGGGTGTTCAGCGCGCCGCTGAAGCTGGCAGTGAAGCTGCTGGTGAACACGCTCTTGGGCTTTTGCGCCCTCTGGGCGGTGAACGTAACCGCGGGGGTCACGGGGGTGGCCCTCGGGGTCAACGTCTGGAATGCCCTGGTCATCGGCGTTTTGGGTCTGCCGGGATTTGTGCTGCTGCTGCTGGTGCAGTGGGTTTTATAAGGCGGTACATAATATTCTTCCAAACTGAACGGCAGGAGGTAATATTTTCCGTGTATTTCGGTTGCCGCCGCTTGCGTCCGGCGAGAAAAACGAATCTAATCAAATGGATGATTTCCGAGCTTTTCGTTCGGAAATCATAAAAAGCCTCTTCCGCCGGGGGAGCTCCGGTGAGCCCCTTTGGCGCAAGGGGCTTTTTTCGTCTTCTGCGGAAAGCGGCAATTTGAAATTGACTTTGAGTATTTGTGAGTTTTTGCGAGATATCAAGAGAATTTCGGAGGATTACCGGAAATAATTAAAAATTCTGTTGACACCGGCGGAAAGGCATGGTATAAATAACCTTGCTCCGCAAGGAGCTCTTGATTTGTTAAGCCAAACGGAAAATATACTGATGGAGGAAAGACCATGTCCACTTTTATGGCGAATAAGGCCAACATCGAGCGCAAGTGGTACATCCTGGACGCCGCCGGCAAGCCCCTGGGCAAGACCGCCGTCCGGGCTGCCGATCTGCTGCGCGGCAAGACCAAGCCTACCTACACTCCCCATGCCGACTGCGGCGACAACGTCATCATCATCAACGCCGGCAAGGCCGTCCTCACCGGCAAGAAGGGCACCCAGAAGATTTACCGCACCCACTCCGGCTGGGTGGGCGGTCTGAAGGAGACTCCCTACCGCATCTTGATGCAGGAGAAGCCCGAGGTCGCCATGCGGGTGGCCGTCCGGGGCATGATGCCCAAGAACACGGTTGCCAAGGATTCTCTGAAGCGTCTGCACATCTACGCCGGCGCGGAGCACAAGCAGCAGGCCCAGAAGCCCATCGCCCTGGATGCCGAATAAGGAGGAGGAAGCGTATGTATCAGTCTAAGAAGCCCTATCTGTACGGCACCGGCCGCCGGAAGTCCTCCGTCGCCCGCGTCCACCTGTTCCCGGGCGGCACCGGGAGCATCACCATCAACGGCCGGGACATTGACGATTACTTTGGCCTGGAAACCCTGAAGATGGTCGTTCGCCAGCCCCTGGAGGCCACCGGCAACACCGGCAAGATGGACATTGTGGCCACTGTCACCGGCGGCGGCGTCACCGGTCAGGCCGGTGCCCTGCGCCACGGCATCGCCCGCGCCCTGCTGCTGGCCAGCGAGGACAACCGCCCCATCCTGAAAAAGGCCGGGTTCCTGACCCGCGACCCTCGCATGAAGGAGCGGAAGAAGTACGGCCTCAAGGCCGCCCGCCGCGCGCCGCAGTTCTCCAAGCGCTGATTTTCCGGTTTCACAACGATATGGCATGCAAAGCGGGGACCCAACGGGTCCCCGCTTTTTCGTTTCAGCAAAAGCCCTTCTCCCCGTTTTCCTGGAGAAACCGTTCGCACAGCTCCCGCTGTCTGGTGTCGTAGAACTCCATGTATTTCAGGGCGTAGATGTCACAGAGGATATAGCGCTGCCGTCCGGCTTGATAGATGATGAAATAGTCGTTGCCCACCTCGTGGAGAATACCCTCCCAGACCATGGTGCCCTGGGTGCCGATGAGGAGGGTGGCCGCCACGAAGTTCCCCCGGTTGCGCAGAAGCATGGATTTCAGGGAACCCAGGAAGGCCTCCCCCACGGTGGCCGGAGACTCGATCACCTCGGAGGGCTGGTGGCTGAGGAGGTCCAGATTGCCGGTGCTGCCAGCGAACTCATTTCGGGCGGCGCTGGGGCGGGCCGGCGCGGCAGGGGGCATGGAACCGGAGGAAACCGCCGTAGCGGCAGGGGGCATGGAACCGGAGGAAACCGCCGCAGCGGCAGGGGGCATGGAACCGGAGGAAGCCGCCGCAGCGGCGGGAGGCATGGAGCCGGAGGAAGCCGCCGCAGCGGCGGGAGGCATGGAGCCGGAAGGGGCTGCCGCTGCGGAGGGAAACTGAAAGGCGGGGGAAACGTCGGGCGCTGTGGTGGCGGGGGGATAGGTGAGCGCCTGGGAGGACGCGGAGGACGGGGAGCCCGCCGCCGGTGCTGCGGGGCGGGACCCGCTGATTTCCGAGGACCAGTCCATGGAGGACTGGGAAGCGTAGGGTATGTTGGCCATAATGACACCTCTCAAGTTTTATAGTAAGCGCGGGACCTGGACAGCGGTTCAGGTCGAGAAGTAGGCGTTTGTCGGGTTATAGAAGCAGTGGTCGCCGATGCGGGTCTGCCAGTAGCCCACGCCGGTGGGGAAAAAGGGGCGGCAGTCGGGACTGAAGGGGTTATAGAACCATAAGGACTCCGCCACCACGGGCAGGCGGTTTCCCGCAATGGCCCAGTCGGCGATGTCATAGTGGATCTGCTCCGGCCGCATGTTGTATATGTTCTGCGGATTGTAGGCGCCCCCCTCCGTCTCGCTGGCGCAGACGAATTGATAGGGCTGGAAAATGATGTTGCGGATGCTGCCCTGTCCAACGCGGGCGTACTCGCCGCCTTTGGCGTGGACCCGGTTCATCACAACCCCTGCCACCGCCTTCATGCCGTTCTCCCCCTCGCCGCCCGCCTCGCACTCGATCAGGCGCGCCAGCAGTTCCCGGTCGGAATATGCCATGGTTCACTCCTCCTTTGCCCCCATCATACGCAAAAAGAGGACCGCTGGTGACAGCGGTCCTCTGCGCTTATTGAAAATGGAAAGCGGGCTGGGCGGCGGGGCTTGCCGGATGGAAACGGCGGCCGGTCCCTCTTTCCGGGGGCGGTTTCTCACCGGCCTCGCTGCTCCTGAATGGCCAGGCGGAACATCTCCTCCGTCTGCTGGATGGAGCGGTCCAGGGCGTACTGCTTCGCGTGTCCGGCGTAGCGCTTCCCCATTTCCTCCCGCTCCTGGGGATGCTCGAACCACCAGTCGATCTTCTCCGCCAGGGCGGCGGCGTCCCCCGCGGGGAAGAGGCTTCGCTGGTCCAGGGCGAACTGAGGCGTGGCGGAGCGGGGCGAGTCGGCGATTACCGGCACCAGCCCGCAGGCGAAGGCCTCCATGCAGCTCATGGCCTCAATCTCCGCGTCGGAGGTGTGGACGTATAGGTCCGCCATGTGGAGAATCTCCAGAAGGCGGGCGGGCTCGTAAAACTCCATGACAATGGGGTTGGGCAGCTTCTCCGCCTGACGGCGGTATTTCCGCTCCAGAGGGCCCTTACCCGCCAGGATGACCTGGATCTCCTCCCTGTGGCGGCATTGGGCGCATGCGTCGATCAGCACGTCCTGCCGCTTCTCCCCGGCATAGCGGCCCACCATCAGCACGTTGAATTTTCCCTGCATCCAGTCCTCCTGGGGGCTGCGGCCATAGACGTACTGCGGGCTGATGCCGTTGGAGATGACGTGGAGGCGGGCGGTATAGCCGTGCTCCTGGAGCTGGTTGGCGATCATGTTGCTGGGACAGTGGATGTGGGTGAAGCGGTTGAAAAAGGTATCCCGGAACTTGGTGTAGACAAAGTCGTTCACCCGCTTGCTGTTGCCCAGGTGGAGGGTGAAGGTGATGTTCTCCGGCTGGCAGTGGAAGGCCGCCGTGTGGGGGATGCCCAGGCGCTCCACGTGCTTCAGGCCCATGATGGACAGGGGGGAGGGCATCATAAAATGCACCACATCCGCCCAGGCCGCCGCCTTCTCAAAGACGTGCTTGTTGGGAATGGCCAAGCGCATGCCCTGGCTGGTGATGAGATGCTCCACAATGGGAAGAAATTTCATCTGCCGCACAGCATATTTATAATCCGTGGGCTTGCCGGTGGCGATGACCCGCACCTCGTTGCCGTGCTCTTTCAGGGCGGTGGCGAAGCGGCGGGCGCTGATGGTGGTGCCGTTGTTGGCGTCGTCGAACTGGTCGATGACCAATACGATCTTCATAACTCCTGCCGCCCCCTCAGCGCTGGGCGTTCAGAGCCTGCTCCAATCCCCGGGCCAGCTGGTCCGGGCAGGAGGTGCCTCTGGCGGAGCAGTCGATGCCTTTCAGGCGGCGGATGGCCTCTTCCGCGGGCATGCCCTGAACCAGGACGGCGATGCCCTGGAGGTTGCCATGACAGCCCCCGGTGACGCGGAGGGCCTGAATGATGCCCTGGTCGTCCAGGTCCACCTGCATCTCGCGGGAGCAGACGCCCCGAGGCTGGAAAGTATATGTTTTCATATCGCGGTTACTCCTTCTCGGGCCTGCGGACGGCGGCAAGAGCGCCGGTCCGGGCCATAATTTTATACAGCATAGCATAGGCACAGGGAAAAGGCAAGAGGGACCTTGGCGGAGAAACACCTCCGGCCGCGCCGCCTGTTCAGCGCGGAATGGAACGCAGGGACGGACGCCAAGGTCCGCCCCTGCACAATCAGATTATGAAGCGTTTCCCCTGGCGGGGGAGAGGGACTTAGCGGGCGTGGAGGGTCTGGGACTGCTGGGGGGACATGGCAAAATAGTCGTAGTTGATGGTGCTGCCGCTGTCGCCCCAGGTGGTGTCGATGTGGTATTGGACGCCGTCCAGGGTGGCGACGGTCCAGATGTGGTCCCCGCCGATGACGGTGGAGCAGGCGATGCCCTCCAGCTTTAAAAGGAGGTTGTACGCGCCGGTGTAGCCGTCACAGACGGCGGTTTGGTTGGCAAAAAGACTGTAGGGAATGTGGCTGAGGGAGTCGTCTCCAGCCTGATAGTCATAGGCGCAGTGGCCGCAGACCCAGTCGTAATAGACCCGGGCCTTTTCCAGCTCCGTCATGTCCGGGCGGAGGATCCCCTCCGTCCAGAGCTGGTCGTGGACGGCGATGGCGGCCTCCATGGCGGCGGTGCGGTATTCCTCCACACGGCGGCCCGCCCCGGCGGCGGTGAAGTTCAGGGTCAGCAGTCCCGCGCTCCGGGTGCAGTGCACCTCGTTATAGCCTTGCTCGCAGTAGGTTTTCACAATGGCGAGGCTGTGGTCCATCAGCTGCCGCGCCTCGCCCTCCGAGACGCCGGGATAATAGAACACCAGCTGGCTGCTGCCGGTGGAGAGCATGGAGCGGATGGAGCTTTCCAGCTCCTCGCGGGTGGAGGGGGAGAGGGTGTAGCCCCCGGGCTCCACCAAATCCGCCAGGGTGGTCCCGGCGGCGCTGTAGAGATTGGACAGGTCCCACTGGGGCCGGACCCGCAGGGCGGGGTCCACCATACGGGTGAGCATGGCGGCGGCGGCCCCGCGGGTAATGGGTTTGGCGGGAAGGAAGGCGCCGCTGCCGCCGCTGCCGGTCACAACGCCCTTTTTATAAAGGGCCAGGATATCCCGATAGTAGGGGGTGTACTCGGTGACGTCGGGGATGTACCGCCGGGTGGAATAGCCCAGGGTGACCAGCTCCTCGTGGACGGAAGGCAGGGCCTCCTCCGGCAGGACGCCCGCCAGCACGTGGGCCACCTGGGCCCGGGTGGCGGTTTCCTGGAGCGCGCCGTCCAGCTCCGTGTCCAGAACGCCCTCCGCCTGGAGATAGCGCAGATAGGCCTGGGCCGCCGGAGCGCCCTCCTGGCGGAAGGACAGGGCGGCCTCGGCGCTGCCGGTCTGGTGGAGTCCACGGATGCGCCCGGCGAAGATGACGGCCTGTCCCACGGTCATGGTGTCCTCCGGGCCAAAGGTTCCGTCCTCTTTTCCAGAGGCCAGGCCGTATTCGTACAGGGCGGCGACGTTGCCGTAAAACGGGGAGTCCGAAGTCAGGTCGGAGAACTGCCCGGCATAGGTCCGGCTTCTGGTGAAGCCGGCCTCCTGCGCGGCGTGGACGGGAACCGTCATCAGCAGGCACAGGGCCAACAGAAGGGCGGGGATATGTTTTTTCATGGGGCTCCTTTCCATCCGTTCAGGAGAGGATGTTCAAATCCTCCGGCACCCGGTCCTCCGTATAGGGGTTCAGGTACTGGTTCACCAGAGCGAGAACCTCCTCCTGGTTCAAGTAAATATAGGGGGACTTCCAGTCTCCCGGCAGGGTGGAAAACTCAATGTTCTCCGCCCCCATGCCGATGGCCTCGCCCCCCAGCCAGACCAGATTGCCCACCGTCAGGTCCGTCTCCACGTACTGCTGGAAGATTTTGCAGAAGCTGTCCAGCTTGGTGAGGTTGGAGACGGTCAGGGTCTGCTTGGCCACAGCCTTTAAAAAGTCCTGCTGGGTCTGCATGCGGCCGATGTCCTCGCTGCCGTAGCCGGAGCCGTCGTTGTTGTGGCGGAAGCGGACCACCTTCAGGGCCTCTGCGCCGTTGAGGTGCCGCATTCCCTTGGAGAAGTGAATGGAGAGGTTCTGGTAGGGATCGTCATAATCCATATTCACCGGGATGTAGAAGTCCACGCCGCCGATGGCGTCCACCAGGGCCTGAAAGGCCCGGAGGTCCACCAGCACCGTGTAATCCACCGGAATGCCCAGCTGGTGGGAGACGGTCTGGGCCATCAGCTCCATGCCGCCGGAGTTGTAGGCGAAGTTGATTTTGCGGTTTTTCCCGTTGATGCTGGCCTTGGTGTCCCGGGGGATGCTGACGCCGTAAATATAGTCGTTTTCCGCGTCCACGGCCACCAGAATGTTGGTGTCGCTGCCGCCGTTGCCGTCGTCCACGCCGGAGACGAGGATGGTGTAGAACGAGGGTTTCCGCTCGTAGTGGGAGCGAAGGGCCTCCGCCTCCTCGCCGCTGAGGTCCTGGGAGGCGGCGGGGTTGTCCACCCGCTGGACCATGGCGGGCACGTCGGCCCTTTGGTCCGGGGCGCGGAAGTAGACCCGGACGACGGCGTAAATCAAAGCGATCAATATCAAAAGCAGCAGAAGCGTGAGCCCCCAGGGGCTGCGCTTGCGGCGGCGGAGTCTTGACGGCATGAGAACCTCCCGTGCGCCGCAGGGCGGCGCGTATCGTAAACGTAAATGTTTGCTGGAACGGGCCCCTGACAAAGAGGGGATTGACAGAACGTTTGCTTCATTATAAAACTGGAGCAGAAAAAACTCAAGAGAAAAAATAGCGGCGAAGCCGCTATTTTTTTCGTCGCTTCCCTGGGTTTTCTGTCACATCTTACAAGGGATTTAAAATATTTTCAGAAAGTTTACATCTTGGCCTGGGATTGCGCCGCCTCTCCCGGCTCCGCCGTCCTCTCCACTGGCAAAGGAGCAGCGGCTGCCACAGGCGCTTCCTCCGCCAGCCGTTCCAGCAGCGCTTTGATGTCCGCCAGCAGCTGGTTTTGATAGGAGAGCGCGCAGCGTATGTAGTGCAGCGCCGGTTCCGGTGTCTGGGCGGAAGAGGTTTCCTCCGGCGGATGGGGCCAGCGGCGGACCTCCGGTTCTGTGTAAATAGGCGTCCCCGGCGGGAACGGCGTCCAATTCTCCCGGCCGCCCGCAGGGGACCGGGAGACCGGCACAGCCCGGGCTGCCCGGCCGTTTCTGCCGCCGGAGGGGCGGCTGCCGTGTTGACGATTTGCCATGATAGAGGTCCCTCCTCGCGCGGCCTCAGTCGCCGCGGTATTTTTTGCGGGTGGCGATGCCTCCCCGAATGTGCCGCTGGGCCTTGTTCACGTCCAGCACCTCCTTGACCTGGAGGTACAGCGGACGGTTGAACAGGGGCAGCCGTTCGGAAATGTCCTTATGTACCGTCGATTTGCTGATGCCGAATTTCTGGGCGGCGGCCCGGACCGTGGACCGATTCTCTATGATGTAAAGAGCCAGGCGCTCCGCCCGCTCTTCCATGTTTCCCTTCAAAACACCCTCACTCCCTGCCTCTTGTTGGTCCATCCTATGCACGGTGGCGGCACGAAATGCGAAAAACTTCTTGACATGGAGTGGACTCCACATGATATGCTGAAGGGCGAAACGATTGTTTAACAAAGAGGAGGTACATGATATGCGGTATCGTACTTTGGGAAGGAACGGCCTTCAGACCGGCGAGATCGGCATGGGCTGCGAGGGTTTCTTGGAGAAATCCGACGATCAGGTGAGGGAGATGGTGGACCTGATGGAGGCCGGCGGCGTGAACTGCATTGACCTCTACGCGCCCAATCCGGATTTCCGGTCCCGCCTTGGCCGGGCCCTTCGGGGGCGGCGGGAGAAGTTCATCCTCCAGGCCCACCTCTGCGCCGTCTGGAAGGAGGGGCAGTACAAGCGCACAAGGGATGTTGCCGAAGTACGGGAGGGATTTGAGGACCAGCTCCGGCGGCTGGAGACAGACCACGTGGAGATCGGCATGATCCACTATGTGGACTCCCTGAAGGACTGGGAGACGGTGAAAAACGGTCCTGTTATGGCCTACGCGCAGGAGCTGAAGGCGAAGGGAACCATCGGCTGCGTGGGCCTTTCCAGCCACAATCCCCGGGCGGCCCTGGCGGCGGTGGAATCCGGGCTCATAGACGTGCTGATGTTCAGCGTCAATCCCTGCTACGACCTCCAGCCCGCCTCCGAGGATGTGGAGGAGCTCTGGGCCCCCAAGAACTACGCCGCCCCCCTGCTGAACATGGACCCGGAGCGTCAGACCCTTTACGAGACCTGCCAGCGCCTCGGCGTGGGCATTACGGTGATGAAGGCCTTCGGCGGCGGGGACCTCCTCAGCGACACCCTCTCTCCGGCGGGAAAGGCTCTGACGGCGTTCCAGTGCATCCAATACGCCTTGGACCGTCCCGGCGTGGCCTGCGTCATGTCCGGCGCCCGGAATCTGGAGGACTTGAAGCGGAGCATCGCCTTCGAGGAGGCTCCGGAGAGCCAGCGGGATTACGCCGCCGCCCTGGCGGCCCTGCCGAAAATCAGCTGGAAGGGGCACTGCATGTACTGCGGCCACTGCGCCCCCTGCCCCAAGGGCATTGACGTGGCCGGCGTCACGAAATTTCTGAATCTCTCCCTGGCTCAGGGGGCCGTTCCGGAGACCGTGCGGGAGCATTACGCCGCCCTGCCCCACGGGGCGGGGGAGTGCGCCGCCTGCGCCGCCTGCGAGAAGCGCTGCCCCTTCGCCGTGCCTGTCATGGAGAACATGCGCCGGGCGGCGGAGCTATTCGGGAGGTGAGGGGATGGACCGTATTCGCACCGTCCTGATTCTGGACGGTCAGGGCGGCGGCGTGGGCAGTCAGCTGGTGAAGCTGCTGAAGCCCCGCCTGCCCGAGGACTGCCGCCTCCTCTGCGTGGGGACCAACGTGGCGGCCACCAGCGCCATGCTGAGGGCGGGGGCCGCCCAGGGGGCCACGGGGGAGAACGCCGTGGTGTACAACGCCGCCCAGGCGGACCTGATTTTGGGCCCCATCGGCGTGGTGCTGGCCAACGGCATCCTGGGGGAGGTATCCCCCGCCATGGCCGCCGCCGTCACCGGGGCGGGGGCGGTGAAGATTCTGATTCCCTCCTCGTCCTGCGGCGTATACGTGGCGGGAGTGGAGGAGTGCCGCCTGGAGGAGTACCTCCGCCGGGCCGTGGACCTGGCGGCAAGGGAGCTGGGACTGTGAGCAGGGAATTTCTCGCGATTGCCCGGGAGCACTGGGCGAAATATCCCCAGATGGAGCCCCAGGACTTTGCCAAGCTGGCCTATCAGAGCGAGTTTGGCCCCGCCCATATGGTCCAGAGCCCGGACAAGGTGCTGGCGGCCCTGCTGGCGGAACGGAAGGAGGCGGGGCCGGAGCCCCTTCCCCCGGAGTCCATCGGGGGCGGCCTCTGCCGCTTCCATATCACGCAGGCGCTCTCCACTTTGTCGGAACTGCCGCTGATTGGGCGGATGTTCAGCCTGACCATGGTTCAGACAGAGGGCGCGGAGAAGGGGCTTCTGGAAAAGCTGGAGCAGCTGGCGGCCCTCCCGGTCCCCGGTATGGCGGAGTATTTGGAGGGCTGGCGGCGGGAGGGCTGCCCGCCGGTGCGCCACAGCGAGGCGTTCCGGAATGCCTACGACCCCCATTACCGGGTTCTGCAAACACGCATGGCAGGGTTTCTCCCGGCGCTGGTCCCCATCGACCGAATGGCCCGGGAGTACTATGCCGCCTGGCTGCGGCGGGGAAGCTGGGGGGAGCCGCTGCCGGGAGAGAGCCCCCTGGCCCACCGGCACCGAAATGGGCTGAGGCCCTTCCTTGCGGCCGTAGACGGCCGGTGCGGCAGCGGAAAAACCGGATTTGCCAAACTGGCGGAACAGTTGATTCCCGGTTCGAAGCACGTCGCCCACATGGACGACTGTTACCTTCCCTGGGAGAACCGGGCTTTCAACTGGATGAAAATTCCCGCCGGGAATATGGATTTGGACCGGATCCGGGAGGAGCTTCTGCTCCCGGTCCACAACGGAACGCCCCTGACGTATCCGCCCTTCCTTCCCGATGGCCCGGTGCTGGACGAGTACGGGGAGCCCATAGAAATCGACCCGGATGACGTGGAGCTCATCCTGGTGGAGGGCACTTACTCCCAGCATCCGGCCCTGGCGGGATACTACGACTATAAAATCTTCCTCACCTGTGACCGGGAGGAGCAGACCCGCCGCCTCCAGGCCCGGGAGGGGGATGATTTCCCCACCTTCGACCGGGTGTGGCGAACGCTGGAAGAGCGGTATTTCGCCGCCTGCGGCACGGAGGAGGCCGCAGACCTGGTGGTGGACACCACGGGCTTCTTCGATTGAACAAGGGACTTGGCAAAAGCCGGACACCTGTGGTATACTTTTCAAAAGGAATCGCCGCCAGGAAGGCGGCGGACTGTCAGAAGACGGAAAAACTTATGTGATTTTGAAGGAGTTTTTCCCATGAATGAAACCAAGACCCAAAGCCCCGTCCAAACCCTGGCCATGGCCGCTATGATGATGGCCTTGGGCTTCGTCCTGCCCTTTTTCACCGGGCAGATTCCACAGATTGGCAGCATGCTCTGCCCCATGCACCTGCCCGTGCTGCTGTGCGGCCTCCTCTGCGGCTGGAAATATGGTCTGACCGTGGGCTTCCTCCTGCCGCTGCTGCGCGGCGTCACCCTGGGGAGTCCTCCGATGTTTTCCGCCGCCGCTATGGCCTTCGAACTGGCCGCCTATGGCTTTCTGGCGGGCTTTCTCTACGCCCGGTCCCGCTGGCAGTGCGTCGTGGCGCTGTACCGCTGCCTGATTGCCGCCATGCTGGGCGGGCGCATCGTGTGGGCCATTGCCCGGGTGATTCTCTCCGGCGTGTCCGGGCAGGCGTTCACGTGGCAGATGTTCCTCTCCGGCGCGTTCCTCACCGCCATTCCCGGCATCATCCTTCAGCTGGTCTTCATCCCCGCAGTGATGGCGGCCCTGGACCGGACCGGATTGGTCCGTTTCCGCCGGAGCGGCGAGATAGCTCCGGCGGCTTGAATCAGCGGGTCAGGAAGACCTCGCTGAGCAGCGCCGCCGCCTCGTCCAGCCGCGACTGGTCCAGCCCCGCGTAATTTACCACCAGTGTGTGCGCATAGGCGGGGTACGGAACGGCGGCGTAGTCCGACAAAAATCCAAGACGCACCCCCAGGCCCTCCGCCCTTTGGCGGAGGGTTTCGTCTTCCTCCGCCGTGTTCAGGCGGAGGAGGAAGTGGAGCCCCGCTCCCCGGTCGGTGACAGAGGCGGTGAAGGGACAGGCGGAGAAGGCATCCAGCACGGCGGCGCGGCGGAGACGGTACTTTTTCCGGGTGCGGGAGAGATGCTGCTCGTACCAGCTGCCGGCGGGACTGCCGCCGCCGCTGAGAAACCGGGCCAGAACCTGCTGCTCCAGGGCGGGGACCGCGGAGGCGTAAAACCCCAGGTCCCTCCGGTAGCGCTCCAGCAGACGAAGGGGCAGGACCATGAAGCCCATCCGCATGGAGGGAGAAATCGTCTGGGAGAAGGTGCTGACGTAAATCACCCGGCCGGCGGCGTCGATGCTTTGCAGGGTGGGAATGGGACGCCCAGTAAAGCGAAACTCGCTGTCGTAATCATCCTCGATGACGAGTCCGTCCGTCTCCTCCGCCCAGCGGAGGAGGGCCTGCCGCCGGGCGATGGGGGTGACGATGCCTGTGGGATAGTGGTGGGCCGGAGAGAGGTGGGCGGCGGTTGCGCCGGAGGCGTACAGCGCCTCCGGCGGCATGCCCTGGCTATCCAGAGGGATGAGGCGGCAGGCCGCCCCCCACTTGGCGTAGACCTGGCGGATTTTGGGATAGCCCGGGTCCTCCAGGGCGAAGACGGCCTCCCGGCCCAGGAGCTGGGCCAGCAGCAGATAGAGGTATTCCGCGCCCGCCCCCACCACGATCTGCTCCGGCGACACGGCCATGCCCTTGAAGTCCCGAAGATTCCGGGCGATGGCCTCCCGCAGGGCGGGAAGACCCTGGTGGGGGAGGGCGGTCAGGTGCCCGCCCTCCGACAGGACCTGCCGGGTCAGCCGGGCCCAGAGGGCGGAGGGAAAGCAGGACGGGTCCGCCCGCCCGCTCTTCAGGTCCAGACGCCAGACCGGGGCGGGGGATTGCGCCGGAACCTCCTCCCGAACCGCCGGGGCGGGGAGAAGGCGGTCCACCGGAGAGACGTAAAACCCCATCCGGGGCCGAGCGTCCACATAACCCTCCGCCTCCAGCTGCTGATAGGCGCCCTCCACCGTGATGACGGAGATGCGCAGATGCTCCGCCAGGGCCCGCTTGGAGGGCAGACGCTCTCCTGGGGCCAGAACGCCGCTTAAAATATCCGCCCGGAGGCGGCGGTAGAGATATTCGTACAGAGGCAGGCCGCCCCGTTGGTCCAGATCGTATGTCAGCATCTTCGACCCCTCCGTCTGACCTTATAAAAAAGTTAAAAATTGAGTATTTCCATCATATCACAACTGCGCTATGATAGCAACACCAACCACCAAAGGAGGGAAAGACGATGGAAAAGACACTGCGCCGGGAGGCGGGCCGGACGGAGCCCCGGCTGCTGGTTTTGACGGGATTGTTTGCCGCCCTGGGCTGCGCGGCCACCATGGTATTGCAGGTGCCCTCTCCCACCGGGGGCTATCTGAACCTGGGGGACGCCGTGGTCATTCTGGGGGCCTGGCTGCTGGGGCCGGTGTATGGCGCGGTTGCCGGGGGCGTGGGGCCCGCCATGGCGGACCTTCTGAGCGGCTATGCCATGTACGTCCCCGCCACCCTGGTCATCAAGGCCCTCATGGCCTTGACGGCGGCGCTGTTGTACCGGGCCCTGGGGAAGAAGGGGCTTGCCGTGTGCGCGGCGGCGGCGGAGGTTCCCATGGTCGTGGGCTACTGGCTCTTTGACGCGCTGCTGACCGCCCTCTCCAGCGGCGCTTCCTTCGGCCTGTGCCTTGCGGGAAGCGCGGCGGGAATCCCCAGCAACCTCGTTCAGGCGGCCTTTGGCGCGGCGGCGTCCACGCTGCTGGCCCTGGCGCTCCGGCGGAGCGCCTATGTGCAAAAGCGGTTCCCCAGGTTCTAGCGCCCCGCGAAGCGCCGCCCCCGGCCCCGCGCTGCGGATGGGCGGATGCGGGCGGGGAGGCCGGAGCGCGCCGGGGAAACAACAGCGCCCCCCAAGGCCTTGCCTTGGGGGGCGCACTATGTTCAGCCCAATCCGTCGGGCGGATTCCAGCCGTCCCAGGAGGACTGGCTTTGAACGTCCTTGCCGGCGCCGGAGGTGCTCTTTGCGGTTTCGAAATAGCTGAGCTCCACACAGATGTAGTTGGCGAGGTAGAACAGGGAGACCACCAGCTGCCACAGGCCCAGTCCCACGTTCCACACGATCAGGGGAATGCCTCCGTAGGAGGTGATGTCGGGCATGGTTCCGCCCAGGTAAAGGGACATGGCCAGATCCCGGTTGATGATGAAGTTGAGAAGGAGGGCGGGGAAGGTGGCCAGCAGGGTCCAGCCGAAATAGCTCAGGTCCAGCATGAAGAGCTGGAGCTTGTAGCCCCGGGTCTGCCGTTTGCTCATGTCCAGGGCCTCCATAACGCCGATGCCGGGGTTCTCATAGAGATTGTACTTGGCAAATTGGTAACGGTAGATGGCGACAATGCCGGGGATGACGAAGAGCAGGCTCCAGAGGAAGACGAAGAAGCCGGTGACCAGGTCCAAAAGGATGAGCTTTCCCACGAAGGAAAACCCGTCGAACAAGGTCAGGTACTCCGCCCGCTCGCCCCGGCGGATGGCCATGCAGTAGAGGGCGAAGCCCGCCGCCAGAACGGTGGACAGCAGGGTGGTGAGAATGGAGATGAAAATGCTGAAAAAGCCGCTGCCGCCGAGGGAGGAGATCAGGTTCAAAACCACCACCAGGGAGAGGTAAAGGGCGGTCATGGCCTTGGGGGACACCTGCGCGGTCCGGAGAAGTTCCGCCGCCTCCTGTTTGCGGCGGGGCCGGTCAATTTGTTCATACATCATAGTGGGCCTCCTCGTGGGTGAAAATGAGCATTTCTATCATATAGTGTAGCACAGACCGGGCCGCTTGACAAGTGGGGAAGCCCTGGAAGCGATTAGACCAGCGCGCCCTCCGGCGCGTCCAGCAGGTCCAGCTCCTGAAAAATCTGGGTCTCCAGCTCCTCGTAGGCTCTGGGGCCCCGGGAGCGGCGCATCCGGCCTCCCAGACGCTCGCCGCCTGAGAAGAGGTGAATGAGGTAGAACCAGACCTCCTTCATCCGCTGGGAGGCGGGGGCGGCCTGACCGTAGAAATCCTGATAGGCCTGGTACAGCGTGGCGGTGAAGTCTTGAAGCTCCTCCCGCGTGGCGGGAGGGCCGCCCCGGAGCCGCCGGAACAGCGCTGGGTCGGCAATGGCCCCCCGGCCGATCATGGCGGAGGACAGAGGGGGGAATTGGTCCTCCAGAGCCCGGACGCCGGAAACGGAGGTGAGGTCGCCGTTGTAGCAGAGGGGATTCCGGCTCTCCGCCAGGGCCTGGGCGAAGGCGTCCAGGTGTACGGTTCCCCGGTACTTCTCCGGCCGGACCCGGGGGTGGACGGTGAGGCAGGCGATGGGGTAGCGGTTGAAGACCTCCAGCAGGCGGGGGAACTCCTCCGGCGTCTGATAGCCCAGCCGGGTCTTTACGGAGACGGGAAGGGAGACGCCGGAGAACGCCTCGTCAAAAAAGCGGTCCAGCCCCTCCGGGTCCGCCAGCAGGCCGGAGCCCTTCCCCTTGGCGGTGACGGTGCCGGAGGGACAGCCCAGATTCAGATTGACCTCCGTATAACCCATGTCTGCCAGCGTTTCCGCCGCCCAGACGAAGTCCGCCGCCCGCTTGGCCATCACCTGGGGGACCTGGGGGAGGGCCTGGGGATTTTCCAGCTCCCGCCGGTCCCGGGGGGTGAGGATGTGCTGGTCCGTGGGGGAGATGAAGGGGATGAAATAGCGGTCCGCCCCGCCGAACCGGGCGTGCCACACCTGACGGAAGACCCGCTTCGTAATGCCGTCCAGGGGGGCAAAGTCCAGACGGCGGATCATCCCAGCCGCTCCTCCCACTCCTGGGGACGGAAGCCGGCCAGCACGAAGCCGTCCCCCACCAGAAGGGGACGCTTCACCAGCATGCCGTCGGAGGCCAGCAGCTCCAGCTGGGCCTCCTCGTCCATGGAGGGGAGTTTGTCCTTCAGGCCCAGGGTCTTGTACTGGAGTCCGCTGGTGTTGAAAAAGCGCTTCAAGGGCAGGCCGCTGGCCCGGAGCCACTGCCGGAGCTCCTCCGCCGAGGGCCGTTCCAGCTTGATGTCCCGGACCGCGCAGTCCAGGCCCCGCTCCTCCAGCCAGGCCTTGGCCTTCCGGCAGGTGGAGCACTTGGGATACCAGAGCATGAGCATGGGGAATTCCTCCTAATTGTATGATGGGGCGCTTACAGAACCAGCAGGTCCTTGGGGGCCTGTGTCAGGTTCCGACAGCCCTGGGGAGTGATGAAAAGCACGTCCTCAATGCGGACGCCCAGCTGTCCGGGAATATAAATGCCCGGCTCCGCCGAGATGACGGCCCCGGCGGGGAGGGGGGACTGGTTGGCGGAGGAGGCGTTGGGGGATTCGTGAATTTCCACCCCTACGCCGTGACCGAAGCTGTGGGTGAAATACGCCCCATAGCCCGCCTGATCGATGACGGCCCGGGCGGCGGCGTCCACCGCCTTCCCCGTGACGCCGGCCTTTACGGCGGCGATGCCCGCCTCCTGGGCGGCCAGGACGGTGCGGTACACCCGCTCCATCTCCGCCGTCACGGACCCCACGGCCACGGTGCGGGTCATGTCGGAGCAGTAGCCTTTGCAGATGCAGCCGAAGTCCATGGTGACGAACTCACCGGGGCGAATCTCCTTTTCGGAGGGCACGCCGTGGGGCAGGCTTCCGTTGGGTCCGGAGACCACAATGGGATCAAAGGACATGTCGGACGCGCCATAATGCAGCATCAAATATTGCAGTCTGGCGGCGATCTCCTTCTCCGTCACGCCGGGGCGGACCTCCTTCAAAATGTCCTCCAGCGCCCGCTCGGCGATGCCCTGAGCCGCCTCCATGGCCTGCAGCTCCCCGGCGTCCTTGGTCTGCCGGAGCTTCCTCAGGACCTCCGAGACGGGGACCAGCGCGCAGGGGGCCTTGCTCTCCGTCAGGGCCTTCTCCAGCCGCCGGAAGGACTGGACGGTTATGGACCCGTCCTCGAACCCCAGGCGGCGGATGCCCTTTAGAAACACCAGCTCCCGGAGCTGGTCCATGAGGCCCCTGCCGGGCTTGATCTCCCGAAGCTCCGTCTCCTCCAGTTGCCGCCCGGCGGCCTCGGTGTACCGGGCGTCGGTAAGGAACACCGCGTCCTTCCGGGTGACCAGGGCCGTGGCGTCTCCCCCGGGGATGAAAAAGCCGGAGGCGTAAAAGCGGTTGGCCTCCCCGGTGAGGAGGACGGCGTCCAGGTTCTCCGCCTCCAGGGCGGCGGCGATGTTGGCGTAGTGATTCATTTCGTTCCCTTCTCTTCGTTGGATTGATAACCGGAAACGCCGTCCGAGCGGGAACAGGACCGCTCAGACGGCGTTTGGCGGCGGATAGGGGGTCTTCCCGCGCTTACCAATCATGGCGCAGGGAGCCGATTCCCCGTTTTTCCAATATGCGTAGGATGGCCTTGATCCGCTGGAAGCATTCCGGGTCCTCCAGCGTGTCGTCCTCCAGGGTCTGCCGGATTTCGTCCAGAATCTGCATCGCCTCGGTCTCCGCCATGGCGAGAATTTCCCGCAGAACCTCGTCTTTCTTCATGTGCTGGAGGATCACAATGCCGATGGCGTGTACCAGCAGTTCGTCGTGGGTCTTCAACTCCGGTTCCATACATAAAAACCTCCTTTGTGACATTTAATGAATGTCATCTGTGAACACAGAATAGCATAGAATAAGCAAAATGACAATCACTAAATGTCAGGAATGGTTTGATGTATAAAAACCGTGCGCCGGATGGGCGGTATAATCTATGCGGCGGCAAGGTAGCCGCCCTGCGCAAAGCCAAAGTGCCAAAGCTGTCCCAGCGGGGCTTGGCGGATATGCTTCAATTGAGCGGCCTGGACGTGGACAAGAACGCGGTCCAGCGCATTGAGAGCGGCCAGCGGTTCGTGACGGACATCGAGCTGAAAGCCCTGGCCCAGGCGCTGGGGGTCACGGTGGAGGAATTGCTGGAAACGTAGGAGCTCCGGAATGCCGGAGCTCCTGTTGTTTTTTCCGTCATTCGGTGGGATACAGGGGGTCCCCCGGCTTCCAGGGGCGGCAGACCTCCCAGGCGGGGTAGGACCCCTCCCGCCAGTATTGGGTTTCAAACACGTAGAGAACGTCCGGGTCCGACGGGTCTCGGAAGACCTCCTGGCCTGTCAGGGTCTTGCCGTAGTTGTCCTCCATGCCGTTGCACTCCAAATCGTTTTCCGGCAAAACGTCGTCCCCCACGTATTGGAGCGTCCCGATGGAGACGCAGCCCTCCGGCAGCTCCTCCAGGGGAATGCCGCAGCCGTGAGGGAAGCGGAGCAGCCGTCCGTCCCAGAAGATGAGGTGGTTCGCCAGGGCGTCGCTTTCAAAACGGATATAGGAGTCCGTGAGCCAGTCGGTGGTGATGTGGACATAGACCACCCATGGCCGCTCCGGGTTTTGAAACACCACGCCGGAGGCGGAAAAGCCCGCCTGCATTTGCAAATCCTCCGACGGCGGTTCCTCCGTGACGGGACCCAGTTCCCCGATGAACTCGTAACCCCGGGGAAGGTAGGTGGGAAGAATCACGCCGTTCTCCGTCTACAAGGGGACGCTGGCGCCGTTCAGGCGCGTCCAACGGTAGAGCGTCCCGTCCACCATCAGCACCGGTTCAATGCCGCCGTGGGAGTCGTACCAGGCGCAGCCCCCCCGCCGGCTCGCTGCAAGAGGAGAGCAGCAGCAAACAGAAAAGCGCCGCCAAAAGACGCATGTTACTCCGTCCTCTCCGCCGCCGCCTTCACGAAGCCGTAAAACAGCGGATGGGGCCGGTCGGGGCGGCTCTTGAACTCCGGATGAAACTGGACGCCCACAAACCAGGGGTGGTCCGGCAGCTCCACAATCTCCACCAGATGCCCGCTGGGGGACAGCCCCGCCAGCACCAGGCCCTTGGCCTCCATCTCCGCGCGGTAGTCGTTGTTGAACTCGAAGCGGTGGCGGTGACGCTCGGAGATTTCCGCCGTGCCGTAAAGGGCGCGGCTCTTCGTGTCCTCCTTCAGCTCACAGGGATAGCGGCCCAGGCGCATGGTGCCGCCCTTGTCGGTAACGTTCACCTGATCCGGCATCAGGGCAATGACCGGGTGCTGGGTGGTCTCGGAGAACTCGGAGGAATGGGCGTCGGCATAGTCCAGGACGTCCCGGGCGAACTCAATGACGGCCATCTGCATGCCCAGGCACACGCCGAAGTAGGGAACGCGGTTCTCCCGGGCGTAGCGGACGGCCTGAATCATGCCCTCGATCCCCCGGTCGCCGAAGCCGCCGGGGACGATGATGCCGGCGCAGCCTTCCAGCTCCGTCTCCAGGTTCTGCCCGGTCAGGGTCTCGGAGTTCACCCAGCGGATGTCCACCACCACGTCGTTGGCGGTGCCTGCGTGGTTCAGGGACTCCACCACGGAGAGATAGGCGTCGTGAAGCTGGACGTATTTGCCCACCAGGGCGATTTCCACGTGCCGGTGGGCCCGTTTCTCCCGCTGGACCATGGCGGTCCACTCCCGCAGGTCCGGCTGGTGGGTTAGAAGGCCCAGCTTCCGGCAGACCACCTCGTCCAGCCCCTCCTTGGCCATGAGAAGGGGAACCTCGTACAGGGTTTCGGCGGTGGCGTTCTGGATGACGCAGTCCTGCTCCACATTGCAGAAGAGGGCGATCTTCCGCCGCACGTCGGCGGGGATGGGGGTGTCGCAGCGGCAGACCAGGATATCCGGCTGGATGCCCAGGGACAAAAGCTCCTTCACGGAGTGCTGGGTGGGCTTGGACTTCAGTTCGCCGGAGCCGGGGATTTCCACGATCAAGGGCACGTGAATGAAGAGCACGTCCCCCTGGGGCCGCTCGGCCCGGACCTGGCGGATGGCCTCCAGAAAGGGCTGGGACTCGATGTCGCCCACGGTGCCGCCGATTTCGCAGATGACCACGTCCACGTCCTCGCTGGCCATGGCGTAGACCCGGCTTTTGATCTCATTGGTGATGTGGGGGATGATCTGGACGGTGGCCCCCAGGTAGTCCCCCCGGCGCTCCCGGTTCAGCACGGACCAGTAAATCTTGCCGGAGGAGATGGAGCTGTTGCCGCTCAGGTCCTCGTCCACGAAGCGCTCGTAATGTCCCAGGTCCAGGTCGGTCTCCGCGCCGTCCTCGGTGACGAAGACCTCGCCGTGCTGGTAGGGACTCATGGTGCCGGGGTCCACGTTGATATAGGGGTCGAATTTCTGGTTCCGCACCCGGACGCCCCGCTGCTTCAAGAGCCGCCCCAGGGACGCCGCGCAGATGCCCTTGCCCAGCCCCGAGACCACGCCGCCGGTGACGAATACGTATTTCGTTGCCATACCGCTCTCCTATTCTTTCGTTCTGTCCAGCCGTCCGCCGGACTGCATATACCAGAGTATCTTATCATTTGCGCCCCCGCTTGTCAACGGCGGGAGCGGGCCGGAATGTGTCCGGCTGTGCCGGGGCGGAGGCCGGATGGAAAAAGCCCGGCGTCCCCGGAAGGAGACGCCGGACCCGGCCTTAAATTTCGTACCAGCGGATTTCGTTGGCCGCCAGCTCCAGCGGAAAGCTGGAGCCGTCCCCCCGGTAGACGGTGGTGCTCTGGGGGGCGTAGGTGTTGTTCACCACGCAGAAGCGCCGGCTCTCCACATAGGCGTGAACCTCGGTGCGGCAGTTGGAGGAGAACCATCGGTTCAGGCCGTCCTCCCCGTGGGAGGCCCAGAGAATGGCCCGGTGGAGCAGGCGGCAGTTTTCGAAGGAGTAGGGCAGTCCGGAGAGGTACACCCCCCGGCCCGAGCCGAAGGCGTTGGCCGCCAGCTGCACCTCCCGGTCCCGCTGAACCAGGACCTCCGTCCCCTCCAGAGCGTAAACGCTCCGCTGCCCCTCGCCGAAGTCCACGGGGGAGGCGGCATCCGCCAGGATGAAGTGCTCCGGGTGCTCCTCCCAGTTGTACTTGTCATAGCCCAGGGTGAAGCCGGTCTCCTTCTCCACGCCCAGCACCTGGGCCAGCTGGAAGAACCGCCCCTGGTACTGGTGGCCGGAGGGCTCGCCCACGCCGATGAAGCCGCCGCCGTTCCAGACGAAGCGCTTTACCAGGGCGGAAATCTCCGGGTCCTCCCAAACGGCGCCGCCGGTGTGGGCGGTGTTGCCGCCGCCGGCGTTTAAAAGGACGTCCACGCCGTCCAGGGCATGGGGGTCCGCCTTCAAGTCGTCAAAGCTCAAAAACCGCACGTCAAAGGGCGCGCCGGACAGGGCCTCGATGACCCCGGCATAGGAGTAGTTCTGCTTTTGATACAGGGCGTGATGGACCATGTGGCAGCCCCAGGACCGGGCCTTTCCCCAGCTGTTCAGCACCGCCACCGTCTTGGCGCAGAAGGGCCTGGCCCCGTTGATGTGGCCGTACAGCTCCCGGAACTCCCGGCAGACCGACTCCACATAGCCGATGAACTCCGGGAATTCGCAGGCCAGCTTCAGATAGCCGCCGTAGCCGATGCGGTCAATGGGCTTGCGGAGGATGGCCCGGCGGGCGGTGACCCAGTTCTCCCGGGCTTCCTTCACCGGGTCGCCGCCCTTGTGGAAGGTGTCCGGGAAGAAGTAGGGCAGGAAGCGGCCCTCGGTGTACCGGACGCCGGGGATGTCGGCAATCAGCCGCAGGGTGGAGCCGTTGCCCACGCTGCCCACCACCGCGTCCAGGCCGATGGACTTGAACTCGTCCAGATAGGGCTCGGTGCCAATCCAGTGGTCCCCCAGGAACATCATGGCCTCCTTACCCAGCTCGTGGGTGATGTCCACCATCTCCTTGGCCAGGGCGGCCACCTCCCGGCGCTGGAAGGCGCAGAAGTCCTTGTACTCCCTGGAGGGAACCCGGTACTGGTTGTTGTAGTATCCCTGGTCAATGATGAACTCCGGCCGGAAGCGGTAGCCCGCCTCCCGCTCGAACCGCTCTAAAATATAGGGGGAGACGGAAGCGGAATAGCCGTACCAGTCCACGTACTTCTCCCGCTTCAGCTCGTCGAAGACCAGGGTGAACTGATGGAAGAAGGTGGTGTAGCGAAGGACGTCCACATAGGGGTGGTCCGCGATGAATTTCCGCAGCCGCTCCATGGTGTACTTCCGGGTCTTGGGCTGGCGGACGTCGAAGGTGATCTGGTGCTCAAAATCCTTCCAGCCGTTGGTGACGGCGTTGTACATGTGCACCGGGTCCCAGATGAGGTAGGCCAGGAAGCTGACGGTGTAGTCGTGAAATTCCTCCGGCTGGGGAATCACCACGCAGCCGTCCTCATAGCTCCAGCGGGCGGGGTCCAGCGGCTCTCCCGCGGTGCGGTCCATCACCTCCCACCAGCGCTTGATGTCGTCCCGGTCGTTGACGCGCAGCAGCTCGGCGCTGAGGCCGCGCATCAGCGGGATGGACAGCGGTCCGCCGGAGGCGGTGTGAAAGGCGGTCATGATATAGCACTGCTGAATCTCGTCGGGATTGGCCCTGGCCCAGGCGTTGTCCTTGCGGGTGGTGTAATAGGTGGAATAGACCTTGGCGTCCACCGCCTTCAGTTCTTCCGGGTAATCCGTGCCGTCGCAGTCCCGGATGGCGTCGGCCCCCCAGCGCTCCAGCAGGGCCAGGGTCTCGGGCACCACGTCCACGTCGGTGGGAATCGTCACCCGGCCCTTGTTCTGTAAATCACTCATGTGTTCCACTCCTTAGAGTCCTGGCCCTTTATCACCCTCAAAGGGCTTGTTGTAAATCATCAGCGCCGCCAGCAGCAAAATCACGCCTGCAATCATCAGCCCCAGGCCGGACAGCTTCCCCGTCAGCTTCCAGCCGTAAATCACCAGGGCCAGCCCCACGAGGAAAAACCCCGCGATGAACAGCGCCCGGAGGCCGGTGTGCTCTTTCCAAAACTTCATAAAATCCCCTCTCAAAAATCACTGCGCCGCCGCCCCGGAAAAGCACCGGACGGCAGAGCGCGCCAAGTTCGTTTGGTTCCTTTTTACAGAAAAAAGACTATCCCTTCAGGCCGCCCACAGTCATGCCCTGGGTCAGCTTTTTCTGCACGCACATGTAAAGAATCAGCGTGGGCAGCATCACCAGCACCAGTCCGGCATAGAGGATGCCGTACTCCGCCGAGGACTGCTGGGCCTGCATCAGGTTCAGAAGGCCCACCGGCAGAGTTTTCTGCCCCTGTGCGCTGCTCATCAGCGTCATGGAGATGATGTACTCGTTCCAGAAAGAGAGGAAGTTGAAGAGGATGATGGTGATGATAGAGGGCTGGGCCATGGGGAAGATGATGCGGATCATGGCCTGTCCATAGCCCGCGCCGTCAATATAGGCGGCCTCCTCGAAGTCGTGGGGCAGGGTGGCAAAGTAGCCGGAGAGGAGGTAGATGGTGAACGGCAGGGCCGTGGAGGCGTAGACCACCGCCAGAACCGCCAGGTTGTTCAGCAAAAACCCGTTCCCGATGAGGTTTTTCAGCCACGCGTCCCCGTCCCGGAGCATCAGGAAAATGGGCACCACGATGTAGTTCACGTTGATGAACAGCCCTGCCATAAAGCAGGTGTTCAAAAAGCGGCTTCCCCGGAACCGGAACCGGGCCAGACAGTAGGCCGCGGGCAGGGCGATCACCAGCAGCAGCGCCAGGGACAGCGCCGTCACCAGGACGGAGTTGAGCATATAGCTGCCCATGCTGGCGGAGTTCCAGGCGTCCACGAAGTTCTGCCAGTAGACGCCGGCGGGCAGGGCCCAGGGGTTGCCGTAGAACTCGCTGTTCTGTTTGATGGAGGCCAGGAACACCCAGGCCACCGGCACGATGATGACCACCGCCAGGGTGATCAATACCACATAGATGAAAATCTTATACAGCGCCTCGCCGGAGAGGCCCTTCTTTTCTCTCGTCATACCCTCGCCCCCTTTACATCTCCAGGACTTCCCGCTTCGTCACCAGATTCACCAGAGCCGACAGCAGGAAGGAGAACAGGAAAATCACCACGCCCGCCGCCATGGAGTAGCCATAGAGCCCCGCGTCCTTCTGGGCGTACATGAAGCTCAGTCCCACGTCGGTCATGCCCTTGGCCACCATGGCCTTGACAAAGAGGAAGGCCATGTTGATGGTGGAGATGATGAAGAAGGTCAGCGTGGTGCGGATGTTGGTCCAGATCAGCGGCAGGGTCAGCTGGAAGAACTGGGTCAGCCGCCCCGCGCCGTCCAGCCCGGCGCTTTCATAAAGACTCTCGGGCACGGCGGACATGGAGGCCATGTACATCACCATGTAATAGCCGATGGCCTGCCAGACCATGGCGATGATGACGCTGACGATGACCATGGGCTGGTCCTTCCAGAGGACCATGACGGTCTCCCCCTTGAAGAAGGAGAGGATGCTGTTCAGCATGCCGTTCTCCGGCTTGTAGATGGCGGAGAAGATACCGGCGATGACCACCACGGAGAGAATGTTGGGGATGTAGAAGACAATGCGGAAGAAGTTCTGCCCCCTGATTTTCTCCCGGGTCAGGATGGCCGCGAAGACAATGGCGAAGAAGAAGGTGATGATGGTGACGGTGACGATGAGCAGGATGGTGTTCTGCATGGCGGTGATGAACTTCGTGTCGTTCATCAGGGCCTTGAAGTTGGCCATGCCCACGAAGGTCTCCGTGGGGGAGTAGGCTCCCCGCTCAAAAAGGGACATGCGGAAGACGTTCAGGGTGGGCAGGATCATGAAGAGGAAGTACAGAATCACCGCCGGGGCGACGCACAGGGCCAGGAACCGGCCCCGGCTCTTGCTGCTGCGCATGGAACCACTCCTTTCAGAAAGCTGCGGAAAGTACAAGGCGGCGGCGAGCCGAAATACTCGCCGCCGCCCATACTTTTCTGGAAAGAAACGTATCGAAGGAACCTCGCCGCGCCGCAGGCGATTCCGCGTCCCGCCCGGCGGCGATGGTCCGTTAGGCGGCAGGGACCGCTTATCCCATGATGTTGGCCCGCATCTGGTCGCTGGCGGCCTTGACGTCGCTGATCCACTGGTCCACGGTGACGGTGCCGTTCACCAGACCGTTGACAGGGTCCAGGAAGACCTCGCGGACGGTGCCCAGGCCCGCCACGGCGTTGTAGGCCGCGAAGTTGCCCATGGCGGCGTCGGCGCCGTTGTCATAGATGGAATAGAACAGCTTGTTGTCGCCCTCGAGATTGTCCGTCAGGCCGGGAACGGGCTGCACCGCGCCGCCCTTGGCGAAGATGGCGCAGGCCGCGTCGCTGTACAGGAAGGCCACGAACTGCTTCGCCGCGTCCAGGTTGGGGGCGGCGGCGGGAATCCAGGCCTGCTCCAGCCAGCAGTAGCTGGCGCCGTTGCCGCCGGCCTTGGCGGCGGGCAGGGCGGTCATGCCCCACTTGAAGCCCTCGTCCCGGGGAGCCTCGGCCATCTCGCCCACGATCCAGGTGCCGTTGGGCATGAACAGGGCCTTGTTGTCCAGGACCAGCTGCTGGTTCTGGGTGAAGTCCTGATCGTTGGCCTGGGCGGGGGTGACGGGGTTGGTGTAGCTGGCCAGCTTGGCGATGATGTCGAAGCACTGCTGGGCCTCGGGAGTGTCCCAGATGCCCTCGGCGTAGGTGGTGGCCTGGTTGAAGAAGTCGGCGCCGCCCACGGAGTACATCAGGGCGTACAGGAAGGCGTCAAAATAGCCGGTGGTGGGGTAAGTAAAGAGATAGCTGTCCTCGGCCCGGGCCTTCTCGGCCAGCTCCCACATCTCGTCCCAGGTGGCGGGAACGGTCCAGCCCTTCTCCTCGAAGAGGCCCGCGTTGTAGAACAGGCCGCAGGGAGAGTAGAACATGGGAGCCAGGTAGGTCACGCCGTCGCCGTAGGGGTTCGTCACGGAGGTGTCGGTAAAGCCGCCCACGATCTTGTCGGAGACCTTGACGCTCTCGCCGGGCACGGTCATGCTCAGCACGTCGGTGAGCTCAGCGATGTTGCGGTCTTTGATGAACTGCTCCGTCAGGCCCTTCTCCCGGCCGGTGGCCAGGTGGATGACGTCGGGGAAGTCGCCGCCCTGCATGGAGGGGCCGATGACATCCTCCAGGTTCTTGTCGCAGATCAGGTTGACCTTCACGCCGGTCTCGGCGGTGAAGGCGTCGCAGACCTCCTGCCACATGCCGGGATAGGCCTCTTCATAACCGGAGGCCAGGGCGGCCACGGTGATGGTCACATCCTCTGCGGGGGGAGGGGTCTGGCTGTCGCCGCTGCCGGAACCGGCGGGGGGAGGGGTGGTGGTTCCGGCGTCGGAGCCGCCGTTCCCGCCGCAGGCGGCCAGAGACAGCACCAGAGCCAGAGTCAGCAAGAGACTGAAAAACTTCTTCATGGTTGTACCTCCTTATAATATAGGGGCTTCCGCAGGCCGGATTCCGGCCTTGTAACGTCTAGTATAGCCGCTTCCTCGCTGGCAAAGCAATCCCGATCTTGCGCAACTTTTTATAGATATTGCTCTTTTCGCGTTTTGCCCCAATTTTTAAGGGATACATCCTTGCCTTTTGGGTATAATTTATATTTTCGAAGATTTGCCCTGCAAGGTTTTGACGTTTCTCCGCAAATTCCGCCGGCGGCGGGAAAAATTTTTATGGAAAGTTGCGCCGGCGGTAGAAAGACGTTATAATGGGAGGGGAGGCGGGACGCTGCCAATTTTTAAAAAATTGCGCCCCGCCGGGGAGGAAGAGGGATGAGCCAGCGGCAATACACGTTTTTGCGGGAGGCGGCCGGCGGCGGCGGAGCCACCAGACTGGCCTATGTCTCCCAAGCCCAGTACAGCCCCGAGTGGAATTCCAGCCTCCACACCCACGGCTGTGCCGAGCTCTTTTTTATCACCGGGGGACACGGCCGCTTCCGCACCCGGCAGGAGACCTTCCCCGTGGCCATTCACGACGCCGTCATCGTCAACGCCAACGTGCCCCATACGGAGGCCAGCCAGCTGGACAGCCCCCTGGAGTACACCGTTCTGGGCGTGGAGGGGCTGGAGACCCTGGCCGGGGGCGAGGGGTACGCCCTGCTTCATCTCCACACCGGCTGGGAGGAGCTGATGGACTGCCTCCGTCTGATACTTATGGAGGCGGAGGAAACCCTTCCGGGATACGAGCGCGTCTGCCGGAGTCTTCTGGAGGTGGTGCTGGTCCGGCTGAACCGCCAGCGGGACGCGGCCCTCTCCGGCGAGTCCGCCGGCGCCCGGACCAGCCAAGAGTGCGGTCTGGTCCGGCGGTACATCGACAACCACTTCAAGGAGAACCTGAGCCTGGACCAGCTGGCGCAGTTGGCCCACCTCAATAAATATTATCTGGCCCACGCCTTCCGCCGGGAATTCGGCGTCTCCCCCATCAACTATTTGATCTCCCGCCGCATTGAGGAGAGCCGCTTCCTCCTCCGGGAGACGGACCATACTCTGTCCCTCATCGCCCAGATTCTGGGTTTCTCGTCTTTGAGCTATTTCTCCCAGTGCTTCCGCCGGATGGAGGGTGTCAGCCCCCTGGAGTACCGCCGGCGGCACCGGTGACCCGGGTCCGCCGTCACGTTGAGGGAGCGGACCGCGCCGCCCGGTATTGGCTGGGGGTCTCCCCCTTCAGCGCCCGGAAGGTCCGGGCGAAGTAGCTCATCTCCTGAAAGCCGCAGGCCGCGCCGATGTCCGCGATTTTTTCCTCCGTGGACTCCAGCAGCTCCGCCGCCCGCTGGACCCGCAGCTGCCGGACGTACTGCATGGGGGTGGTTCCCACCATGCCGCGGAAGCAGCGGAGGCATTCGCTCTCGCTGATGGCGGCGCTCCCGGCGATGTCCGCCACGGTCAGCTCCCCGGCGCAGTGCTCCTGAATGTAAAGGAGCATGGTCTTGATCCGTTCCCCGTCCCGCAGGGCCTTCTCCGAGGGACCCTGTTTGGCGGACGGACGGTGGGCGGACAGGAGAAACACCAGCCGGGAGAGTCCCTCCCGCACCAGAAACTCGAACCCCGGCGGCTCTTCACCGCAGGCCCGCCAGGCCGCCTCCGCGGCCTCCAGGGCCTCCTTCTGCCAGGGGACGCGCTCCGAAAGCCACACGCAGCGCTCCGCCGCGCCGGACAGCAGGGGGCGCAGATAATTCTGCCAGAAGACGCTCTCCACGCTTCCGCCCACCAGCCGGGGGTGGAAGACCAGGGAGTGGACCAGAACCGGCCCGGTCTCCTCCTGCCAGACGCAGTGGAGGGCCCCGGCGGTGAAAAAGCAGCCCTCCCCGGCTTCCAGCCTCCGGGTCTCCCCCTCCGCCGAGACGGAGACCCGCCCCTCCGCCACCAGGACCGCCTCCAGTTCGTCATGCCAGTGCCAGGGAACCGCGTTGACCGTCTCTCTGCCGTGGCGGTAACAGGCGATGGGGAACGGCGGCGCGCCGTGCCGGACCAGCTCCCGGCTCTGCCGGTCCGTGGCGGATTTACAGGGGCTCAGGGACATGGCCTCCTCCATTCTGGCGGTTTTGTACCAGGAATCTGGCGCTTTCTTTCTACCGCTCCGGTTATTTTGGTGGTATCATCCTATCAGAAAGAGCGGAGAGACGCAAGCGAAATGCCGGTTTTTATCAAAGGAGGCCGTTTATGTTCAAGATCATGATGCTCCCGGATACGGAGAATTTTCTGCACGTGGTGGAGCGCAGCCGGGGACAGGTGCTGCTGCACCTGCCGGACAACACCCACTGCGACCTGAAGCGGGACAACACCGCCCGCCAGATGCTCCGGGCCATGCGCCCCGGCCCGGAGGGGCTGTGCATCAGCCTTTCCGACGCCCGGGACGTGCCCGCCTTCCTGGATTATATGATTGGGTCCGCCCGAGGGTGGGACTGACGGAGAGAGGCCGCCCCGGCGCGGCCCCTCTTTTTGCCCCGGCGCGGTTGCCCCGGGGCGCTTTTTGTGCTATGATGCAGAAAGACTTTACAGAAAGCAGGTCTCTCATCATGCCCGCAGAGATTTTAGTCGTGGACGACGAGGCCGCCATCGCCGACCTGGTGGAGCTGTACCTGAAAAACGAGGGCTTCACCGTCCACAAGTTCACCAGCGCCCTCCCCGCCCTGGCCCACGTGGAAAAGACGCCGCCGGACCTGGCCATTCTGGACGTGATGCTTCCCGACATGGACGGGTTCGCCCTCTGCCAGCGCATCCGGGAAAGGCACCTCTTCCCCATCCTCATGCTCACCGCCCGGGTGGAGGACCTGGACAAGATCACCGGCCTCACCCTGGGGGCGGACGACTATGTCACCAAGCCCTTCAACCCCCTGGAGCTCACCGCCCGGGTCAAGACCCAGCTCCGGCGCTACACCCGCTACAACCGCCCGCCCCAGGAGGAGGACCAGGAGTTCGACATCCGGGGCCTGCAAATTTCCAGGCAGACCCACAAGTGCCTGCTCTACGGCGAGGAGGTGGCCCTGACGCCCCTGGAGTTCTCCATCCTGTGGCACCTCTGCTCCCGGCAGGGGCGGGTGGTTTCCAGCGAGGAGCTTTTCGAGGCCGTCTGGGGCGAGAAGTACATGGACAGCAACAACACTGTGATGAGCCACATTGCCCGGCTGCGGGAAAAGCTCCGCGAGCCCAGCCGGAAGCCCAAATTCATCAAAACCGTCTGGGGGGTGGGGTACACCATTGAATGAGATCAACTACACCGGGCGGGTCTCCCGAAAGCTGCTGGCCCAGTATGCGCTGAGCCTCTTTGGCTCCCTGGGGGCCGTGGTCTTCCTGGCGGGGGCCTGCACGTTTTTCTTCGGGTCGTTTTCCTTTTGGCGGGAGAATATCATCCTGACCTATTTTCTCTACTTCTGCCGGGACTATATCCTTCTGCTGGTTCTCCTCTGCGCGGGACTCGCCTGGCTGGGGTGCACGGTTCACTTCATCCGCAAGCCCCTGTATTTCCTGGACGAGTTGGCGGAGGCGGCGGACATTCTGACACAGCCGGAGGCGGAGGAGACCATCGTCCTGGCCCCGGAGCTCCGGGAACTGGAGGAGCACCTGAATCTGGCCAAGAGCCGGGCCCTCCGGGCCTCTTACGCCGCCAAGGAGGCGGAGCAGCGGAAAAACGACCTGGTGATCTACCTGGCCCACGACCTGAAGACGCCCCTCACCAGCGTCATCGGCTATCTGACCCTCCTCCGGGACGAGCCGGAGCTGTCCCCGGAGCTTCGGGCCCGGTACACCAACGTGGCCCTGGACAAGGCGGAGCGGCTGGAGGACCTTATCAACGAGTTCTTTGACGTGACCCGCTTCAACCTGACCCACATGGAGCTGGAGAAGCGCCCCTGCGACCTCAGCCGGATGCTCCAGCAGGTGGCCAGCGAGTTTGCCCCTATGCTGGAGGAGCGGGGCCTCACCGCCCGGCTGGACCTGCCGGAGGCCCTGTCCTATCCCTGCGACCCGGACAAGCTGGCCCGGGTCTTCGACAATCTCCTGCGCAATGCCTGCCACTACGGAGAGGCGGACACCGCCGTGGACATCGCCGCCCAGGCGGAGGAGGGGGGCGGGGCGCTGCTTACCTTTACCAACCGGGGCGTCACCATCCCTCCGGACAAGCTGGGCCGCATTTTCGAGCAGTTCTTCCGCCTGGACTCCTCCCGCGCCACCCGCACCGGCGGCGCGGGCCTGGGTCTGGCCATTGCCAAGGAGATTGTGGAGCTCCACGGCGGGACCATCGCCGCCCAGAGCCGGGAGGGCGTGACCACCTTCACCGTCCGCCTTCCGGCTCCGTAAGAAAATCACAAGAATTCCGTCAGAACTTCTCAGGAACTCTTTCAGCAAGCCTTCAGACCTTCCCCGCCCCGATCTGTTACCATGTGGACAACAGGTCGGGGCGGGTTGTCTGCCCCGGGAAAGGGTTGATGGATGATGAAAACGATCTTGGTGTTGTTCGGCGGCTGTTCCAGCGAGCACGGCGTGTCGCTCCAGTCCGCCGCCGCGGTGCTGACCCATTTGAATCCGGAAAAATACCGCCCGCTGCCGGTGGGCGTCACCCGGGAGGGGCGGTGGCTCTATTACCCTGGTCCCGTGGACCGGCTTCCCGCCGGGGACTGGCCGGGGGACCCGGGCTGCGTCCCCTGCGCCCTCCGGCTGGACCGGGGGCGGACGGCCCTGCTGCTCCAGGACGGCTCCGGGACGGCGCTGGAGTTCGACGCGGCCTTCCCCGTCCTGCATGGGAAGAACGGGGAGGACGGCACCGTTCAGGGCCTTCTGGAGCTGGCCGGAATTCCCATCGTCGGCTGCGGCACTCTGGCAAGCGCCCTCTGCATGGACAAGGACCGGGCCCATAAGCTGGCGGAAACGGCGGGGGTCCGGGTTCCGAGGAGCGCGGCTTTCTCCGCCGGGGCCCTTCCGGGAGAGCTTCGGAAGGCGGCGGCGGACCTGGGGTATCCTCTGTTTGTCAAGCCCGTCCGGGCGGGGTCTTCCTTCGGCGTGAGCCGGGTGGAGGGACCTGGGGAGCTGGACGCCGCCGTGGAGGCCGCGTTCCGGCAGGATCGCCGGATTCTCCTGGAGGAGGCCGTGCCGGGCTTCGAGGTGGGCTGCGCCGTACTGGGGAACCCCGGGGAGACGGCCTTGACCGTGGGAGCCGTGGACGAGATCGAACTTCGCGGCGGCTTCTTCAACTTTGAGGAGAAGTATACCCTCGAGACCTCCGCCATTCACTGCCCCGCCCGCATCGCCCCGGAAAAGGCGGCGGAGGTCCAGGCGGCGGCGAAGGCCGTCTACGCCGCCCTGGACTGCCGCTGTCTGGCCCGCGTGGATTTTTTCCTGACGCCGGAGGGGAACCTCGTCTTCAACGAGGTGAACACCATTCCCGGCTTTACCGCCCACAGCCGCTATCCCAGCATGATGCGGGCCGCAGGGCTGGATTTTTCCGCCCTGCTGGACCGGCTGGTGGAACTGGGGGCGGGGGCATGAGGGCCGTGACGCTCCGGCGGGAGCAGACCGCCCAGGGCCCGCTGATACTGGTAAACGCCTCCCATCCCCTCCGTCCGGGGTCCGCCCCGGAGCTGACGGCCCCGGACGCCCGGTTTCCGGACGTCCTCCTGGAGCGGCGCGCCGCCGGACTGCTGGCGGCCTGCGTCCAGGCGGCTGGCGGGGAGCGGGACATTGTCCCCGTCTCCGGCTGGCGGAGCCGGGCGGAGCAGCAGTCCATCTGGGACGGAGCCTGGGCCGGGGAGGGCGAGGCGTTTACCCGCCGCTATGTGGCGCTCCCCGGGTGCAGCGAGCACGAGACGGGCCTGGCCATCGACCTGGGGAAGCGGGCGGAGAAGGTGGACTTCCTCTGCCCGGACTTTCCGGACGAGGGGGCCTGCGGGGCGCTGCGCCGTCTGGCGGCGCGGTACGGCTTCATTCAGCGCTACCGGCGGGAGAAGGAGGCGCTCACCGGCATCGGGGCGGAGCCCTGGCACTTCCGCTATGTGGGCGCGCCCCACGCGGCGCTGATGGAGGAGAACGGGCTGTGCCTGGAGGAGTATGGGGCCTTTCTGGATACCGGGCCGAAGCGGAGGGTGCTCTCCAACGGGCGGCGGGTGGAGGTCTTCCGGCTGGCCTGCCCGGACGAGGCGGCGGAGGTGGAGCTGCCGGAGGGCTGCTGCCAGATCTCCGGGGACAACGCCGGGGGCTTCATCCTCACCGTGTGGGAGGCTCTGGTATGACCGCCCCGGCGAGAGGACCCGCCCTGGACCGCTTCCGCCTTCTGGCGGCGGTGCTGGTGGTGTGCATCCACACCGGGCCGCTGGCGTCCTGGAATGAGGCGGCGGATTTCTGGCTGTGCCGCTGCCTCGGCCGGACCGCCGTGCCCTTCTTCCTTATGGTCAGCGGGTATTTCCTGGCCCGGGAGGAGTGGAGGCATACCGGGCGGTTCCTGAAAAAGACGGCGGGGACCTATCTGGCGGCGGTGCTCCTCTACCTGCCTTTGAACCTCCACAGCGGCGGATACGGGCCCCTGGAGTGGGGGAGGCGGCTGCTGCTGGAGGGAACGCTGTACCACCTCTGGTATTTCCCCGCCGTGCTGCTGGGGGCGCCGCTGGTCCGGGGACTGCTGCGGCTGGGGCGGCCCGCGGCCTTTGCCGCGGCGGCGGGACTGTACCTCGTCGGCCTGGGCGGGGACAGCTATTACGGGCTTGCCGCCCAGGTTCCCGGACTGGCGGCGTTTTATGACGCCGTGTTCGCCGTCTTCGGCTATACCCGGAACGGGCTCTTTTATGTCCCGCTGTTCCTTCTGCTGGGGGCCGCCGGAAGGCCCCGAGGGGGACGGGCGGTTTCCGTGGGCCTCCTGTTCTCCCTGGCGGCCATGACGGCCGAGGCGTTCACGCTTCGCGCCCTGGGCTGGCCCCGGCACGACAGCATGTACCTGACCCTGCCGCTGTGCGCGGCCCTCCTCTTCTCCCTCCTGCTGGAGCGGAACCAGGGCGAGGACCGGCGGGCCCGGCGGCTGTCCATGCGGGTCTATGTGCTTCACCCCTGGTTCATCGCGCTGGTGTGGGCGGGGGGCCGGTTCCCCTGGTTCGCCGGCCCCCTGGCAAAGAACAGCCTGATTCGCTTTGCCGTCGTGGTGGCCGCCTCCTTCGCCGCCGCCTGGGCGCCGGACGCCCTCCGGCCCCCGCCCGTTCCGGCCCGGAGCCGGGCCTGGAGGGAGGTTGATCTGGAGGCCCTCCGGCACAACGCCAGGACCCTCCATTCCCTGCTGCCGGAGGGCTGTGAGCTGATGGCGGTGCTGAAGGCGGACGCCTATGGCCACGGGGCGGTTCCAACCGCCCGGGTCCTGCAAAAGGCGGGGGTCCGGGCCTTCGCCGCAGCGTGTCTGGCGGAGGGCGTCGCCCTGCGCAAAGGCGGCGTTGGTGGGACGATTCTGATCCTGGGCTATACGCCGCCGGAGGAGGTTCCCCTGCTCCGCCGCTGGCGGCTGATCCAGACCGTGGCGGACGAGGCCCACGGCCACGCCCTGGCGGACATGGGGCGGCCCGTGCATGTCCACCTGGCCCTGGACACGGGCATGGGCCGCCTGGGCGTCCCGGCGGAGGACACGGAGGCCCTGGCCCGGCTCTACGGACGCAGGGAGCTGAAAATCGACGGCGTCTTCTCCCACCTCTGCGTCTCCGACGACCTGGCGCGGGAGGCGGAGACCCAGGCGCAGCTGGCCCGGTTCTACGACGGGCTGAACCGCTTGCGGCAGAGGGGCCTTGACCCCGGGAAGGTCCACGTCCAGGCCAGCTATGGCCTTTTGAACCTGCCGCCCCAGCCCTGCGGCTATGTCCGGGCGGGGATCGCCCTCTACGGCGTCCGCAGCGGACAGGGGGCGGTCCGGCAGTGGCCGGAGCTCCGTCCGGCGCTGTCTCTTCGGGCCCGGGTGGCCTGCGTGCGGACCCTCCGGCCCGGGGACCGGGCGGGCTACGGTCTGGAGTTCCATGCGGAGCGGGAGACGCGGCTGGCGGTGCTCACCATCGGCTACGCCGACGGCCTGCCCCGGGAGCTGGCCCGGCGGGGCGGGCGCGTGCTGATCCGGGGCGTCTTCTGCCCTATGGTGGGACGGATGTGTATGGACCAGCTGCTGGCGGACGTGACGGAGCTTCCGGAGGTCCGGCCCGGGGACGCCGCCACCATCATCGGCCGGGAGGGTTCGCGGGAGATCACGGCGGAGGAGACGGCGGAGCGGTGCGGGACCATTGCCAACGAGCTGCTGTCCCGCCTGGGGACCCGCCCGCCGCTGGTGTACCGGTGAGAGGCGGACCCGCTGGGGTGCGCGGGTTTGGGCCGGTTTGGAAGCGACTTCCAGTTCCGGGGGGAAAGCTGACCCTTGTAAAATGCCGCCGTATGTGTTACTATCATGGAGAAACTATGAGAAAGAGCGGTGGCCCTATGGAGAATTATTCCTTTAAAAGCGTGGCCTTCGGCGGGTTTGACAAGCAGGATGTGGTCCGGTATCTGGAACAGGCTTCGGAGAAGGCCGCCGCCGCCCAGCGGAAGCTGGAGGAGGAGAACGAGACCCTTCGCACCCAGGTGGCGGAGCAGGCGGAGCAGCTGGACCAGCTCCGCGCCCAGCTGGAGGAGCTGACCGGAGAGCGGGACGCGCTTCAAATGAAGCTGGGGGAGGAGAGCGCCGCCAGAGCGGACCTGGAGCCCCTGCGGCTCCTGGAGCAGGACGTGGCCCGGCTCACCGCCGAGCGGGACGCGCTCAAGCCCGACGCGGAGGCCTATGCCCAATTCCGGGAGCGGCTGGGCTCCATTGAGTGCGAGGCCCGGAAGCGGGCCGACGATCTGGAAGCGGAGGCCGCCGCCCAGACCCGCCGGACGGTGGGGGAGTTCCGCAGTCAGTATCAGCGCCTGATGAGCGCGTTTGAGTCCACCGCGAGCCACGTGAACGGCGAGCTTCGCAAGATTGAGGTGACGCTGTCCCAGCTGCCCCGGGCGCTGGACCAGACGGGGGCGGAGCTGAACGAGCTGTCCTCCCGGCTGGAGAAAAAGAAGGAGGAAAAGAGCTGAGGCTTCGGGAATGAAATGGGCGGCCATGGGAATGCTATGTCCGAAAGGAGAGAGTTTCATGGCCCGTTTAAGCACCTATTTTTCCCTGGAGAACGCCGCGGACAAGCAGGACGAGAAGCTGCTGAAGCAGGGACTGGACACCCTGCCCGGCGTCACCTCCGTCAGCCTCAGCGACCGGGGCTGCGTGGCGGTGGACTACGATTCCACCGGCGTCCGCCAGGAGCAGATTCGCCGGAAGGTTCAGGAGCTGGGATATCAGCTCAGGGGCGAGGACTGAAAAAACTTGACACGCCGGACAAATCTTGTTAATATACTGAGAGAGTCAAGTGAATACCGCAATGATCGGAAAGAGTAACAGTTCACCCGAAGGACAGAGAGGGCGCGTCACCGGCTGCAAGCGCGCCTGCGGAGGAAGCTGCGAAGTGCGTCCGTGAGCGGGAGAGGAGAACCCTCCGTCCGGCCCCCGTTAAGGGCCCCTTGAGTGATAAATGAGAGTGGAACCGCGATCCGTCGCCTCTCGTACTTCGGTACGGGAGGCGTTTTTGTTTCCTCCCGGCCCTGACAAGGAGTGAACCGCCATGTATTTGACTCGTCTGGGCGGCCTGCTGGCCGCCTACCAGCGCCGGGACCCTGCGGCCCGGAGCAAGCTGGAGATTTTCCTTCTCTATCCCGGCGTCCACGCGCTGCTGTGGCACCGGGCGGCCCACTGGCTGTATGTGCGCCGGCGGTATTTCCTGGCCCGCTGGATTTCCCAGCACGCCCGGAACAAAACCGGCATTGAAATCCACCCCGGCGCGACCATTGGCCGGCGGCTGGTCATCGACCACGGGATGGGCATCGTCATCGGCGAGACCGCCGA
Organism: uncultured Oscillibacter sp.; assembly: GCF_910579365.1. Lineage (GTDB taxonomy): Bacteria > Bacillota > Clostridia > Oscillospirales > Oscillospiraceae > Oscillibacter. Next base: position 181,210 of record NZ_CAJTUX010000002.1, read on the forward strand.
GATTGGGGACGACTGCCTGCTCTATCAGGGCGTGACCCTGGGGGGCACCGGGAAGGACCAGGGAAAACGGCACCCCACCCTGGGAAACAACGTGCTGGTGGGCTCCGGAGCCCGGATACTGGGGCCGTTCAAGGTGGGGGACAACGCCCGCATCGCCGCCGGGGCGGTGGTGCTGCGGGAGGTGCCGCCGGGGTCCACCGCCGTGGGGGTCCCCGCCCGGATCGTCCGGGTGAACGGCTGCCCCGTGTACTACGCCGACGACGTGGACCAGATCAGCGTTCAGGACCCGGTGCGGGAGGAACTGGAGCGGCTGGCCCGCCGGGTGGAGGAGCTGGAGCAGACGCGGAAGGGGCGGAAAGAGGCGCCCAAGCGGCGGCCTGCGTGAGAGTAAAAAGCGGCCCGCCGGAGCGGCGGCCCATAAATATGGAGGATGAAACCATGTATCTTTACAATTCCGCGACCCACAAGAAAGAGGAGTTCAAAACCCACACCCCCGGACGGGTGGAGATGTACACCTGCGGGCCCACGGTCTACCACTTTGCCCACATCGGAAACCTCCGGAGCTATATTATGGAGGACGTGCTGGAGAAGTATCTCCGTTTCGCCGGGTACGACGTGAACCGGGTCATGAACATTACCGACGTGGGGCACCTCTCCA